>JAYUPJ010000239.1:0-12678 GCA_043760195.1 Sphingomonadales bacterium | reverse complement strand
TCCAAAACTGCAATCATCCTGCTGTCGGGCGGTCTTGATTCCATGGTCGTGGCGGGGTTGGCCAAGGCTCAGGGCTATGATCTGATCGCGTTGACCATCGACTATAACCAGCGCCACCGGATTGAGCTTTCCGCCGCCGCCACTATCGCCGCGCATTTGAATGCTGTGGAACATATCATCTTGCCGCTCGATCTGACGCGGTTTGGCGGGTCGGCGTTGACCGCTGATATTGACGTGCCCAAGGACGGGGTGGAGGATGGCGCGATTCCGGTGACTTATGTTCCGGCGCGCAACACGATATTCCTGTCGCTGTGTCTGGGATTGGCCGAGGCGCGGGGCGCGCGCGATTTGTGGATTGGGGTTAATGCGCTCGATTATTCGGGCTATCCCGATTGCCGTCCCGCATTTATCGCCAGTTTCGAGGCGATGGCGAATTTGGCGACTAAGGCAGGCGTAGAGGGCGACGGCTTTACGGTTCACACGCCGTTGCTGCACATGAGCAAGGCGCAGATCGCGGCGGAGGCGGCGCGATTGGAGCTGGATGCGGGGATGAGCTGGTCTTGCTATGACCCCACGCCCAGCAATAAGGCATGCGGACAATGTGATAGCTGCCGGTTGCGGCAAAAGGGTTTTGCGGACGCGGGGTTGATTGACCCTATAATCTACGCATGAGCGCCGCGCCAAAAAGCTATGCCGTCAAAGAGATATTCCTGACATTACAGGGGGAGGGCGCACAGGCCGGGCGGCGCGCGGTGTTCCTGCGCTTTGCCGGATGCAATCTGTGGTCGGGCCTTGAAAAAGACCGCGCCAGCGCCATTTGCCAGTTTTGCGATACCGATTTCGTCGGCATGAACGGCGAGAACGGCGCGCGGTATGCCAGTGCAGCGGCGTTGGCGGATAAGGTCGCGGCGCTGTGGGGTGATGGCGCAGACCACCGCTATGTGGTGATGACTGGCGGAGAGCCGATGTTGCAAGTCGATGCTGTTTTGGTTGCAGCGTTGCAGGCGCGCGGGTTTGAGGCCGCGATTGAAAGCAACGGCACGATTGCCGCAGAACCAAGCATCGACTGGATTTGTATCAGCCCGAAAGCAGGCAGCGACGTTGTGCAGCGCAGCGGCGACGAGCTGAAACTTGTCTGGCCGCAACCGGGCAGCGACACCGCCGAAATGGAACGCTGGGATTTCGCGCATTATTTGATCCAGCCGATGGACAGCGGCAATGATTCTGACAATAAAGCCAATGTCGAGGCCGCGACCGCGTTTGTCCAGGCGCATCCAAAATGGCGTTTGTCGTTGCAAAATCACAAGATTTTGGGCCTACCCTAAAAACACGCTTAACGCCTTTGACAGATGCAAAGTGAAGTGACACACTTGTCAGCGGAGAGATGATTAGGGGAGCGTTGAGCGATGGCGAAAGCCGGACGTGCCAGCAAAGTACATCAGCCGAAAGGCTACACAAAGCGGATCAGTGACCATATTGCGTTGGCATTGGTTGTGTATACTCTGATGCTCATTTTTATCGTCACCCCCAGCCTGGCTGCGGGCACGCGCATCTGGCCTTATTTTCTATTGGTCTTGTTAGTGGCGGCGGTGATTCCGTTTTTCCGTATGCTTGACCATAAATGGCAATCGCTGGAAAAAAGCGAACTTGGACAAGGCGGCCTCGATACAAGGTTTGCGATTGATAGGATTAAGCTTTGGATTGTGGCAATAGGATTGCCGATTTTGCTGACATTATTTTTCCGGAGCTTCTCGGCTCTAGGTTAGTTATTCAAACTATACTGATGCATTGGCCCGGTTCGTTCGATTGGCCTGGGTCGTTAGATTGATCTGCGATTTCGCGACATATAATTGACGCTGTAACGCGCTGCGCCTAAGCGGCTTGCTATGCTTAGTAAAACTGATGCGCTCGGCCGCGCCCAATCCCTTGTCGAAAAAGCCATTAATGCAGGCGCCGATGCCGCCGATGCGGTTTATGTCTGCGATGCCGCCACCGAAGTGCAGGTGCGCTTGGGACTGTTGGAAGATGTAGCGCGCAGTGAGGGCGAGGATATCGGCCTTCGCGTTTTCCTTGGCAAGCGTTCGGCTACAATTTCTTCGTCAAGTATGAACCCCGATATACTTGCCAGCCTAGTCACGCGCGCAATCGAAATGGCGCGCGAAGCACCCGAGGATCAATTCGCAGGACTTGCCCCGGCAGATCTTTTGATGACAGGCGACATACCCGATGTCGAAAGCGATGATGAAGGTGATCCTGATCCCGCAGCATTGAAAGAGCGCGCGCTGGCGTGTGAAGACGCGGCCCGCGCCGTTCGCGGCGTTACCAACAGCGAGGGCGGCGGCGCAAGCGCAGGGCGATCCGTGTTCGCTCTTGCTACCAGCCATGGTTTTGCAGGTGCCAAAATTTCGTCAGGATACGGTATGTCGGCGAGCGTACTGGCAGGCGAAGGCGATGCCAAGGAACGCGATTATGACTATCACTCAGCGCGCTTTGCGAGCGATTTGGGATGCGCCGAAACGATTGGCCGCAGCGCCGGTGAAAAAGCGGTCAAGCGGCTAAATCCGGGCGCGATCAAAAGCGGTAATATGCCGGTGGTGTTCGACCGCCGCGTCGGCGGGTCGTTTGTCGGCCATTTGCTCGGCGGAATCAGCGGGTCGTCGATTGCGCGCCGGACGAGTTTCCTGCTCGAATCTTTGGGCGAGCAACTGTTCGATAGCGGCCTGTCAATCATCGACGATCCATTGCGCCTGCGCGGACTTTCCAGCCGCGCATTTGACGGCGAGGGATTGCCCACAGCGCGGCGTGCGATCATCGACAAAGGGGTGTTGACGGGATGGCTCATGGAAAGTGCATCGGCCCGGCAATTGGGGCTGCAACCCACTGGCCATGCCAGCAGGGGTATCAGCGGTGCACCGGGCGCAAGTGCATCCAACGTGCACATGGAGGGCGGAATGTTGCGCGTTGACGAACTTATCGCCGACATAAAATACGGCGTTTATGTGCATGAGCTGTCCGGTCAGGGCGTTAACCCGGTGACGGGCGATTACAGCCGGGGAGCAGCTGGGTTCCTAATTTTAAACGGTGAAATTGCTGGGCCAGTCAGTGAATTCACGATAGCCGGAAACCTGAAAGATATGTTCCGCAATCTATCGGCAGCGGATGATCTGGAGTTCATTCGCGGCACCAACGTGCCGACTTTGCGAATTGATGGCATGATGATCGCGAGTGCCTGATTTGGATTTTGACCGTGATGCCATCATCGCGGCCAGCCAAGAGGCGGCGGCATTGGCGTTCAGCAATTGGCGCGAAGGCGCGGTGCCAAATGCGCGGGTCTGGGAAAAGAGCAAAGGCAATCCTGTCTGCGATGCCGATATGGCCGTCAATGCATTGCTGAAAGAACGGCTCGCTGCGATCATTCCCGGTGCTGGCTGGCTGTCCGAAGAAACGGTGGATAATGCAGACCGGTTGAATGCGCGGCTAATCTGGTGCGTCGATCCGATCGACGGAACCCGCGATTATGTGCGCGGACGCAAGGGCTGGTGCGTTTCGGCGGTGTTGGTTGCAGACGGCCTGCCGCTGTTCGCCGTCATGGCTGCTCCGGCAACGCAGCAATTGTGGGTTGCCGAAGCCAAAAAGGGTGTGCGCTGCAACGGCAAGTTACTGACCGCAAGTCAGCGCAACGAGTTTGCTGGTGCCCGTGTGCCAGCCGATGACCTACCAAAAGTCGACCGCGATTTAACGACGGTGTATAAGCCCAATAGCATCGCGATGCGCATGACGATGGTGGCATGTGACCGCGCCGATTTGGTCGCGACATTGCGCTGGGGCAATGAATGGGACGTGGCCGCCGCGCATTTGGTGGCGCAAGAATCGGGCGCGATTGTTACCGATGCGCTGGGCGGGGCGCTGCGGTATAACAAGCCCAAGCCGCTTGATTTCGGCCTGATCTGCTGCGCCCCGGGGATCCACGCAGCGGCGGTTGACCGGTTGGCGGAAAGGGCAGGGGCGCTGTTGGCGGGGTAGGCACGTTCTTGCATTCAAAGTTGCTGTGGAAATTCAAGCAACGTCACCCTGAACTTGTTTCAGGGTCTATTTATGGTCTAGACCTGAGCTATGCTGCACAATGGACCCTGAAACAAGTTCAGGGTGACGGTTCTGAGAATTGCGACGTTGAGTTTATCTGTCCCGCGTCCATAACCCGTCGCGGCTGATGGGCTCTGGCTTGTTGCGTGCCGCCATGAGGCCCGCTTTAGCTACCCATTTCAGTTTGTCCGCCTTGCTGGTATAAACGCGGTGATCCCAGGCATGAACGCCGTTGGCACGCACTTCCCGCGCAATGTCACCATAGATCCCGGCGGCGGCCAACACCGCCCAGCGGCAGCGAAACGGCAGGGATGCGGCACCAACCCGTGCCGATGCCTCGTAATGCTCCGACGCATCGCATAGCCGCCGCGCCAACAATGCCAGCCGTTCGCGGTAATGCGGGCCGAGTGTTTGGCCCGGCGGAATGTCCATATCGGACAGCCATAACTGCGGCAGATAGCATCGCCCCGCCGCATCATCATCGTTCAAATCGCGCGCGATATTGGCCAGCTGAAACGCCAGCCCAAGGTCGCATGCCCGGTCCAGCGTTGCCTCATCATCGGCGTGCACGCCCATCACCACCGCCATCATCACGCCAACCGCTCCGGCGACATGAAAGCAATACCGGTACAAATCGTCCTCGCTGCGTGGCCGCCAATCAGCAGTATCCAACGCGAAGCCATCGATCACATCATCAGCCATTTTCTGGGTCAAACCGCATTCGGCGGCAACGATGCCTAGCGCGTCAAACGCGGGTTCGCCGGTAACTTCGCCGCGCATTGCTTTGGCGGTCAGGTCGCGGATTGCCGCAAGCCGCGCCGCCGGATCGGCGACCTGCGCCATCGCGCCGCCATGATCCTGCCCATCGGCCATATCATCACATTTGCGGCACCATGCGTAGAGCAGCCAAACGCGTTCGCGGGTGAGGGGGGCGAACAGTTTGCTGGCGGCGGCAAACGATTTTGACCCGCGCGCGATGGAATTGCGGGCGAACGTGACGAGGGCGGGGCGGTTATGCATTTAAGCCAGCCCAAGTTGGTTCGTCATTGCGAGCGAAGCGAAGCAATCCAGAGCAGTTTTACTCCGCACTGGATTGCCGCGCTACGCTCGCAATGACGGCTGGATTCCTCAAGCCACCCCTCACAAATCCTCTGCCTTCATCTCGAATATTGTTTTGTGCGGCACGTAACCCGCCATCTTATCCAGCAACTCCGCTAACGCATCTGCCACCAACAATATCCCCTTATGCGCATCGCGGACGAAACCGACGTCGGCCATGTGCGCATTGAACGCGATCAGGTGGTCATAATATCCCGCGATATTCAAAATGCCAACGGGCTTATTGTGATAGCCCAATTGCGACCAGCTGATCGCTTCCCACATTTCGTCCATCGTGCCGACGCCGCCGGGCAAGTTGATGAAGCCGTCGGACAAGTCGGTGAAAGCCTGTTTGCGTTCGTGCATATTTTTGACGACGTGCAGTTCGGTGCAGCCGGTGTGCGCCACTTCGCCGCCGATCAATGCCTGCGGAATAATGCCGATCACTTTGCCGCCCGCCAAAAGCGCTGCGTCGGCCACCGCGCCCATCAGGCCCAACCTGCCGCCGCCATAGACAATGGTGATACCGCGCTGTGCCAGTGTCAGCCCGACATCGCGGGCCGCATCGATATAGACTGGATTAGCCGGGGTCGCCGACCCGCAATAGACGGCGATGGCTTTCATTTAGGCCATATCCTCCAGCATCAATTTTGCCGTCGCCTTGGCGCTGCCGACTACGCCGGGAATACCTGCTCCGGGATGCGTGCCTGCGCCAACGAAATACAGGTTGTCGATCACGTCATCGCGGTTGTGCGCGCGGAAATAGGCGCTTTGCCACAATACCGGTTCTAGGCTGAATGCGCTGCCATGATGGGCGTTCAAATCGCGGCCGAAATCAGTCGGCGCGTAATAGAATGATGTGGCCAGATTTTCTTTCAGGCCGGGCAGTACGCGGCGTTCCAATTCGTCCAGGATTGCGTCCTTGAACTTCTCGCCAAATTCGCCGTCCCAATCGACATCAGCCTTGCCCAGATGCGCGACGGGGGCAAGCACATAGAACGTGGAATATCCCTCGGGTGCCATTTTCGGATCGGTGATGCTGGGATGATGTAGATACAGGCTGAAATCATCGGGCACATGGCCGTTTTTATAGATATCATCCAACAAGCCTTTATAGCGCGGCCCGAACAGGATGGAATGATGCGCGACATCGGGATAATGTCCCTTCAACCCGAAATGCACGACGAACAAAGAAGGTGACCAGCGTTTGCGTTTCAGCGATTTTGTCTGCTTCGCGCCGCGCGGGTGGCTGCGCAGCAACTTGTCATAGGTGTTGACCAGATCGCCATTGGTGGCGACGGCGTCGGCGGGGATACGCAGGCCGCTTGTGGTCCGGACTGCAACGGTTTTGTCGCCGACGGTCTCAATCTCGTCGACGCCATCGGATAGGATAAGCTTCCCGCCCAGCCGTTCAAAATGCGTTACCATCCCCGCAACCAACCGGTTGGTGCCGCCGCGCGCGAACCACACGCCGCCGCGCTTCTCGATGGTGTGGATCAGCGCATAGATGCTGCTGGTGGTCATCGGATTGCCGCCGACCAGCAATGTCTGGAACGACAATGCCTGACGCAGTTTCTCGTTCTTCACATATTTGGAAGCAATCGAATATACCGACCGCCACGCCTGATACCGCGCCAGCGCGGGTGCAGCTTTGATCATGCTGGCGAAATCCAGAAACGCGACCGAGCCAAGTTTCTGGTACCCCTCACGCTCTACGCCCTTGGAATATTCCTGAAACTTGTCGTATCCGGCAAGATCGCCCGGCGCGAGTTTTTCGATCTCGGCGCGCAGCTCTTCTTCGTTATTGCTATAATCGTACTGTGTGCCGTCGGGCCAGTTTAGCCGGTAAAACGGCTTGACCGGCATCAGGTCAACGTCGTCAGACAGCTTCGCGCCCGACAGTTCCCAAAGTTCCTCAAGGCAGGGCGGGTCGGTGATTACCGTGGGCCCGGCGTCAAAGATAAAGCCTTGCCGTTCCCAATAATATCCGCGCCCGCCCGGCTTGTCCCGCGCCTCGATGATCGTGGTGTTGATACCGGCGGATTGCAGACGGATGGCCAATGCCAACCCGCCAAATCCTGCACCAATAACGGCGGCTGTTTTCATCTTTTCTTGCTCCTGATCGCGCTAATCGCTTTGCCAATGGGGACGGGGGGTTTGCCCGATAGGATGCGCATTTTGTCAGCCATGCTGCTGGTTCCAGCATAAAAGCGTGCGATAAGTCCGGGAGATAAAGTGTAGAATCGTTCGAGTATTTTGTAGCGGTCCTGCGGGGTGCTGGCGCGGAACATCATGCGGTTGAGCATCCGGTAATATTTGCCGTCCTCCCAATGCTTTTCGGCGCGGCGTTTCAGCAGCAGGTGCAAGCGGTCGCCATCCATATCGGGCTGCTTGGCAATAAAGGTCGCCATCCGCACCGCTTCGGGCAAAGAGTAGCTGGTGACGGGCTGAAAAAAACCGCCGCGCGCGCCGGCCTTGGCCACCCGTCCGCTGCCGCTGGCCCAGTAACTGTCGAGGTCGCCGCCCATGACAACAGGCAACACACCGCTTTCCTGACGCAGTACCCGTTCAACTTTCCAGCCATTGGTGTCGGCATATTCAGCAATACGCTGGGTATGGATGCGGCTGTCGAGTTCGGGGCGGTCCGAATAATAAGTGTCTTCGATAAACAATTTGTCCATACCGAACGGCAACACATAGACGAACCTATACCCGTCATATTGCGTCACCGTTGCATCCATGATGACCGGTTTGGTCATCTCGTGCGGCTCTGACAATTGCAAAAGTTGACCAGTGAATTTCTGCCAACCGCAATCGAGATGGCCCAGATCGCCCGCCCCGCGTGCATCAATCACACCGGCGGCGTTTATCCGTGTGCCGCCTTCCAAGACGACCAGCCGGGGACTGACAGCTTTCACTTGTTTGCCCATCAACCGGTTCGCAGGCGCAATCGTTTCGCGCAGGACTTGATCGAACCGTTCGGATTCGATGCTGTAATAAATGCCGTCAAGGCTGCGGCTGTGCGACGGGAACCTGACCTCGTTGCCCGACCAGCCCGACGTGACCAGCGGCGCAGTCAGCCAGCGGTCTTCGGGCGCTATGTCGGTGGAAAAATAGCTCCAGATATGATTGCCGCCAAAATGATCGCCGCCTTCGATGATCACGACTTTCAACTCTGGCCGGGTCTTGGCGAGCGCAAGCGCAATCAGCCCACCCGAAAGTCCGCCGCCGACGATCGCCAAATCACATTTAATTTGCTCCATATCGCCGCCCTAGCGCGGCTGCCGAATGGATGGAAGGAGATAACTGCATCGCGGCAACGATAGATTGGTTGGCACGGCAAGGTGGCCAGGTGGTGTTGGCATTCAGGATACAAAACATTTCGAAACATAGTGTTCGTCATTCCCGCGAAGGCGGGAATCCATCACCTGACATGTCAAAATTAAGCCAGCTCGCGTAAAATTCGAGTGCAGGTGATGGATTCCCGCCTTCGCGGGAATGACGATACCCTTGGTCAAGAAGTAGTTTCTGAATGTCAACACAACCAAGCGCCTGCGCGAATCAGATTGAGATCAGCGGTTTTCGATCGCGACAATGCGCTGTTCATGTGGCGTTAAAGTAATAATCGTGGCGCTTAAATTCATTCATCGCGGTTTTTGAACAATGATAAGGCAAGCAGAGATGATTTATAGATAGATCGAAAACTGCACGAAATTAGTCATATATTTTTAACAATTTCAGCGCCATCTTGATTGCATACCGAAGTGTATAAATAATATTCACAAGGTTCATGAACAACTGTTCATATTAGTGTTCAATATACCCGGGACAAATCTCTTTGGGTCGCAAATCAGGAGTATCTTATGTTACGTTTAATCGCAGCCGCAGGAATATTGGCCATCACCGGCCCCGCATTGGCGCAAGATACGGCGCCGGGGCCTGAATCAATGTCTGAACCGCAACCGGATTCCGCCGCAGCCCCGCCTGCACCCACTACAGAAGCTGTTACCGAACCTGCCGCCGAACCGGCTCCAGTGGCGGCAGAACCCTCCAGGGAAGTGCAAGTGAAGCAGGTCGTTGAGACCAATTTTTCAACCTATGATACCGACCAAAGCGGTGACCTGAACGCCAAGGAATTTGGCAGCTGGCTGTCCGTTCTGCGTGAAAAATCGGCCAATGCAAAAGGCGCGGCAGATGATATGCCCGCCGCGAAAAAGCAGGCGTGGTTGAAAGAGGCCTTCATCAAGGCCGACGCCGACCAAAGCAAAAAGATTTCCAAGGCGGAACTGGAAACATTTCTGATGGGATAATCTGGATCCCATTTTAAAGGGCGCTGTTCGCGGAAAACTGGTCTCCCTCTCCCGCAACCCGCGATCTGGTGCCCGTCCCCGGAAAGGCAGCCGCTGTTATGGCGGCTGCCTTTTTCGTTTATCGTCCCTATTTCAGACATGCTATGCAAGCCGATTGACTTTACTGCCGCCAAAGCAGAGCAAAGCGGGATGACGAAAAAGGCGAAGATTATAGCGGTATATTCGTTGAAGGGCGGCGTTGGTAAGACCTCGCTTGCGGTCAATCTGGCTGCCGAATCGGCGATGCAATCGGGCCACAATACCTTGCTTTGGGACCTCGATCCTCAAGCCGCAGCCAGCTATATTTTGGGGTGCGATGATCGCGATGATGATGCAAAATCGAACCAGCACGATGTCGCCCATTCCATCTTTACCCGTGACGTCGATGCCGAAAGCTTGACCGTCGCAACGCCGGTAGAACGGCTGCATTTGTTGCCCGCCGACAGATCATTGCGCCATATCGACAGGTCGTTGTTTGAATTGGGCAAGAAACGCCGCGTCGCCAAACTCACCGAACAACTGGCGAAGAAATATGACCGCATCATACTTGATTGCCCGCCCGGCCTGACCGAATTGAGCGAACAGATTATGCGCGCTGCTGATTTGATTTTGGTGCCGGTTATCCCGTCGATGTTGTCGCGGCGCGCGCTGAACGACGTGGTGGAGCATATTCGCACGCAAAAAGGGCAGGGCGTTCCGTTGCTACCGATTTTCTCGATGGTTGATCGGCGGCGCGCTTTGCATCAAGCTGGGCTTGCGGTGGAACCCGAATGGCCGTGCCTGCCGATGGCGAGCGCGGTTGAACAAATGGCCGAGCGCCGCTTGCCGATCAGCAAGTTTGCGCCAAAGTCCGTTGCCGCAACGGCAATAGCCGCCTTGTGGCGCGGCATCGACACAAAGCGCGGAGCAGAACGCCGGATTTGATTTCACGTCTGATTTTGCCGCTGGATTGACAATAGCATGTGCAAAACATCGCCATTCGATTATGAGGGCGGCGCTATGCTATTCTCCATTCTGATTTCTGCCATCGCCATGACGATGATTGTCGGCGTCAGGTACCTTATCACCAGCGGCGGTTTCGCGTGGCTGACCCGGCGCAAATATCCGGCGCTATACGCTGGTTTGGCACCGCAGATCCGGCGCGAGATTTTATGGAGTCTGGCCAGCGCAGCGATCTACGGCGTTCCGGCTGGCATAGTCGCGTGGGGATGGGACAATCGGGGCTGGACCCAGATTTACACCGATGTAGCCGCGTTTCCGCTGTGGTATTTGCCAGTGTCCGTCTTTGCATTTTTATTGGCGCATGACACTTGGTTTTATTGGACGCATAGGCTGATGCACCGGCCATTTTGGTTCAGGACCGCGCATGCCGTCCATCACCAAAGCCGTCCACCAACCGCGTGGGCGGCGATGTCTTTCCACCCGTGGGAGGCAATCACGGGCGCGGTTGCGATTCCGGCATTGGTGTTTTTAATTCCGATCCATATCGGCGCATTGGCCGCAGTGCTGACGATTATGACGATCATGGGCATCACCAACCACATGGGCTGGGAGATATTTCCAAAATTTATGGTTAACCGGACGTTAGGAAGTTTCCTGATAACAGCAACGCATCATCAAATGCACCACGACAAATATCGAGGAAATTATGGGTTATACTTTCGGTTTTGGGACAAAGTTTGCGGCACCGATATTGGCCTTGGCCATTTTGGGCAGCAATCTGGGCACGAACGTCCTGATGGCATCGGTGCCAGCGGGAGTTGACGTTACCTTGAACGTCAGCGGACTGCGCAGCACAAAGGGCCAATTGATGGTCTGCTTGACCAAAAACCCCAAAGCCTTCCCCGATTGTTCAAAAGACGCGGGCGCGATCAAAAAACTGTTACCCGCTGGCCAAGCTGGCACCGTTGTGTTTTCAAACATTGCGGCGGGAACCTATGCCGCCGCAATCGTCCACGATGAAAACAGCAACAACAAAATGGACTTGCGGATTTTCATTCCCCGCGAAGGTTTCGCGTTTTCGCGCAACCCGGCAATCCGGATGGGACCACCCAAATTCGCCAGCGCATCGTTCAGCGTCCATAGCGCCGATATCAGCCAATCGGTGAAGATGAAATACATGTTTTAATTGACGAAATGTTCGCGCGTTAGTCGATTATGATGCTTGCATTCTTGCCTTGATCCTGCAAACACATCGCAGGGGAGGCAAAGGAGCAAGTAAATGCTGGTGTCCCCCTTTTTCCGTTTGTCCGCTATTTTAGCCGCCGTACTTTTCAGCCACGCCGCTTTTGCGCAGGCCGGTGGCCGCCCATCCGGGCCACCATCTGGTCCCCCGGCCGAAGATCGCAACCAGATTACCATTGGCTTTGGCGGCGGCATCGCGCCGCGCTTTAACGGCGATGATGATTATGAATTTCAGCCCGGCGGCATCGTTCGCGGCAAGGTTGAAGGTTTTGAATTCGCCATGCGCGGGCTCAACCTTTACGTTGATCTTGTCCGTGAACAGGCGGGTGACAAGGTCAACATCATTGCCGGGCCAGTTGCCCAGCTGCGCCCCGAACGCACTGGCGGATTAAAGGATGCGCGTCTGCAATTGCTGGGCGAAAAGGACGCGGCGATTGAACTTGGCGGCTATGTTGGCGTTGGCAAGCGCGGTGTTCTAATCCCGCCGGACAGCCTGACTTTCGATGTCAGCTACGTCCACGACGTCGCCAATGTCCATAACAGTTACATCATCAAGCCCGGCATTACCTACGCCAGCCCGTTGTCACAGCGAACCTTTGCTTCACTGGGCGTTTCGGCGGATTATGTCGGCTCAGGCTATGGCCGCACGTATTTCGATACACCCGCCATCGCCGCGCCGGTACCCAGCATCAGCGGATATGCCACCAGCGGCGCAGGTTTTAAAAGCTTAGGAACTTCTATCTTGATCGGTCAGGATTTGGGCGGAGACAACCGAAAAGGTTGGGGCTTGTTCGCGCTCACCGGCTATTCGCGGCTGCTTGGCCAATACGCCAATTCTGCTTTGGTCCGTGAAGCAGGCGACGCCGACCAGTTTTTAGGCATCGTCGGCATTGCCTATAGTTTTTGATGCTCATGCGCCGATAAGGAACATGTTGATCGTCAACCGCCCGGTTCGCGGATCGCT
>JAYUPJ010000238.1:0-4882 GCA_043760195.1 Sphingomonadales bacterium | reverse complement strand
GCTTGCGGAAAAACCCCTGCACAAAACCCCCGTTATCTATGTCCACGGCGGCCCCGGCATGTACACAACAGACGGCGCTAAGAAAAAGGGTGCATCGCTGCGTAATGCCGGATTTACTACCATATATTTTGATCAAGCAGGCGGCGGCAAATCCAAACACATTGCCGTGAAAGATTACACGATTGAGCGCGCCGTTGCCGATCTCGAAGCGCTGCGCATTGCATTGGGGCAAGACAAAATCATCATATGGGGAAGCTCTTACGGAGCCAGCTTGGCGGCAATATATACCGCGCGTTACCCCGCCAATGTCGCGGGTATAATCCTGACATCACCCGGCAGTTATCCCGGCACAAGCGCAAAGCGGGACTATAAAATCACTAACCGAGATAAAGTAAAAATGAGCAAAGAGCTGATCTCTGCGGTTGGCAAAGTGGATAATAATGGCCAATCCGCCGAAGCGTCACTGTCGCAATCAGATGCAGGCCGTTTGTTTGATGATCTGGTAAATGCCGATTTGATGGGCGGAATGGTTTGCAAAGGATCGAATATTACGCCGCCCGCTCCGGGCTCAGGCGGCAACCTTTATGCAAATCGTCTGATTGCCAAAGACCTGGATAAAATTAAGTTTAAGGCAGCAGGACCAATAAAAATACCTGCCTTGGTCCTGCGCGGATCGTGCGACTTCATTACCGAAAGCAGTGCAGCCAAATTCGCGGCGTTATTTGGTACTAAAGTAACAACAATAAACAGCAGTGGTCATGGCTTACTGGAAAACAAAGACGATATTGAAGCTGCTTTTGCGCAATTTGCCAACGGACCTTTGGCAGCGGTTGAATAACAAAAACTAGAGCGCGGCATCGCGCACAACCGCAATCCCAGCCTCCCGCTGTGCTTTCAAATCTTGCTTTAACGCCGCAGGATCACGGGCAAACACGAAACCAAATGACACGCCGCCCTCTTTGCCTATCGTCGCGTGGTGCAGTTTATGTGCCTGCACCAATCGTTTGGCATATCCGCGTTTGGGGACGTATTTAAAATAACGCTGATGCACCAATCCGTCATGGACGAGCGTGTAAATAATGCCGTAAAACAACACGCCTAGGCCAATCCACGTCCCCGGCTCCCACGCCGCTGCGCCCATGATGAACGGCGATCCGATGGCAAACATGCTGATGCTGATCACAGCACCAACAATGCCGTAAAGATCATTTTTTTCCAGTGCGTTATCATGCGGCTCGTGATGGTCACGGTGCCATGCCCATCCCCAGCCATGCATAATATATTTATGCGCGCCCCACGCGATCATCTCCATTGCGAAAACGGATGCGGTGATAACAACGACGATGGCGTATATGCTCATTGAATGAATATAGCGCCGCGCCGCCCCGTTTGCCAATTGCAAATCACGCTTTGCCAGATGCCAGTTGGCGGCAATACACTTCATTTCACCAAATTCGTCATCCTGAACTTGTTTCAGCATCCATTTCGCAGCTATACTAGGTTTTGCGGCATGATGGACCCTGAAACAAGTTCAGGGTGACGGCGCGTAATTGGGCGAATGATGACGGATATTCAGCAAGCAACACCACTGACCCTGTACGAAAAAATCTGGAACGCGCATGTGGTTGAGACGCGCGATGATGGCACCGCGATCCTGTTTATCGACCGCCATCTGGTGCATGAAGTGACCAGCCCGCAGGCGTTTGAGGGACTGCGCGTTGCCGGGCGGACGGTGCGGCGGCCCGACCTGACGCTGGCCGTACCCGATCATAACCTGCCCACAACCGCCCGGCTGGACGCGGGCGGACACGGCATACCGATTGCTGATCCCGAAAGCGCGGCGCAGCTAGCGGCACTTGAAGCAAACGCGCCCGCATTCGGTATCCGCTATATCGACGCAAGCGACGCAAACCAAGGCATCGTCCATGTCGTCGGGCCAGAGCAAGGCTTCTCCCTGCCCGGCACCACTATCGTCTGCGGCGACAGCCACACCGCATGCCATGGCGGCCTTGGCGCGCTGGCATTCGGCATTGGCACCAGCGAAGTTGAGCATGTTCTGGCCACGCAGACGCTGCAACTGAAACGCAGCCAATCCATGGAAGTTCGCGTTGACGGCGAACTTGGCCCCGGCGTTTCCGCCAAAGACGTCGTGCTGCATATCACCGGCGTTTTGGGCGCGGCGGGCGGCACAGGGCATGTGATCGAATATACCGGCGGCGTAATCCGCGCGCTCAGCGTCGAAGGACGCCTGACGATCAGCAATATGGCGATCGAACACGGCGCGCGCGCCGGATTGATCGCGCCCGATGATGTGACTTTCGCGTATTTGAAGGGCCGCCCTATGGCCCCCAAAGGCGCGGACTGGGATGCGGCGGTTGCCTATTGGCGCACGCTCGGCACCGATGAAGGCGCGGTTTATGACAAGGTTGCGATCATAAACGCCGCCGACATTGCGCCGTCGGTAACATGGGGGACATCACCCGAGGACGTTTTGCCGATTACCGGCGTCGTCCCCGATCCAATGAGCTTTGCCGACCCGTCAAAGCAAGTCGCGGCGCAAAAATCGCTCGATTATATGGGGCTGACGGCTGGCACGCGGATGGTGGATGTGGAGGTGCAGAATATCTTCATCGGCAGCTGCACCAACAGCCGCATCGAAGACCTACGCGCCGCCGCCGCCGTGCTGAAAGGCCGGAAGAAGGCCGACAACGTCAAATGGGCCATCGTCGTCCCCGGTAGCGGATTGGTGAAGGCACAAGCCGAAGCCGAGGGGCTGGATAAGATATTTACCGACGCCGGAATGGAATGGCGCGAACCGGGATGCAGCGCGTGCCTTGGCATGAACCCTGATAAGGTTCCGGCAGGCGAACGGTGCGCGTCGACATCGAACCGCAATTTTGTGGGAAGGCAAGGGCCGGGCGCGCGGACGCATTTGGTTAGCCCGGCGATGGCAGCGGCAGCGGCGGTGATGGGTAGGTTGGCGGATGTTCGGGATTTGGGGGGGTGAAGCGTGCCTTAAATCAAATGATGTTGAGGCATCCAAGTTTGATACTTCCCACGATCATATCATCGTTTATGGTTCCGGCAACAGGTTACGCATGCAGCCCAAGCGCAGATTTTAGGGGACCACTTACGAATTTTGAGCTTGCAGAGCAGGCAGACTTAATTTTTGTAGGGAGGCTTGTGAAGTCAGTTGGCAACGACAACTTTGAGCCAATGATTTTGGTAAAACCAGAAACTTTGCTCAAAGGCAAAGCTCTTCCAAAAACTGCCCAGATACGCGGATATCTGTCGGATAGAATTATCAGTGAAGGTGGCAAGTCGTTTAGATCAAAGGCCAGTCCAAGTGATCCGTTCGATATTTGGAGGCCGCATTCTGAAGTGTGGTCTGGCAGTTGTAGTCGTTACAGTTTCAACCAAAATTCTCTTGTAGTATTATTCTTTGACAATGAAAACGGCAAGCTGGAGTGGCTGGACCCAACATTTGCGCGGGGCGCGGAAGATGTCCCTGATGACAAGGCCTTATGGGTGCGCGCTGTCAAGCTATACGCCGACATTTCGCAGCTTCCGAAAGACAAACAACGCTCGGCGCTTTCTAATGAAATGACGAAGTTGCGATCTGCCGCTAATAGGAATAGCGAGGAAATATTACTTGCCGATGATATCGAGCGACAATTGGCAAACTGCGGTCCCGTATCTTATTTTAGTCCGTCTGATACTGTTTGCGGCAAATCGCAGTGGGTCTATAATATAGCAAATATAGATTTTGCACGTAAGGTGGTTCCATCAACCGTTGAAGTGCTGCCTGCGACTCGTTTCAAAAATCGCGCAAACTTAATATCCTATGCAGCAGGATTCTGTGCGTTAACGGCGCTGTTGGTTGTTGCTTTTTTCAGATGGCGTAAGCAGCGAATGAAATGAGTTTGAACGTCTCAATCTGTAGAAATTTGTATCGTCATGCTGAACTTATTTCAGCATCCATTTATCCGCTGGACCGTTCGTTAGTGCGGAAAAATGGACCCTGAAACAAGTTCAGGGTGACGGATTGGGATAAGCGGGCGTTGGCATATGACTTCAACGACCTACCCAACTCCCTTATTTCCTTCTTTCCCTTTGCGCCTTGCGCGCCGCAGGTGTGCCCTAAAATTGTCACTGCCGTTCCTTAAAACCTATTAATTTAATTCCGCACATTAAAGCGATGATCGATACTATATACTCCTTGTATATCCCATTGACATATCCCACGACATTCGCTATCCAATACCCATGAACGCTCCATCCAAAATGACGCGTAAAGGCAAGCTTTTCAAATCCAATCGCAGCCAAGCGGTTCGGATTCCAAAGGACTTGGCCTTCCCGGACAATGTGAAAGACGTCCTCATAAAGCGCGTTGGTAACAAGATAGAAATTACGCCCAGCGACAGCTTTTGGGAGGATTTTTTCAACCGTCCACCCTGCCCTGATTTTCCTGATAGAGCACCGCAAGGCGAATATGAGGAGCGCGAGAGCTTTGACCTTTGAGGCGATGCTGGATACCAGCACTTGCATCAGGGTTATCCGTGATAAACCTATTGGCAGCCGGCTAAGCTTTGAAACTGCTGCCGGAAAATTGGCTATTTCAACAATTGTATTACACGAATTGCATGTTGGCATCATCCGTTCCTACGCGCAAGATCGGCATCGAGAGGAGCTTGAAGCCTTTATTCCCGGCGTCGCAATACTGGATTTCGGCGATGAGGCAGCGATTCACGCCGCAGAAATCAAAGCAAAATTACTCAATCAAGGCAACCTAATCGGTCCCAACGACCTGCTCATCGCGGGCCATGCGCGCAGCCTCGGCCTAAAACTCATCACCGGTAACCTGCGCGAATTTTCCCGCGTT
>JAYUPJ010000237.1:0-4884 GCA_043760195.1 Sphingomonadales bacterium | reverse complement strand
ATCGCTGTCAGACAAAAGAACGCTATCATGGATTGACGCAAAGGGAAAGGGGCAAGGTCAAAAACCGAGTTCGGCCATTTCCACGACACGTTTTTCGCGCGCGCTGATCTCCGCCGCCACGCCAATTGATACGGCGCGCAGGCCGTCTTGCGCCGTGACCAACACCGGCCCCTCGCCGCGTGCCGCCGCAAGGAAAGCCTGATGCTGGTAAAATTCCGAACCATGGTGCGATCCCGCATCCAGCACAGCCTGATCCACCGCGATGTGGGTGCGTTCCGGCGTCTTTTCGCCCATCCGGCCGGTGCGCGGTGAATACACGATCACGCTTTCGGGCACCAACATGTCGAGCCGCGCTTTGTCACCAACGGCAGTAATCTCTTCCTGATTTTCCGCGCCATCGGCGAACATCGACAGATCGAGCATCGCCCGCACGCCGTTGGCAAAATCGACGACCGTGTAGCTGTTGTCGATAATGTCGGGGGTGCGCCCGTCATAACGTTCGTCCAAATGGTTCACGTCCATCGCGCCGGAACAATACACGCGGACAGCTTCTGAGCGGGTGATTAATCGCATCAGATCAAAGAAATGGCAGCATTTCTCCACCATAGTGCCGCCGGTATTTTCCGAAAAACGATTCCAGTCGCCAATTTTGGGCAGGAAGGGAAAACGATGCTCCCGGATCGAAAGCATGTGCAGCCGCCCCATCCGTTCGGCATGCACCTGTTCGATGAAAGCGGCGGCGGGCGGCATGAAGCGATACTCCATCGCTGTCCAAAAAATGCCGCGATGTTTTTCTGCCATTCCCGCGACCCAGCGCGCATCATCGAGTGTGGTGCAAATTGGTTTTTCACACAGGATATGGAGGCCGGTTTTGAACAGGGGTTCGAGCACCGCACGGTGCGTGAAGTTGGGGCTGGAGACGATTACGGCATCAATGTCTTCGTCCCGTGCCAATGCTGCGGCGTCTGCATAAACGCGCACGTTGTCACCCGCAGCGCCCAGGCTGGCCTTGGTCATCGCGACGCAGGCATCCACCGGTTCGGCAATCGCAACCACCTGCGTACCGGGAATGAGTGCGAGATTGCGGATGTGTTCCTGTGCGATCATTCCGCATCCAATTATGCCGTAGCGCATTTTCTCTCCCATTATCGAATTCCTTGTGCCATATGACAGCGATGTCTAACTTACCTATCTCTACAGAATCGCGTCCACTCGGCAAGAGCGGATTATCAGTCAGTCCACTCGCCTGGGGCATGTGGCGCTTTAAAGGGGACGACGTCAACGCCGCTCGCGCACTCGTCGAAACGGCGATAGAGGCGGGGATTACGCTGTTCGACACCGCCGACATATACGGTGCCGACACGCCCGCCGGCTTTGGTTCGGCTGAGGAGCTATTGGGCCGGGTGTTTGCAGAAGCGCCGTCGATTCGCTCCCAAATGGTGCTGGCGAGCAAGGGCGGTATAATCATCGGAACGCCGTATGATTCGGGCAAGGCCTATATCACCGATGCAATTGACGCATCGCTGCGGCGGCTTGGCGTCGATCACATTGACCTGTGGCAGGTCCACCGGCCTGACATTTTGACACATCCTGCGGAACTTGCAGGCGCGCTTGAGGCAGCAAAGGCGGCAGGCAAAATTGGCGCGATCGGCGTTTCAAACTTTACTGTGGCGCAGACCACGGCGCTGATGGCGCATCTCGATACACCGTTCGCGAGCATCCAGCCGGAACTTTCCGCGCTGACGCTGGCTCCGATTGAAGATGGAACGCTGGATCTGGCCATGACGCACGGTCTGGCCGTGCTCGCTTGGTCCCCGCTTGGCGGCGGACGGCTTGCGGCGCCAAGCAACGACCGCGAACGCGCTGTGGCGGCGGCGCTGCAAACCGTTGCCGATGAAGCGGGCGTGTCGCTGTCTGCTGCCGCGATGAGCTGGATTATGGCCCATCCCGCAGGCGCAATCCCGATCATTGGCACCCAGACCCCGGCCCGTATCAAGGAAGCCACCGATGCGTTCAAGGTCAATTGGACGCGGGCTAGCTGGTATCAAATATTCGTCGCCTCACGGCAGGAGCCATTGCCATGAACGGCAAATGCGAGGTTAGCTGGTTTTCGGCGCTGTGCGATGATGACTATGAATTTCTCGGCGTCCCCGATCCGGCGCTTGCGTCCAGTTGGGAACATTGCCGCGATATCGTGCTTGCTGCTGAAAACGGCGGGTTCGATAATATCTTGCTGCCTTCGGGCTATGCGTTGGGCATTGATACCACTGCTTTTGCGGCTGCCATAGCGCCGCTGACCGAAACGATCCGCCTGTTGATGGCGGTGCGGATCGGGGAAAGCTGGCCGCCGCAACTCGCCCGGCAAATCGCTACGTTGGACCGTATTCTTGGCGGGCGATTGACGGTCAACATCATTTCATCCGATCTGCCGGGGGAAACGTTGGCCTCTGCTCCGCGTTACCGGCGGACATTTGAAGCGATGCAAATCCTTCGGACCCTGCTGAGCGGTCAGCCGCTCGACCATGATGGCGAATTTTGGAAACTAAAAGTCGATCCGCCGCGCGTCGGCACCGTTAGCGGCAAGTGCCCGCCGCTGTATTTCGGCGGCCTAAGCCCCGATGCCAGAGAAGCCGCCGCAAAGGGCTGCGATGTCTATTTGATGTGGCCCGATGTGGAAGACACCGTCGCCGAAATCATCGCCGACATGACCGCGCGCGCCGCCAACCATGGCCGCACGCCCAAATTCGGCTATCGCGCCCATGTTATTGTCCGCGAAACCGAGGATGAAGCGCGCGCCTATGCCAGCCACTTGCTCTCCAAACTTGATGCCGACACCGGCGACGCAATCCGCGCCAAATCGCTCGACAGCCAATCTGCGGGCGTGCGCCGCCAAGCCGAATTGCGCGACGCGGCGGGCAATGAAGGCTATGTCGAGGACCAACTATGGACAGGCATTGGCCGGGCGCGGTCAGGCTGCGGCGCGGCGATTGTCGGCGATCCCGATCAGGTGCTTGCCAAGCTCAAACGATATCAGTCGATGGGCATAGACGCCTTCATCCTATCGGGTTATCCGCACATCGCAGAATGCGATTTGTTCGCGCGCTATGTATTGCCAAAACTGGATCATGGGCGGCTTGAGATCGGTTAATCGCCGGGCGTTTAAATTTCATCCCGGATTAGTCCTTGTAATGTAGGATTTGTTCTGGGAACGAAGGGCTTGGCCGCTTAGTTGGGGCTGGATAGTTGGGGATGGCTCTTTGACATTGTTGGTGGTCTTGGTGGTATGGTATTTGATTTGAATCGTCATTGCGAGCGAAGCGAAGCAATCCAGGGTGAGCTTACGCAGGCTCTGGATTGCTTCGCTTCGCTCGCAATGACGATTTGGTTCAAACTAAAGTTTTGTGTTCTAAATGCCCATTCTGCCCCCGCAAATCGGCAAAAAAGCTATCCTACAAAAAACCACGATGTAGGAAATAATCGAACGCCGTTCTTTCGCAAAATATCAAAATAGGTGTCAACCTTGTCAACTAGGTGACAACTTGGGCGGTTTTGGCCCTGGGCCATGTTGGATTTCCCGCCGGACGCAAAATCGTTCCAACCCCCATTTCAATCACAATCTCGCGGTCGATCCGCGCACGATAATTTCGAACGGCAGCTGGCGTTGCTCGGCTTTTTCTTGTTTGCCGAGCAGCAATTCTGCCGCCGCCGCGCCAAGGTCGCGAACCGGCTGGCGGATGGTGGTCAGCGGCGGCCAGACGACAGCGGCCAAATCAGTATCATCAAAGCCCGCAACGGACAGCTGGCCCGGAACCGCGATTCCCAACCGGTGCGCTGTGGCCAAAACACCGGCGGCCATATCGTCGCTGCTGGCAAAGATCGCCGATGGCGGCCTGTCCAGATGCAACAGGACGCCAGCAGCCAGCGATCCCGAATCAAAATCATACAGGCCCGGCTGAATGAGGGCAGGCTCAAAATCGATGCCAGCGATATCCAGTGCGTGACGATACCCCGCCAGCCGCTTGTGGCTTGATGCATAGCGATCATCGCCCATGACAAAGCCGATCCGCCGGTGACCCTGCGCGATCAGCCACGATGTCATGGCCGCCGCCGCCGCCGTCTGATCGATGAATGCTGCGGGCACTATTGGATCGTTGTTGGCTGGCGAAATCATCACATAACGCACGCCGCGCCGTGTCAGCTCGTCGCGCACATCGGCGCGTTCGGTAAACGGCGGGGTCAGGATGATACCATCCAGCTGCGCCTGATCGATTAGATTGCCAATCTCGTCAACCAATCCGGCGGACGCAGAATCGCACGGCTGGGCTATCATCCGGTATCCTTCTTGGACGCACCGCTCGCGCACTCCGGCTTGAATGTTCTGGGCAAAATAGGGGCTGGGATTATCGTAGATCAGCGCAATCTGAAACGAGCGGTATCCTGCCAATGCGCGTGCAGCAAAGCTGGGGCGATACCCAAGCGATGCGGCGACCTCCTCAACCCGGGCGCGGGTTTTGTCGGCCACGTATTTTTCTTTGTTCAGGACGCGCGAAACGGTCTTGATCGAAACCCCCGCAGCGCGCGACACATCATCAATCGTTATCGCCACCGCATGTTCCCGCCCCAGCTTTGGTTATTGCTAACCGCAGCCTAATGGGATCGGCGTCCATATTGCAATGCTTAAACGTGCGTGCGTTAGAATAACGCTGTGTGCTAATCTGCGGCTCCGGCGCCCGGCAGGCTGGCGAGCAAGGCGGCCAATTGCGCCTGACTGGTCGCTCCGGTTTTGCGGAAAACACCCTTGAGCAAAAAGCGCGCGGCATTGAGGCTTGAGGCGCGTTCGGCGGCATAGTCTTTCAGGCTTTGCCCTGCGGCAATGGCGACTGA
>JAYUPJ010000236.1:0-12772 GCA_043760195.1 Sphingomonadales bacterium | reverse complement strand
GCAACAGCGAACGGTTGCCAGTCGAGTGCGGGTTCGAAAGAAGTGCGACTAAAGCCAAGCCGGGTTAATCCTTAAAAATACTGCATGTTGATCGTGATCGGTTTCACTTCATTGCCAACGGTTATCGCCGCTTTGTTCACAGAAGGTTTGCCAAGGTTGAAAATGGAAAGTTTCGGATTGTTAGAAAATCCGCCGCCATCCTTACGGATATCGGTTTTGCCGTTGCCGTTCTGGTCGTGGCGTACAGCTATGCCATAACTGCCAGCGGCCGGCACCGGCACGCAAAAGCTCATCGTCGTTGCCGTTGTTTTTGTTTCGATGCGGTTGATCCACGCGCCCTTGTTCAGCCAAGCCGACGCCGTGGCTTTATAGGATTGCACCCGAATTTTTCCGGTCGCAGATTTCAAGCCATTGACCGTTACCAGCACAGCGGGGCCGCCGCCCGCACTGCAGCGGGACAAATTATTTGAAATCTCTGTACCAGCAAATGCTGCGGTTGAGGCAGTTGCAAGAGTTGCAGCAGCCAAAACTAAACGAAAATTCAACATGACATCATTACTCCTTGAGGCTATTCCGACAATCATTTTTCAGATCGCTATCGATATTGCCCCTGAACCTAGATGCGTCTATCAACACCATTTGCGGCGAAATTACGGTGACAGGGCGACAATAAGTTGAAATTTATCACAGCAACTGATCGCTACATCGCCAAGCTGGTAACCGTGCCGTTAATCGGCACGCTGGTTGTGGCTTCGATGTTGTTGCTGCTGGAAAAAATGCTGCGGCTGTTTGATTTTGTCGCCACCGAAGGCGGCCCGGTGAGCGTGGTTTGGCGGATGCTGGCCAATCTGGTGCCGGAGTATATGTCGCTGGGCATTCCAATCGGGTTGTTATTGGGCATATTGCTGGCATTCCGCAGGCTCGCAACTTCCTCTGAGCTCGACATATTCAGGGCCGTGGGACAGGGCTATTTCCGTTTGCTGCGCGTGCCATATATATTTGCGATAACTTTGGCGCTGCTCAATTTGGCCATTGTCGGGTTCATTCAGCCGTATGCGCGTTATTTGTATGAGGAACTGCGGTTTGAACTGCGGTCAGGCGCGCTGGGCGCATCGATAAAGGTTGGCGAGTTCAACAATCTGGGCAAGAACCTGACGATGCGCATCGACCAAAGCCGGAATGAAGGCAAAAATCTGACCGGAATGTTCGTGTCGGCGCAAAGCAAAAACGGCCAGACGGTTTCGGTTACCGCCGCCAAGGGGCAATTTTTACGGACCGATGACGTCGACACTATCATCTTGCGGCTGAGCAATGGCACGTTGGTCCACGATGCCCCAAAGTTTAGCACGCCGCGCGTGCTGACGTTTACCAGCCATGATCTGCCCATTCCATTGCCCAAGATCGAGAATTTTCGCGCCCGCGGGGGCAGCTATGATGACAATAAGGAGCTGACGATAATCGAGCTGTTCAAAAATGGCGGCAATGCCAAATTGCCCGCCGACGCGCGCAACGGCGCGCGGGCAAATTTTCATTTTAGGCTGGCCGAAGTCGCAATGATGCTGTTGCTGCCCTTGCTGGCGCTGGCATTGGCGATACCGCCGAAACGATCAACCTCGGCGCTCGGGGTGTTCGTCTCGATTATCATGGTGGTGACCTATCACAAGATCAACGAATATGCCGCAGCGGTCGGCGCAGCAGGAAAGATTGATCCGGTGATTGCGCTGTGGGTGCCGTTCATCTTGTTCGCCGTGCTCATCCTGTGGATGTACCATGTGATCGCTCATATTCCCGGCGGCCAGCCGATTGGTGCACTGGAAAAGGCGGCAGAACAGATTGGGAAGCAATTCAAGAAACTGGCCCGCTTTGGCAGAAAACCGCGCTTAGCGGTTCAGGGAGCTTAGGTCAGACCGATGCAATTTTTTCCTTCACGGCAGATAACATTGTACATGGGGCGGCTATTTCTTGTCCGCACATTTGCCGTATTGGCGATGCTGGTTCTGATATTACAAACGCTGGACCTGCTGGGTGAAAGCGGCAAGATTTTGGCCGTAGCAGGAAACGGGCAAAGCGATGTATTGTCCTATGTCGGCATGCGCGCGCCGCAGATTGTGGCGCGGATGTTGCCATTTTCGGTGCTGCTGGGCACGCTGATTACTTTTACGACATTAAGCCAGAACAGTGAAATTGTGTCGATGAAGGCGGCTGGGCTTTCTGCGCATCAAATTTTGGCACCGTTGGTCGTTGCCAGCCTTTTGGTGGCGGCAACCTCGTTTATCTTTAACGACAATGTGGTTGCCCCCGCCACCGCCAAACTAAAGGCATGGCAAGACGCGGAATATGAAAAGGTGCCGCTGGATAGCGGCATAAAAAACAATGTATGGGTGCGCGAGGGCCAAGACATTATCAACGCCGGGACGGTCACGGGCAAAGCCGCCAAGACGTCTTTGTTGGACGTGAAGGTGTATTTGCGCAGCCAGAATGTTTTGCGCCAGATTATCTCGGCAAAATCGGCAACCTTTAGCAAAGATGGCTGGCTGCTAAAGGATGTCCGGCAATTTGATGTCGAGACTTTGGAAGAACGCAGCTTTGCGGCGCTTACGGTTGGTGCCGGGATCACCCCCGACCGCTTTCAATATGTCAAAGTCGATGGCGAAGGCCTTGGCTTTGTTGCTTTGTATAAGGCCATTGAAGGATTGAAGGCGGGCGGCCGCCGGACAAGCAGTTTGGAAGGTGTGTTGTGGCACAAAATCTCCGGGCCGCTTTCGGCGTTGCTGATGCCGTTACTGGCGGCGGTTGCGGCATTTGGTTTGGCACGGTCGGGCGCATTGTTCTTGCGCGCAGTGATCGGCATGGCATTGGGCTTCATCTATTTTGTCGCCGACAATTTTGCTTTGGCAATGGGCAATCTGGGCGCTTACCCGCCATTGATTGCAGCATGGGCACCGTTTTTGCTGTTCTTCCTGATCGGAGAAACGGTTTTGGTCCGGACAGAAGAATAGGGAATATCGGGCGATGACGGGGACCATAATTAAGCCAGTAAACGGCAAAGCCGACACCAAAGCATTCGTCGAATTGCCGTACCGCCTTTACGCCAATGATCCCAATTGGGTGCCGCCGCTGCGCGATGAGGTTTACGGATTGATCACGCCGGGAAAAAACCCTTGGTTTGAACATGGTGAAGCACAATATTTTCTGGCGGTGCGCGGTGACCGGATTGTCGGCCGGATATCCGCCCATATTGATCATATCGCGCTGACGCAGCCCGCAGCACAGGGCATGGGGCCCGGCGTTGGCAATTGGGGGCTGTTTGAAGCCGAGGACGCCGAGGCATCGTCCGCGCTGATCGCGGCTGCCGAAGACTGGCTACGGGCGAAAGGAATGACGCAGTCGCTGGGTCCAATCAGTCTGGCAATGTGGGATGAGCCGGGGCTGCTGGTGCAGGGTTTCGATCACCCGCCAACGGTCATGATGGGGCATCATCATCCTGATTATGGCCCATGGATCGAAGCCGCCGGATATCTGAAGGCGAAAGACCTATACACCTATGCAATACCCATTGACTGTCCGTTCCCGCCGTTGGTGGAACGCATTGCTCAGTCCGGCGAACGCAATGACCGGATCGTCATTCGCCGCGTCAACAAAAGCAAATTTGATCAGGAAGCCGCGCTTATTCTGGGCATATTGAACAATGCCTGGTCGGACAATTGGGGTTTCGTTCCGTTCACCGACGCGGAGATTGCTTATGGCGGAAAAAAGCTAAAACCCATCGTCTATGAAGACCTGATCCGGATTGCAGAAGTGGACGGCGAACCGGTCGCCTTCATGATGACATTGCCCGATTTGAACGAGAAAATTATCGGCTATGGCGGATCCTTATGGCCATTCAATTGGGTCAAGCTGCTTTGGTGGCTTCGTGCGCCCAAAGTGCGGACAATGCGCGTGCCGTTAATGGGCGTTGTGAAAAAGTTGCAATCAACCCGCATGGCCAGCCAGCTTGCATTTATGCTGGTTGATTATATCCGGCGCGACGCAGTGGCAAAATTTGGCGCCACACGCGGAGAGTTTGGCTGGGTTTTGGAAGATAACGGCCCAATGCGCTCTGTGGGTGAAGCGATCAACGGCAAGATCAACAAGGTGTACCGGATATATGCGAAGGCGCTTTAGGGGCGGTTGAGATTCAGGATATAAAACATTTAAAAACAGATGGTTCGTCATTCTCGCGAAGGCGGGAATCCATCACCTGCCCTAGCATTTTACGCAAGTTGGGTTAAATTTGATAGCTCAGGTGATGGATTCCCGCCTTCGCGGGAATGACGAAGTTTGGGTTTAAGGGGCGGGGACCGTTAAATCTCAACAGCACCTAGGCCATCCCGCTCTAATCCGCGATTTCCATCCATACCGGCGCATGGTCGCTGGCTTTTTCGCGGCCCCGGTGGTCTTTGTCGACGCCGCAGGAAATCAGGCGGTCGGCAGCGGCCGGGCTTAACAGCAGATGGTCGATGCGAAAGCCGCGATCTTGTTGCCAGGCTCCGGCTTGATAATCCCAATAGGTCCACACGCCGCCCGCAGGAAACTGGCTGGCCAGTGCGTCGGTCCACCCGTCCGCTAGCATGCGGCGATAAGCGGCGATGCTTTCGGGCTGGCGCAATGCGTCGTCGAGCATCGCCGATTTTGACCAAATATCCCGGTCGGATGGAATGACATTATAGTCGCCCACCAACACCGCCGGAATTTCAAGCTTCATCAGCTCCGCCGCATGAGCGCGAAGCCGCTGCATCCAGGCCAATTTATAGTCGAATTTTGGCCCCGGCTGCGGATTGCCATTGGGCAGGTATATACAACCCACGCGGACACCGGATATATCAGCCTCCAGATAGCGTGACTGGACGTCTTCGTCATCGCCGGGATTGATATGGGGCAGGCCGCGCTGTGTTTCTATCGGCTGCGCCCCGCGCGCCAATATCGCCACGCCGTTGAAGCTTTTCTGGCCATGCCAAATCGCGCCATAGCCAATTTTTTCAAATTCCTCTGCGGGAAAGCCCTCGTCCTGGCTCTTCACTTCTTGCAGGCAGGCAACATCTGGCTGCGTTTCGGTCAACCATTCGAGTAATCGCGGCAGGCGTGCCTTGATCCCGTTGATGTTAAAACTGGCAATCCGCATTCGGCCCCCTGAAAACTATTGCGCGAGAACAGCGTTGAAAACTCTCGGGTGGTTGAGAAGGCTTAAACCGAAAAGCTAGAGCCACATCCGCAGCCAGAGGCGGCGTTGGGATTGGTCACCTGAAATGATTTTCCGCCCAATGATTCGACAAAATCCACGGCGGAACCGCGCACCAGATCAAGGCTGATCGGATCAACGACCAATTTCGCGCCGTCCAGCTCGGCAACGATATCATCGCCTTCTATGACGTCGGCCATGCCGAACTTATATTGGAACCCCGAACAACCGCCGCCTTCCACAGACAATCGCAGCACCGAAGGCTTTGCAAGTTTTTTGGCAATTTCCGCCACGCGCCGTGCGGCGTTGGGGGTTAGGATGATGTCGGCGATCATTGTCATATCACCTTTTATATAGGGACAAACAAAAGGGGCGGCAAGGCCTTCGCCTCGCCAGCCCCAGACAAACACCCTCTCCCAAAGGTGCGATGCGTTAAGCAAGCCGCTTAGTTAGCCGGACCGCCTACGGCCGTGCTATCAACTTGCTGCATGGCTTGCAACTGTTTTGCTTGTTCTGACGGCGAACTGGCTGCTGCCAAGAATGAAGACGGGTTAACGGCTTCACCGGCGATACGAACTTCATAATGAAGGTGGCTGCCGGTGGAACGGCCGGTCGAACCCATGTAACCGATGATTTCACCTTTGCGAACGCGTTGCCCTGCATACACATTGAGTGCTGACATGTGGCCGTAGCGCGTTTCAATCGCGTTGCCATGTTCCAATTCGACATATTTGCCATAACCGCGCACCCATTGCGCACGGCCGACAATGCCATCTGCTGTGGCGAAAATGGGTGTCCCGACGGGGCCGCGAATATCGATGCCCTTGTGATTACGGCTGGCACCGCGAGTTGGGGCGCGGCGATTTCCAAAACCGCTTGAAAATGTCATTGCTTCAACAGGATTGATCGAAGGAATTGCCACTTGCGCTCTTGTAGGCACACCCGCGGCGCTGCCCCAATTATCGTGCAGCAGACGAAAGCTTGGGTCGGACACGCCCAGAGCGGTCTCATTCGCTTTCACGTCTTCGGGTGAAATACGGAAGCTATCGGATGTCGTGGCGGCGGATGATGCAATCGCAGGAGCGGCCATCGCCGAGACGACAAAAGCGATCCCGACGGCAAGCGCCGATTTCCGAACGAGTGAATGGCAATTCGCCAAAGCGCTGCGTTTCATAAGCGTGTATAGACCCTTTTATGCGACCCACGCCGAAACGTAGCCCCGAAATTTTATGAACAGCAATACTGCTCACCCCTTATCCCCGCTCGTGTAAATTGAATGGTAATCCCAATGCAACCTATCCGTAGTAATTGAGCGTTAAAGCGGCTTTGTAACGCGCCGAGTCGTTGAATGGAGCTTTTAAACCACCGTGAAAGTGGCTTTTCACTAAGGCTTTCTGCGTTTCGTGCGGTAAGGATTTGTTAACTTTTCAGACCGATTCAAACCATTATTTATGCGCTGCAACGTGCCGGATTTCGTCGTTGTAGATCCTTTTCAGGATAGATGCAGATGCCGAATCATGTTGAGATGTAAAACGTGCTATCGTTGCCGATGTCACATCCAGCCGCCATCAGCACGCCGTGCCAAGCGTATCAGCCAAGTTCTTGCGCCGCTTTCAGCACTTCTTCGGCGTGACCGGCGACTTTTACCTTGCGCCAGACCTGCGCCACTTTGTTGTCCTTGCCGACCAGAAACGTCGCGCGTTCGATGCCCATGTATTTCTTGCCATACATGGATTTTTCCACCCAAACGCCCATTTGCTCGGTGGCGTCGCTCACTTCGTCGGACAGCAATGTCACCGATAAAGCGTATTTGTCGGCAAATTTGGCCAGTTTGGCTGGCTTGTCCTTTGATATCCCGTAAACCGCGCAGCCAGCCGCTTTGAACGCTGCCGAATGTTCGGTGAAGCCCTGTCCTTCCTTTGTGCATCCCGGCGTGTCCGCTTTGGGGTAGAAATAGAGCACGAACGGTCCCGCCAATCCGGCAAGATCGAGATCATTGCCGCCGCTGTCTTTTACGGTCACCGCGGGCAGAGCTTGGCCGATATTTGTCATTTCTATGTCCTTATTTCCGAATCGCGCGGCCCCAATAGGCGCACATATTCTTTGAGCACTATGACCCGTGCATTTTCAACCTTTGCGATCAATGTCGGCCAATCTGGTTCACCAAGGCAGTGGGCAATCAATGTTTGTGCAGCAGCAGGTGGATGTTCGCAGTCGGGTGCAACCAGCCGTAAGATAATGAGAAATTTGGTCAGCAATTGCTGCGCAAAACCAAATTCAGCGGGCAACGCATTCGCGGCGATCAGCAGCCCGGCGGCCTGTTCCAACTGCGGCGCTGAATCTGCGGCACCGCTGAGCTGCAGTGCATGGATAACAAATTCGCAATCGACAAGCCCGCCGGGCAACAGCTTGACATCGAGTGCACCCTTTGGATGTTTATGTGTGGAGATATCGAGCCGCATTTTGGCGATGTCAGCATAAAGAGACGCGGTGTCACGCGGCTGCGAAATAATATCGCCGATGATCGAATTGGCGGCGGAACGCGCCGTTTCGGACCCGAAGACAAAGCGGGCCCGGGTCAATGCCATATGTTCCCAGGCCCAAGCATCGTCGCGTTGATACCGGGCAAAGCTGTCCAACGACACACATAAGAGCCCTTGCGCGCCAGAGGGCCGCAGCCGCGTGTCGACCTCGTATAAGGCGCCGGTGGCCGTGGGAACGCTGAGCGCGGCGACAACGCGCTGGGCCAAACGGTTGAAATATTGCGACGCGCCCAGCGGGCGTTCTCCGTCGGATTCTGCATCAAAGCTGCCGGTGAACAGCAATATCAGGTCGAGATCGGATGCGTGGGTCAACGCTTCTCCGCCCAATCGGCCCAATGCCAAAATGACCAGCTCCGCGCCGGAGATTTTGCCGTGCGTTGCCTCGAATTCGGTCACAGTGGCGTGGGTCAAAACCTGCAATGCCGCCTCTGCCAGATGGGCATAGCTTGCGGCGACCAACAGCGGATCATGGCAGCCTTCGATCAATTGCACGCCGAGCGCAAAGCGTTTCTCGCCGACAAAAATCCGCACTTGATCCAACGTCGATTGATAATCCAGATCGTTCAATTTTGCCTGTAGCTCGCGCACAAGATCGGCAACATTGCCGGTCAGTTCCAAGGCGCTGGCGTCGATCAGGCCGTCGAGCAATTCAGGCCGCCGTCCCAATGCTTCGGCCAGCACCGGGGCATAGCTCAACACGTCACCGACAAGTTTCAACAATGCCGGGCGCGCTTCGAGCAATAGGAAGAAATTCACTCCGCTCGGCATCGCGTCGATCACATTATCAAACCGGGCAAGGGCACTGCGCGGGTCAGGGGATTGCGCGAGAACGGCCATGAACGACGGCAGCAAATTTTCGAATGCCTCACGCGCCGATGCGCTGCGGATGGCGCGCAGTTTGCCGCTGCGCCAACGGGCTATGCGCTTGGCGACCTCGGCGGCTTCCTCAAACCCGAGCGCCGCCAACTGGTCTTCAAGTGGCAAGCCTGCTTCGGCCATGCGCGGCGCAGCGCCATTTTCGTGCGGAGCAAGCCCGTCATAAATCTTCTGCACCATCGCTATTGGCGATTGCAGCAAACCCAGCAATTCGGGCCCGCCCGCCAGGCCATGCAACCGGGCGAGCTGGTCCATTGCATCCGCCGATGTTGGCAGGCTGTGGGTTTGCTGGTCGTTGACCATTTGCAACCGGTGTTCGATGGTTCGCAGCAAGCAATAGCTGTCTGACAATATGTTCGCTTCGTCCTCAGCTATCCAATTTGCGCCCGCCAATGCGCCAAGGGCAAGGCGGGTATCGGCCATTCGCAGTTCAGGATCACGGCCGCCGTGGATCAATTGATGGGCCTGCGCGAAAAATTCGCATTCCCGAATTCCGCCGCGACCTCGTTTCAAATCATAGCCGGGGCCCAATTCTTGGCCGCGCGAATAATGGCTGCGGATTTGGGAGCTCATCCCCCGGATATTTTGGATCTGGCCAAAATCAAGGCTGCGCCGCCAGACAAATGACTGTATGCTTTTCAGGAAATAGTCGCCCAGTCGCCGGTCACCCGCCGCAACCCGCGCCCGAATAAATGCGGCTTGTTCCCACGCCAGTGCGCTCGACTCGTAATAGCCGATAGCGGCCTCGACGGGCAGCGCCACCGGGCTCACTTCAGGCGAAGGGCGCAGCCGCATGTCGACGCGAAAAACATAGCCGTTTTCATCGGCGGTGTGCAGCAGGTCGATGACGCGCTTGCCAATTCGCACCGCGCTTGCCGCCGGGTCGTCACCTTCGCGGCAGGGCAGGGTGCTGGGGTCGAACAGGAATATCGGGTCAATGTCCGATGAATAATTCAGCTCCCGTCCGCCATGTTTGCCAAGCGCGATGACGACAAATCCGGCGGGCACCGCGCCGGGAACGCGCTCTTCGATTGCGGCGGCGATGGCGGCCTCAAGCGCCGCATCGGCAAAATCGGAGAGGACGCGGGTGACTTTGGTGAGCGACCACGCGCCCGCCAGGTCGGCAATGGCGGTGACCAGTGCGACGCCTTGGCGCTGTTTGCGCAACGTGGCGGCTGTATCAGCGCCGCTGACGGATAAGGCAGCGGCCAGCGCGGTATCGAAATCACCTGTTTCGATGATGCCGACCAAATCGGGTTGCCGCGCGATCAGCCCAGCCAGGAACGGGCTGTTGGCATGCGCGCGGGCGATAGCTTCCATCATCATTCTCCCCACCGGTTCCCGGTGGGGAGGACGCGTTTGAGTTTGGGCTTGGTTAGGTGTGGTCGCAGACGCGGGGAGAGTGGGAGTGCCATCTCTGTTTCTCCCCATCGACTCGCGATGGGGAGGTGGCAGGCGTTGCTTTTGGCAACGGCTGACGGAGGGGCCAGCGACGTCTGCGGCCCCTCCGTCACGCCTCCGCTTCGCTCCAGCGCGCCACCTCCCCATCGCAAGTCGATGGGGAGATCTATCTCTATGTCTCTCCATCGCAAACCGGTGGGGAGAACCTTCTCCGCGCCTCCGCGTCTCCGCGTGAACCAAAATGACATCACGCTCGGTTCCCCAAATAATCCCGCCGGAAATCGCTGGCAAATGCCGCAAACCGCCCCGCCGCAATTGCGCCCCGCATCCCCGCCATCAGCATCTGGTAATAATGCAGATTGTGCTGCGTCATCAACATCGCGCCCAAAATCTCGGACGACCGGATCAGGTGGTGCAAATAGGCGCGGCTCCATGTGCCGCACACCGGACACGAGCAGCGTTCGTCAATCGGTCCCATATCCTCGGCGTGTTTGGCGTTGCGGATGTTGAGCGGGCCGTGATGCGTAAAGGCTTGGCCATTGCGGCCCGAGCGGGTGGGCAGGACGCAATCGAACATGTCAACGCCGCGTTCGACCGCGCCAACCAGATCGTCGGGCTTGCCCACACCCATTAAATAACGCGGCTTGTCGGCGGGCAGTTGATCGGGGGCAAAATCGAGGCAGCCGAACATCGCCGCTTGGCCTTCACCGACCGCGAGCCCGCCTATCGCATATCCGTCAAAGCCGATGTCGGTTAGCGCATCTGCCGACGCCTTACGCAGTCCTTCGTCCAATGCGCCTTGCTGTATGCCGAACAGCGCCGAACGGCTGGCATGTTCCGTGCCGCCATCAAATCCTGCGCGCGAACGCTTGGCCCAGCGCATCGATAGCTCCATTGATTTGGCGGCAGCATCGCGGTCAACGCCGTTGGCGGGGCATTCATCAAATGCCATCACGATATCGCTGCCCAGCAACCGCTGAATTTCCATTGAGCGTTCCGGCGAAAGCATGTGCCGCGATCCGTCAAGATGGCTCTGAAAGGCGACGCCCTCCTCGGTTATTTTACGCAATGCCGAAAGGCTCATTACTTGATAGCCGCCGCTGTCGGTTAATATCGGCCGGTCCCATTGCATGAAATTATGCAACCCGCCGAGCCGGGCCATCCGTTCCGCGCCGGGGCGCAGCATCAGGTGGTAGGTGTTGCCCAGGATGATGTCGGCCCCCGCCGCGCGGACCGCTTCGGGCTTCATCGCCTTGACCGTCGCGGCGGTGCCCACCGGCATGAACGCCGGGGTGCGGATCGTCCCGCGGCGCATCGCGATTTCGCCGCTGCGTGCGGCACCGTCGGTGGCGGAGATGGTGAAGGCAAAGCGCGGCAGCATGGGCCGGCCCCTAGCGACCGCCTTCACAAAACCCAACCCCGCTCATCCCGAGCGTGTCGAAGGATGTAGCGCCCTACCGGGTTCAGCGCGGCGTGTCTCGACTTCGCTCGACACGAGCGGGCTGAGGAGATTGCCCGCGGCCCCCCTAGACCGCGATCCAGTTCCCGTGGAACCCGGGCGGAATCCGGTGCGGCAGGTGGACCGTGGCCACCGCGGGGCCGGTAAAGTCCTGCGGGTCGAGGATCACCAGGTCGGTGGTGTCGGCGCTGCTGTCGATCACCAGCCCCATCAGCCAGCCATCGCCCTCGGGCGCGTCGGCGGCGCGGGGCACGAAGACGAACTCACCGGGGAGTTTGTTCTTGCCGAAATCGCGCACCGTGCGCGTTCCCGCGACGAGATCGTGGGCGATCAGGCAGCTCGCGCCCATGAACCCGGCGACCTCGCTTTCGGGCAGCGCGGTCGCCCAGGCATGGCGATACGGGCGGCCAAAGAAGCGCTCGTCGGGGCGGGGGAATTCCTGCGGGGTGGGGTCGATCGTGCTGCGTTCGACGCGCCCGGCCAGGGGATCGATGATCCACCGTTCGAGCCCCCGGTTGTGCCCGTTGGGTCCCTTCATCCCGCCGTCGAACATCGTCTCGTAGGCGCAGACGTCGACCACCACCGCGCCATCGTCGCGGTCATAGGCGTTGGCGACGTGGAACACGTAGCACGGCTCGACATCGCACCACACGATGTCGTCCGCCGCGCCCTCGCGCGGGAGCAGCCCGACGCGGGCGCGGTGCTCGCGGTTCCAGCGATAGGGGAAGCGGAAGCCGCCGAGCAGCGCCTTCATCGAGAAGGTCACCGGCAGGTCGAACACCAGCACATAGCGCGCGGTCAGCGCGCAATCGTGGACCGACGGGCCGTTGACCACCGGTATCGCCAGCTCGCGGCAGACTTTTCCCGCGGCATCGACCACCACGTGGCGCAGCTCGTTGGGGTTCATCCCGTCGTAAACGATCGCGTGGCTCTCACCGGTTGCGGGATCGAAGTGCGGATGCGCGCTGAACGCGCCGGACAGGGTGCCGTCGAAATCGGTGTACTCCTGGTTCTCCAACCGGTGGTCGATCCAGACCGGCGTGCTGCTCGCCTCGACCATCACCAGCGGCCGCCCGGCGACTGCGGCGACGTTGGTGTTGACGGTGTCGCCCTGCCCGCGGCGCGGCCCCGGCGCGGCCTCGGGTCCGCCTTGCCCGACCACCGTGCGCGAACGCACCCAGCGGTTGCGATAGGCCAGCGCCTTGCCGTCCTGAAGCCGGATCGCGTGGACCATCCCGTCGCCGGTGAACCAGTGGTAACCCGCGGGGTCGGGCG
>JAYUPJ010000235.1:0-4906 GCA_043760195.1 Sphingomonadales bacterium | reverse complement strand
AGATGATCCTGCAAATTCGCGCCGACGCCTGGCCGGTCCGCAATTACAGCGATGCCATGCTGCGCCAGCTCCGCCGCAGGACCAATGCCGGACAGCTTAAGCAACTGCACCGAATTGATCGGCCCGCCAGACAAGATCACTTCGCCCATTGCACGAACCTGGCGTAATTGTCCGCCTCGCTCATACTCGATACCTATCGCGCGCTTGCCCTCAAACATTATCCGTGTGGCCAGCGCGTACTCAATTACGCGCAGATTGGGCCGCTTGCGAGCTTCATACAGATACGCCTTGGCCGCCGAACAGCGCGTGCCATCGCGCACCGTCATGTCCATCCGGCCAAAACCTTCTTGGGCATAGCCGTTATAGTCTTCGGTCAGGCGGTATCCCGCCTCTTGCGCCGCATCCAGCCACGCGCGATGCAGAGGATTTTTGAGAGTGCCATAGGTCGTTGACAGCGGGCCTGCGCCGCCGCGATATTCATTGCCGCCCTCGGCCCGCGCCTCTGCGCGTTTGAAATAAGGCAGCACATTGGCATAGCCCCAGCCGCGTGCGCCTTCCTCATTCTGCCATTTTTCAAAATCGTGCGCATTGCCGCGCACATAAACCAGCCCGTTGATCGACGACGATCCGCCCAGCCCCTTGCCGCGCGGACAATGCAGGCGGCGGCCACCCAGATGCGGTTCAGGTTCGCTTTCATAGCCCCAATTCCACCGTTTGCTGTTCATCGGGTAAGCGAGGGCGGCGGGCATCTGGATAAAGATTGACCGGTCCGACCCGCCATATTCGATCAGCAAGACTTTGTGTTTGCCATCTGCACTCAGCCGGTCGGCGAGCACGCAGCCTGCTGATCCTGCTCCGACGATGATGTAATCAAACGTCTCAATAGGGCGCATCAATCGGTTCCATCGCGACATAGACACTTTTCAGCTGGGTATAATGTTCGATTGCGGCGCGCCCGTTTTCGCGGCCCAGCCCGGATTGCTTGTTGCCGCCAAAGGGCATTTCAATCGGCGTGATATTGTACGTGTTGATCCAGCACGTGCCCGCATCGATCTGGGCAATAACGCGGTGGGCGCGTGTCAAATCGTTGGTAAAGATGCCCGCCGCCAGCCCGAAATCGGTATCATTCGCGCGCGCGATCACTTCGGCTTCGTCCTCAAAATCGAGCACCGCCATCACCGGGCCGAAAATCTCTTCGCGGACAATGCCCATATCATCGGTGCAGCCAGTGAAGATGGTGGGTTCAACAAACGCGCCCTTGGCAAGATCGCCCGCCGTCACGCGTTTGCCGCCCACAAACAGCGTCGCCCCCTGTTGCTGGCCAAGCGCAATATAGCCAAGCACTTTTTCCATGTGCGCCTGCGAAATCAGCGCGCCGACATGCGTTGCGGGATCAAGCGGATCGCCGATAATCATCTTTTGCGTCCGTGCCTTCAACTTGGTCAGGAATTCATCGCGGATGTTTTTGTGGACGAAAACCCGCGTGCCATTGGTGCACACTTCGCCCGCCGAATAGAAATTGGCGAGCAAAGCGCCCGACACCGCCTCATCCAGATTGGCATCCTCAAACACGATCAACGCCGATTTCCCGCCGAGTTCGAGCGTGACATATTTGAGCGTGCTCGCCGCGTCGATCATCACTTTCTTGCCGGTGCCAACTTCGCCGGTCAGCGACATTTTGGCGATCCCGGGATGCAGGCTGAGCAGCCGCCCGGTGTCGCCCTTACCTTGCACAACCTGAAATAGCCCGCCGGGCAGGCCTGCTTCAAGGTAAATTTTTTCAAGTTCGATGGCGGTCAACGGGGTCAGTTCGGCAGGCTTGAATATCATCGCATTGCCGCACGCAAGGGCAGGCGCAGATTTCCAGCATGCAATCTGGACTGGGTAATTCCACGCCCCGATTCCGCCGACAACCCCCAAAGGCTCGCGCCTTGTATAACCAAACGCACCGGTACCAAGGTCGAAATGTTCGCCCGAAATCGTCCGCGCCAAACCGGCATAGTATTCGATGCAATCCGCGCCTGACAGCACGTCAACCGCGATGGTTTCCTGAATCGGCTTGCCGGTATCCAGGCTTTCCAGCCGCGCCAGATGATCATTGCGCTCCACCAACAACGCCGCCGCGCGGTGCAATATCCGGCCGCGTTCAGCGCCCGGCACTTTCGCCCAAATTTTTTGCGCAGCAGCGGCGCGGGCAACGGCGCGGTCAATATCGGCGGCGGCGTCAATGCGGATCGTGGCCAGCACTTCGCCGGTTGCGGGATTGACCGTGTCAAAACTTTGCGCCGCCCCTGAAACCTGCGCGGCCCCCACGTTGCGGGCAATGAAATCCGATATCAAATCGCGGGCGACGCCGCTTTGCAAAGCCGACCCTCCGGTCATCGCCGACCGCAGCCAGACGCCGTCGATCATCGACGCAATCGTCTCCGCTATCCGGCCAACCTCTCCCGGATCGACCAGACGGCGCAGATCATATCGCAAGTTGGACAGCAACCGTTGTTGGTGCGCGCGTTGCACCCGGGCCAGTTTCGGCACGTGCAGCGCATGGCCCCAAAATGACAGCCAGACCCGCGCGGTTTCCTCAGCAAAATCATTATGGCCAAGATGCGCGGCAACCAGCGCCTCGACCCGCGCGCGCGGTCCATCTGCCATGCCGACGCGCGCTGCTGCATAGTTGTTCAACCGCCGGGCAACAGTGCGAAACGCTGCCTCCAGCAACGATTCCTTATCGCCAAAATAATGCACAACCAACCCCGCCGACACATCCGCCCGCGCCGCCACCGCGTTGAATGTGAAATCAACAAGACCAATTTCTGCGAGGGTTGCAATGGCTGCATCAATAATCTGATGCCGACGGGTTTCCGGTTCTGTGCGCATGGATGCGATGCTATGCCAAGTTGAACGGTTGTTCAATAGTGTTTGGTGGAGCGGAGAAACGTCCTCGCCGCTTATGGGCTTGGCCCGTTGCGGCGGAGAATTTGGCCAAATCGCCATCGCCCTTCAAAAAGCCTGCGCCGTCGCTTACCGTCTTGCCACCAAACCGCACGAAGCTACCCCGCGCAAATACTGGATATTAGGTTGTGTTGACATTCAATGTTCTCCAACACTTAAACCTAGGCTTCGTCATTCCCGCGCAGGCGGGAATCCATCACCTGAACTCGAATTTTCCGCAAGTTGGCTTGATTTTGACAGGTCAGGTGATGGATTCCCGCCTGACCTTTGGTCAGTTTATCCTGAGCGCCTGCCTTGCAGGCAGTCGAAGGGCGGGAATGACGATATCTTTAGGAACTCAAATGCTGACATCACACCTCGCATCAAAACGGTTTGACGATCACCAATATTACAATGATCGCTGCGGCAATACCGGGCACTTCATTGGCCAACCGCAGCGTCTTGTCACTCAATACGCGTTGGCCTTGGGCCAGTTTTTTCGCATAGCTGCCCATCCAGCCATGATATCCCGATAATGCAATCACCATTAGCAATTTGGCATGAAACCAGCCTTCTTTGTATGCGCTGATTTGATACACCAAGATCAACCCGAAAACCCAGACGATGATCATTGCCGGATTCAATATGATTCGCAGCAACCGGCGTTCGCGCTCGATCCATTTGGCGTCTTCGGCGCTGCCCACTTCTGCTTCCTGATGGTAAATAAAGAAACGCGGCAGCATGAACAGCCCGGCCATCCAAAACACGACAAAAATGAGATGAGCGGATTTTAGCCAGAGATAAAGCACGTTCAGTATGTCCATTTCAGATTATTTCTCGATGCCCAGTTAACTATAGGTAGCATTCAGTTAGCACAATATTTGACAACAAGAGCTTCGTCATTCCCGCGAAGGCGGGAATCCAGCTCCTGCACTCGACTTTTTTGAGCGAGGTGGCTTAGATTTGTTAGGTCCGGAGATGGATTCCCGCCTTCGCGGGAATGACGAATCCCTCTCTTAAGATAGATTTTTTTGAATTTCAGCATAACCTACTATCCCTCAGCTGGAACTTACTCGCTACCGCGCACCAAGTTCAGCAGCTCTTCAACATGTTCAATCGGCGTATCCTGCTGAATCCCATGGCCCAGGTTGAAGATATGCGGCCGTCCTTTAAATGCAGCGATGATATGCGCCACGGCTTGTTCCAATTCCGCGCCGCCCGCAATCAAAACCAGCGGGTCCAGATTGCCTTGCACCGGCATACCCTTTGGCAAAACGGCGTTGGCCCACACCGGATCGACGGTTTCATCAATGCCGACCGCATCGACGCCGGTTTGCAACGCATAGGCCGCCAGTTTTCCGCCCGCACCCTTGGGAAATCCGATAATGGGCGTGTCTGGATGCAGCGCCTTTACGCCTGCTACGATGGCGGCATTGGGCGCGATTACCCAGCGTTCAAATTGCGCCGGGCTAAGCGATCCGGCCCAGCTGTCGAACAATTGTACTGCGTCCGCACCCGCCTGAATTTGTCCGGAAAGATATTCGATGGTGATATCGGTGATCGCATCGATCAGCTCAGCAAACCGCTGCGGCTCCATATACGCCATGCGCCGCGTTTCGCTTTGATCCTTAGAACCCTGTCCATTCACCATATAAGTGGCAATCGTCCACGGGCTGCCTGCAAAGCCCAATAACGTGGTCTGCGGTGGTAGCACCCCGCGCACCTTGGCAACGGTGTCATAGATAGGCTCCAGACGGCTGTGATCGGCTATCAAGCTATTGAGGCTGTCCACAGCGAGCCGCGGAGCCAGCCTTGGTCCTTCGCCCACCTCGAACCATAATTTCTGGCCCATCGCGTAAGGTATGATCAATATGTCGGAAAACAGGATCGATCCATCGAAGCCAAACCGGCGGATCGGTTGGATGGTCACTTCACAGGCCGCGTCTGAATCATATACCAATTCCAGAAACCCGCC
>JAYUPJ010000234.1:0-4911 GCA_043760195.1 Sphingomonadales bacterium | reverse complement strand
CCCTAACGCATTTGCAAGGCTTGCGGCGAGTCAACCGCATTTATTTCATTTTTTTTGCAGTGCGCCCCTTGATCGACTCAGAAAGTGCTGCGTAAGGTCAAATTTCAGTGGCATGTGAATCAGTTCGGATGACGCTCCAAAAATACGCATTTTGAAACTGCTTCCGAAGGTTTTTACCTTTGGCGGTAACGGGGATAATGTAACTTTTGGAGAGCAAGCGCCTAGCGCATATGCAGATCAGATGCTTGCTGAAACGGGGTGGCGATGGGTTCGATTGTGGAAGTAAGCGAAATGCTTCGCCACGCTCACCTTTGCCTGATTGTGGTGGGCAAATACGGGGTGTCGCGGTGATTGTACAATTAGAATCGGATTGGCAGGCTATTTCGTCGGGGTTGCGGCGCGATTTGGGCGCGCAGATTTATGGCCAGTGGATCAGGTCAATCAGTCTGGGCGACTATTGCGATTTAACCGGCACACTTGAATTGCTGCTGCCGTCGGAATTCTCGGCGAGCTGGGTGGCCGATCATTATGCTGACCGGCTCAAGCTGGCTTGGCACAGCACCAACAAAGCGGTTCGCCAATTGAAAATCCGCACAAAGCCGGGTGCGGGCCGTGTCGAAATGTTGCGTGACAATGATGTGGCCGATCGCATTGCGTCCGAAAACGCCAATGCGGCCAAGCCCGTTCGCACGTCACTTGACGCCAGAATGACATTTGCGAATTTCGTGCGCGGTCAAACCAATGTGCTGGCACTCAGCGCGGCAGAACGCGTTGCTGCTGTTGAAAAGCCATTGTTCAATCCGCTCTATCTGCAAGCGGCAACGGGGCAGGGTAAGACCCATTTGATGCACGCAATCGGTCATGCTTACGCCGCGATCAACCCCGACGCCCAGATCATTTATATGTCGGCGGAAAAGTTCATGATGGAATTTGTGTCCGCGATGCGGGCCAAAGAAGTCATGGAGTTTAAGGCGCGGCTGCGCGCTGTCGATGTGCTTTTAATCGATGATATCCAGTTCATCATTGGCAAGGTTTCCACCCAGGAAGAGTTTTTGCATACGATTGATGCGATATTGGGTTCAGGCAAGCGGCTGGTCGTCGCCGCTGACCGTGCACCGCAGGCGCTGGACGGCGTCGATCAACGGATATTGTCGCGTCTGTCGATGGGATTGGTTGCCGATATCCAGCCCGCTGACCTTGAACTGCGCCGCACGATATTGGAACAACGTCTGGCGCAAATGCCGGACACCAAAGTTGGCGAAGATGTTATCGAATTTTTGGCGAGAACGATCAGCCGCAACGTCCGCGAGCTGGAGGGCGGCTTGAACAAGTTGCTGGCTTATGCACAGTTGACCGGCCGGCCAATTACCAAAACCTTGGCGGAAGAACAGCTAAAGGATATTTTGAGCGCCTGCCGCCGCCGGATCACCATCGACGAAATTCAGCGCGCTGTTTGCGAATATTACCGCATCGACCGCAGTGAAATGTCGTCAAAACGCCGCGCCCGCGCCGTGGTTCGTCCGCGCCAAGTCGCCATGTATCTGGCAAAAGTTATGACGCCGCGCAGCTATCCTGAAATTGGCCGTAAATTTGGCGGCCGCGATCATTCGACAGTGATCCATGCGGTTCGGTTGGTTGAAGTGCTGCGCAAACAGGATAGCGAAATGGACAATGACGTCCGCACTTTGCTGCGTCAGCTTGAGGCGTAATCAAACCCTTTTAACCGGCATGATATTCGACTAATACCAACCCGTTCGTTGCGGGAGATTAGTGTGAGTCATTTCACATCACATGACGCGTGGCTGCGCTGTGATACCAATAACTTGGGTGGTTACCTTGGTTGCTGACCGCGCCAAGGGCAGGCTATGGCTCAGCGTTGCTGTGGCAGCCGTGTTATTGTCGGGCATGGGCTATTATTTCGCGTTCATTCACGATGCCGGCCGCAGTGCCGCGAAAGATGTCGTGGCGGTAGTGCAGGCAGCGCCCGCCGAAGTTGCCGAAGTGAAGCAATTTTATGCTGCGACCAAGGCAAGGCTGCGCGATTCTGCTGCGGCTGAAAACAGCAATGTCATCGGCCTCTTGCGCAGGGGGGATCCAGTCAGCGGTTCGATTGTGGCGGGAACAGCCGAAGGGCAATTGTGGCTAAAGCTTGCCGATAACAAGGGCTTTGTGAACGTCGTCAACTTGTCCGAAAATCCCGCGCCAGTTCTCAAGGCCAGTTTTGGCGGCAAAGTCTTCACCTTGCCGCAGCGCGCCAATTTGTTGAGCGCGCCTTCCCAAAATAGCCCGGTACTGGACCGGTTGGCGCAAGGGTTGGAATTGACCGCATCTGGCATTACCCGAAATGGCTATGCAGAGATTGTTCGCAAAACCGGCGGGGTTGGGTACATTGTGAACGGTGAACAATTGTTGGCGGCCCTAGAAAAGCCAGAGCTGGCGCGCGCCATGACGATCAAAATTGACAACAACGGATGTGCCGCTGGCCCGGAAATTGACTCGCTTTTTCGGCAGATACAATACCGGCAAGCCGCAGGTTTGAAAGCCGTTGAGGATGCCAAATATCCCGATGAAGATGCGCGCGATGTCGCTATCGCCAAATACCGGCAGCGCACCGAAGGCAAGAGTGTTGTAATCCCGCTGGAGCGCAGTTTCCGCACTTTGACCGTCACCGGATTGGCCCAGCATTACGAATCGCAGTCGGTATATTTTGCCGATCCTCCAGAACAGGTCCGTCAAGTGTTCCGGTCCATGGGTTACCGCGTTGGCAAAGACGGCAAATTGCCTTCCGGTGAAATTTACGCAGGCATCGATCCCGCGCCCAAGGGCAATGCGAGTTACGGCAAAACCGATTTGGGCTGCGGTGTTTAGAGCAGGATGCGATTAGATTGAATCGCATCACGCTCTTTATCTATTTGCGGTTTCGTGATTTATTGCGATTGAGTTGATCCAATACCTTAGCCCTGAGCCTGCCCACGGGTGCTTCACTTAGAGGCGTACTTCGACAGGCTCAGCACTACGGTTTATAATGAATGGTTCAATCTTCTAAAAGCTGAGAAATATAAAAGCTACGGGGTACAAAAAAGGCGGGCCTAAACCCGCCTTTCGTTGTTCAGTCCAATTCTAAACGCTTCAACGTTTTGCTTCGGGGGCCACCGAAATCCTGACGGTTTCTCCGTTGTTGCCGGGAAAGCCGGTGAACATTGCCTCGACCAAATTCGGCACAAGATATGCCAGCTTGTTCGACCGCGATTTTGCCTCGGCTTTGCCTTCAAACACATTTTGGCTATCGGCGTTGCGCCTAATCTTCAGGTCAATGTTGCCGGTAAATACCGTGTAACTGTCAGCGCCAAAGCCGCCGCGATGTCCGTAACCATATCCGCCAAACAGAAATGGGTCGTAATATCCATGGACATAACGCGCACCATGCCGCGTGCGGACCAGATAGGGGCGGCTATAGCCAAAGCTGCCATATCCCCAGAACGGATCATAAAACGGATCGTTGACGATGCGTTCTTTGCCATTGTCGACGCCATAATCAAGCGAGACGGTCAAATCCGCATTGGCCCCGCCGGAGGGCACATAGCCGAGCCTCTGCATTTCTGCAGAAACCAACGATGCATATTGCCCAAATTCAATACCGCCATCATTGGCAGCATTGGTGGGCTTAATCGCAAAGCTTTGCCCCTGTGCGGGCGGCAATTGTTGAAACCGCGAGACATCGGCGCGAAATGGCGTTGGCGCGCATCCTGACAAGGCCATCAAGGCCAATGGAGCAGCAAGCAGCGCAGATTTTTTGAATGAACTGGTGAACTTAATCATGGTCTTTTCCTCATACGACACAGCCGGATTCTTCCGATTCTGCGATAAGTGCTATCATATTTAGGATGAACCGTCGTTGAATATTTCGTGATCGCCAGTTGCGGTTAACGCAAAAGTCCCAATGCATCATACGCCGCCGCAACCGTTGGCTTTGCCAGCGCATTCGCCTTTTCCGCGCCCTTGATCAAAATGGCATCAATCGCGGCATCGTCGCTTTTTAGGGCAACAAAGCGATCGCGAATTGGCCGCATCGTCTCCACCAGCAATTCGGCCAATGCCGGTTTGAATGCGCCAAAGCCTTTTCCGGCATATTGATCGAGCACGGATTGCACCGAAATTTCCGCCGTGGCCGCAAAAATGTTCACCAAGTTCGCAGCCTCGGCCCGGCCTTGCAGCCCTTCGGGTGTTTCAGGAAGCGGGTCTGCGTCGGATTTTGCCTTGCGAATCTTTTGCGAGATCATGTCATCATCATCGGCCATATTGATCCGGCTCATATCGCTGGGATCGGATTTGGACATTTTCGCATTGCCATCACGCAGGCTCATCACCCGGGTTGCGGCACCAGTGATAAAAGGTTCGGGCAACGGAAACAGATCGACATCATAGTCGGCGTTAAATTTGCTGGCGATATCGCGCGCCAATTCCAGATGCTGTTTCTGGTCATCGCCCACCGGAACATGCGTGGCTTGATAGATCAGAACGTCGGCGGCCTGTAACACCGGATATGCAAACAGTCCGATACTTGCGCCCTCACGGTTCTTGCCCGACTTCTCTTTGAACTGCGTCATCCGGTTCAACCAGCCGATGCGCGCGGTGCAAAACAGCAACCACGCCAGTTCGGCATGACCGGGAACCCGGGCTTGATTGAACAAGGTGGATTTTTCAGGATCAATTCCCGCTGCGATCAACGCCGCCGCCATCTCGCGCGTGTTGGCGGACAGGGTTTTCGGATCGTTGTAAACAGTGATCGCGTGCAAATCGGCCAGGAAATACAGGCACTCGCCCTGATCCTGCATCTTCACCCAATTTTTGATCGCCCCCAGATAATTGCCGAGATGCAAGTTGCCTGTTGGTTGGATGCCGGAAACGACG
>JAYUPJ010000233.1:0-12903 GCA_043760195.1 Sphingomonadales bacterium | reverse complement strand
ACACACCAAGAAAATGTCTTGCGTTCAAAACCCCCGCCGAGATATTCCTACCAAAACAACAATTGTTGCACTTCGAATGTGAATCCACCTTCCCGCCTACGCGGGAATGACGAATCAAATTTTTGATAGTCAATTACACCCAAATCGCGCGCGCTTTAATGCACCGTCCCCAACGTCGTTTCCACGGTCAGCATGATGACCAGCCGTTCGATCTGGCGCCAGCGGCAAAATTGCAGATGGTTGCCGATGTTCCGGCTGGCTTCTGCGCGTTCGGCTGCTTCTAGTCCTGCGGCTTTGCCAAAGTTTGTGATTAATGCTTCGGCCTCGATGACATCGCGTTGTTCGACATAAAGGGGCAGATACATAGTTGCGAACTTTCTATTATTGTTTTGGCCGATGATGCTCTGGTTTGCAGGTAGCAAAGGGGTGCTTGCTACCTGCTGCGATGCTTATGGCATGCAAGCATTTTACAATTGTCACTGGCAATGGTTACCCGTTCGTTAGGCAATTTATATTCTGCACGCGGTTCAGAAATATGACGCTTGCGCAGTCAATAGTTTCAGTGGCAAAGGCAGCGGTATGACTGAACCAGATAAACAACCATCGAAGGCAGCAGGCGGCATATTTATTGCTATCGGCATGCTATTGGGCGCGATCATCGGCGTATATGCCGGGCAACCGTCGGCGGGCATGGTGATTGGCTTTGTCGCTGGATTGGCCGCGGCGCTTTTGGTTTGGGCAATTGATAGCAAGCGCAATCGGAATAATTGAAGAAAAAGGAATTGGGCATGGGAAAACATTTCCGCAATTTATCGATTATAACCATCCTTATCCTGATCGCAGTGGGATATTGGGCAACGCGGCCGGATGTTGCGCAGTTGCCGATGGACCAAGTCACTGGCCCAAAACCGGCGATCTCAAATCCGCGTGAACAATCCATCCCGACGGTAAATGTTGCCGCAGTTGATCGTTGGAAAGAGGGCGAAAAACCAGCCGCCGCCGCCGGGTTGAAGGTTGAACTTTTTGCCGGTGACCTCGATCATCCGCGCAACATGTTTGTCCTGCCCAATGGCGATATTCTGGTCGCCGAAGCCAATAAGCAGCCGCGCAAAGGCGGCGGTATCACTGGCTGGATCGAAGACAGCCTGATGTCCAAAGCAGGGGCGGGTGTGCCGTCGGCTGACCGGATCAGTTTGCTGCGCGATGCCGATGGCGACGGCAAGGCCGAATTGAAAACTGCGTTTCTGGAAGGACTGAAATCGCCGTTTGGAATGGCGCTAATTGAGGGACGGCTGTACGTTGCGAACACCGACGGCGTCGTTGCGGTTTCCTATAAGGACGGCGATACCAAAATCACCGAAAAGCCTGCGAATATATATAATCTCAATGCAAATGCGCCCAATGGCCACTGGACCCGGAATTTGAAGGCCAGCGCCGATGGCAAGAAATTGTACATTTCGGTGGGATCGAACAGCAACATCGGCGAAAATGGACTGGCGTCGGAAAAGGGCCGGGCGATGGTCATCGAATTTGATATGGCAACGCGCAAGGCCAAGCCATTTTCGGTCGGCCTGCGCAATCCGGTTGGTCTGGACTTCGACAATCAAGGGCGGCTTTGGACGGTGGTGAACGAACGCGATATGCTGGGTTCCGATACCGTTCCTGACTATCTAACGCTGGTTGAATTTGGTTCGGATTATGGCTGGCCATGGCATTATTGGGGCGGATACACCGACCGGCGGGTAAAACCCACGCGGGAAGAAAAGCGGCCCTATGAACGCCGTCCTGATTATGCGTTAGGGCCGCATGTTGCCGCACTGGGGCTGGCGTTCGCCGATAACGCGAAGCTGGGTGATACGTTTGCCAGCGGCGCGTTTATTGCCCGCCACGGATCGTGGAACCGCAAACCCGCGTCGGGTTATGATGTCGTTTTTGTACAATTTGACAAAAACAAGCCGGTGGGCAAGCCCTTGCCCGTGCTGACCGATTTTCTTGACAAGGAAGGCAAAGCGCAAGGCCGCCCGACGATGTTGACCGTGGCAAAAGACGGATCGTTGCTGGTCAGCGATGATGTTGGCAACCGGATATGGCGGGTCACGGCCGGGTAGAATTTGGGCTGCCACGCCGTCGCGCTTTAAATCGCGGTGCCAGCACGTCCCGCGAGTTCCACCGCATAATGCCAGGCAATTCTGCCGGAACGTCCGCCGCGTTCATGGGCAAATGCCAGCGCATCGGATTGATCCCAATCCAAACCAAAATGCGCGGCATAGGCGGCGACCATTGCCAAATATCCGGTCTGATCGGGATATTGAAAACCCAATTTCAAACCAAAGCGGTCGGCAAGCGCCAGCCTGTCATCGGCGACATCGCGCGCATTTATCGCTTCGTTTTCGGCCATTGACCGATCAACGATGTTGCGGCGGTTTGACGTTACATATAGCCGGACATTGGCAGGCCGCGCCTCTGCGCCGCCCTCCAGCATCGACCTCAACAAACGCGGCACCGGATCATCGCCGTCAAAAGCAATGTCGTCGATGAACAATATGAAACGCCGGCCACTTCCCGCCAACAATGCAAACAACTTTGGCAGGCTTGCGACATTATCCGTAGCCGCCTCTACCAAGGCGACCGGCATTGATGCGGCTTGCAGCGCGGCAACGACTGATTTGACCAAGGCCGATTTGCCCATGCCGCGCGCGCCCCATAACAGCGCATCATGGGCGGCATTGCCGCAGGCGTGACGCCGGGTGTTTTCGCTGATTTCGCCGCGCTGCCGGTCAACGCCGATAATCAGGCTGAGCGGAAGCGGCGCAAATTGAATGATCGGCGTTATCGCTGTGCCGTCCCAATGATAGGCCGGGTGGTTTTCCAAGTTCGCTAAAGCAGATGGCGGCGGCGCAATACGGTCCAGCGCGTCGGCGATGCGCAACAGGATTTGATCGGTTTCGGTTGGCATCAGACTGTCCAATTCTGCCCTAGTTCAAGCCGCCAACTCGGCTGCATAAAGCGCATACAGCAAATCCGCACCGGCCATGGCGCTGCCCCTGAGCGAATATGCCTCGGGTACCATGATCTCCAGATAATATCGGCAAGTTACAATTTTGGCTTTCAAAAATGCATTTCCCGGGTCCACCGCCAAACCGGCTTGCGCGGCATGATATTGTTTTAGCATCAGCCATCCAGCTGTCGCAACGGACATCATTGTTGTAAAGGCATAGCTTCCCGCCAGCCGGTCATCAACCGATGCCGCCGCCAACATCCATTCGGTCGCTTCACTGCATGCCCCTGCGAGTTGCTTTAGCGCGGGCGCGTCGGCGGCATCCTGGGCAATGCGGGTCAGATGATCCTTGACCACGCTGCCGCCGCCCATGCCCAGTTTGCGGCCAACCAGGTCAGCAGCCTGAATGCCATTTGTGCCTTCGTAGATTTGCGCGATGCGGATGTCGCGGTAATATTGAGCGGCACCGGTGTCTTCGACAAACCCCATTCCGCCGTGCACCTGAATGCCCAGGCTGGCGATTTCGCTGCCCATATCGGTGCCGTATGTTTTGGCCAGCGGGGTCAGTAAATCCGCCATTTCGCGTGCGCCGTCGATGTCCAAAGCGGCGCGGTCCACTTGTCCGGCGGCATAATATAGCAACGCGCGTATCGCCTGCGTTCCGGCCTTCATACGCAGCAACATGCGGCGCACATCGGGATGTTCGATGATCGCAACCGGATCGCGCGACGAACCGCCAGCCCGCGCCGATTGGGTACGTTCAGACGCAAACCACAGCGCCTTTTGCGTCGCACCTTCGGCGATTTGCACGCCTTGCAAGCCGACATTGATCCGCGCATTGTTCATCATCGTGAACATCGCCCGCATGCCGCCAAACTCGGCCCCGATCAGTTCGCCAATACAATCGCCCTCTTCGCCATATTGAAGAACGCAGGTCGGTGATGCGTTAATGCCCATTTTATGCTCGATAGAAACGACCTTGACGTCATTCTGACTGCCAAGCGATCCGTCACCGCTTACTTGAAATTTGGGTACAAGGAACAAAGAAATGCCTTTGGTTCCATCGGGGGCACCGGGCGTGCGGGCCAGCACAAGGTGCACGATGTTTTCGGCCATGTCGTGATCGCCAAAGCTGATGTAAATCTTTTGCCCCTTGATCTGATAAGTGCCATCGCCGCGCGGCGTTGCGGTGGCTTTTAATGCGCCGACGTCGCTGCCTGCTTGTGGTTCGGTCAAATTCATCGTGCCGGTCCATTCGCCGGTCGACAATTTGGGCAGATAGTTTGCTTTTTGTGCATCGCTGCCGTGGTGAAATATGGACTCAATCGAACCGACCGACAATATCGGGCACAAAGCAAACGCCATATTGGCCGCGCCGAGCGAATCGAGCGCCATCAATGCCAGCGAAAACGGTAATCCTTGGCCGCCAAATTCGGACGGTGCGTTGATCGATCCCCAGCCATTGGCGACATAGTTTTTATAGGCGGCAACATAGCCGTCCGGCATTTTAACTGCTCCGTCCACAAGCCGGGCGCCGACCGTGTCGCCGATCCGGTACAACGGCGCAAATTCAGCGGCGGCAAACGCGCCTACGCCCTCAACAATCGCCTCAACCATATCGGGCGTTGCGTCGGCGAAGCGTTCGTGTGCGGCAAGTTCATCTATGCCGGTGATATGTTGCAGCACGAACAATTGATCTTGGGTGGGGGCAGTGAAGCTCATGGAAAATTTTTCCTGTGTTGATCCGGTTAGGGCGCTATAGCCGCATCCTATGATTGCTACAAATCCGCAACGGAATGGCCGTATTTGCGCGGCGGGCGATTCGGCAATTGCCGAAGCGGCGCAGATATTGCGCGGCGGGGGTATCGTCGCGGTTCCGACCGAAACCGTTTACGGGCTGGCTGGCGATGCAAGTAACATGACGGCGGTTGCTGCGATTTACCGGGCAAAAGGACGGCCCGATTTTAATCCGTTGATCGTTCACGTTCCAGATTTGGCGGCGGCGAAACGGTTGGCAGTTTTTGATGCCCGCGCCGAATCATTGGCTGCGGCATTTTGGCCCGGGCCACTAACGATGGTTCTGCCGTTAACAAAAGACCCGCCCATTGCGGCGGCGGTCACCGCTGGTCTGCCCACCATTGCCCTGCGTTGTCCGGCGCATCCGGTGATGCAAAACCTGCTGAAGCAAAGCGGCCTGTGTCTGGCCGCGCCATCGGCAAACCGCAGCGGCCACATCAGCCCCACAAGGGCGCAGCATGTCGCATCGAGCTTGGGGAACGCCGCACCGATGATATTGGACGCCGGGCCGTGCGCAGCGGGCCTTGAATCGACCATAGTTGCTGTTCGCGAAACCGGCTGGCAAATTTTGCGCCAAGGACCTGTAACAGCCGAAGCGTTGCAGGCGATTTTGGGCAACGCGCCCGATCAGGCAATAGTCCAAAAGGTGGAAGCGCCGGGACAGTTGGCCAGTCATTATGCGCCATCCAAGCCCTTGCTGCTGAACGCGGAAACGGCATTGGCGGGGCAGTGGCTTATTGGCTTTGGCAACATGGACTGCGACGATAATTTGTCCCCTGCCGGTGACTTGGCCGAGGCTGGGTCGCGGTTATTTGACGCATTGCATAAGGCCGATGCCAGCGACTGTGCGATGATTGCGGTCGCGCCGATTCCGGACACCGGCATTGGCGCCGCGATCAACGACCGGCTAAAACGGGCAGCTGCGCGGTGAGTAGAGTGGTGAGTGGAGTGCCAAAATATCTTAAACTTATGGCCGCGTGCTTGTTGGCAGCGATGGCAGCCGGACAAAGCCATGCTGCGCCGCGTCCGGCCGATGTTGCTGCGTACCGCGCGCTGGTCGCGCTCGATGCCCGGTTGGCAGGCGCGGGCTACCGGCTTGCGTTGGCCAACGCCGAATATTGCCCGGTTAAGGAACGCGGTCCCGGCTGGGTAATACACGACATCGCGCAATATCCCGATGCAGACACTGCCAAGGCCGCATTCGGTTTTGAAACGCCTATCCAAGTGGCCGCAATCGTCCAAGGATCAGCCGCGCAAACTGCAGGTGTAATGGCGGATGACGGGTTTACGGGTATCGATGGCGCAACGATTTATTGGCCGACAATGCCGGTGGGCAAGACCGGATATGAGCGTGTTGCGGCGTTCAAAAAATTGCTCACCGAACGCGCAGCAAATAGCCCGGCATTGCCCGTGAAGCTGTCACGTAAGGGGCGCGAAATTGATCTGAATTTGGAGATACCGCTGCTGTGTGCGAGTGATTTTCAAATCGATCCGTCAGCAAGAATGGATGCGGGCGCGGATGGCAAGATGGTGAGTGTTACATCGGCGCTGGCCGAATATGCATCGGGCGAAGGCGAACTGGCCGCGATTGTCGCGCATGAGCTGGCGCACAATATATTGCAGCACCGTGCCCGGCTGGACGCGGCAAAAGTAAATCGCGGACTGGGACGACAATTTGGCAAAAGCCGCAAAGCGATATTGGCCACGGAGATTGAGGCGGACCGGCTTTCAATGTGGCTGTTGGCCAATGCGGGATATGATCCTTTGGCGGCGTTAGAGTTTTGGCAGCGATATCACCGCGCGCACGGCGCAGGATTTTTATCGGACGGAACGCATTTGAGCTGGAAAAAACGGATCGCGATCATGCGCGCCGAAGCCGACCAGATATTGGCGGCTCCGGCGATAGGTGGCAAACGGATGCCGCCGCTGCTGGCACCGGCGGCGAGCGCGTTACAGTCCAGCGAACAATAAACAGTAAATCCTGTTTCTTAGGTTCCAACTCGAAACGGTTTGGCCTACAACGCGGTAACAGGGTTCAGTCGGAGGGGCGAATGCCGATACTAATGCAACGGCGGTTTTGGTTGGGGGCGGCAATGCTTCCTTTATTCTTGGCGGCTGCCTGCGACAAAAAAGACTCGAAAACTGCGCAGGTCAAGAACGAAGACATCGTTGCCGTGCAAGTCGTCAATGTGCAGCCAACCAACTTAATTCGTATCATCAATGCCGTGGGTACCGTCCGGCATCGCCGCGAAACGCCTTTGGGCTTTACCACGTCGGGCAAGGTTTCATCGATGCGGTTTGACGTCGGCGATTATGTGAAACGCGGCGCGTTGATTGCTGCGCTCGACACCACAAATGTTGGAGCGGACCTGAATGTTGCCCGCGCCGAAAGCGCCAGGGCCGATGCAGAACTGGCGCGGCTTGGTTCGCTATACAAGGATGGCTGGGTTACAAAAAGCCAGTATGAATCGGCGAAGGCCGCCGCTATTTCGGCATCCGCGCGCGTGCAGCAGGCCGGTTTTGCGACCGGAACTGCGCGGCTTTATGCACCGTCCAGCGGCGTTGTTCTCGCCAGAAATGCGCAGCCAGGGCAGGTGGTTAGCGCCGGATCCCCGGCGATCATATTGGGGCAGGACGATGAAGGCTTTGTGTTCCGCGTGCCAATCATCGACAGCGACGCATCGAAATTACGCATTGGCATGCCCGCAGAAATTTTGATCGAATCGCTGGGCGGTACGCCGATCAAGGCATCAATCACCGATATTGACGGACGCGCCAACGAAACCACCGGCGCATTCACGGTGCAGTTCAGCATATCACCGCGTACCGGCGTAAAGTCGGGGCAAATCGGCACCGCAAAAATTGCTTTGCCTGCTGCTGTAGACGGGTCGTTGCAAATCCCCGCCAGCGCGTTGTTCGGTGTGCGCACCGGCGAAGGTTTGGTCTATGTGGTTGATCCCAAAACCGGCCGGGTCGAAACGCGCAATGTCGCCATTGACCGTTTAACCGATGGCTTTGTGATCGTGACCGGCGGGATATTGCCGGGCGAAACAATCGTTGTATCGGGCACGGAAAAACTGCGTACCGGCACGAAAGTCTCTTCTATCCGTCTGCCGGGATAGGGCCGGGCTGCTGCAACTATGCATTTAGCCGAATTCGCAATCCGCCGCTGGCAATTGACACTCGTGCTGTTCGCGCTGCTCGTGGCGCTGGGTTATTCTGCGTTTACGCAAGTGCCGCGCGCGGTCGATCCGCATTTTTCGTCGCCCGTCGTGATTATCGTTGCATTACAACCCGGCGCAGACGCCGCCGAAATCGAACAGACAATCAGCAAACCGATTGAGGAATTGTTGCAGGGATTAGAGGACGTGAAACAGGTCGCGTCTTCGAACAGCGATGGCGCAGGCGTTATCAGCGTTGAATTTGACTGGTCGGGCGATGATCCCGAAGAATATTTCAACAATGTGGTGCGCGAGGTTTCGGCTATCAGGGGGCGGCTGCCGGCTGATCTGGCGAGCCTGCGATACGAACAAATCCGCACCACCAACACGTCGGTGCTGCAGGTTGCACTGCTGAGCGAAACCGCCAGCTGGTACCGGATGGAAAAATATGCCCGCGACATCAGCGAAGCATTCGGCCGGTTTGAGAATGTGCGTCAGGCGCAGATACACGGGTTACCGCAGCCGGAGATCAGCGTCTCGATTAATTCGGGCAGGCTGGCGGCGCTGCGCGTTCCGGCAAGCGCGGTTGCCGATGCAATTCAATTGGCAGGCGCCGATGTTCCTATCGGTTCGGTGACCAGCGGCACACGGCGCTATAGCGTCGAGGCGGGCGGCGCATTCACCGACCTTGACGTTATCCGCAGCCTTCCGCTGCGCACTGACGAAGGATCGGTGCTGCGCCTGTCCGATGTGGCGCGTGTGGATTGGGGCGCGGCGGAGCAGCGGGTGCGCGCCAGCCATAATGGGCAGCGCGGCGTGTTCGTCTATGCCAATCAAAAAGAAGGCACCGACGCCACGAAATTGGTCGTTCAATTGCGCGCTGAATTGGCCAGGCAGCAGGCCTTGTTGCCGCCTGATATTAAGGCGGTGGTGCAGTTTGACCAAAGCAAGGATATCGTAAAACGGCTGCGCGAATTGGCGCGGGATTTCTCATTGGCCTTGTTTCTGGTCATGTTTACGCTGTTGCCGCTTGGCCTGCGCGCATCGGCGATTGTCATGATATCTATTCCGCTGTCGATCGCATCGGGATTGCTGGCGATCTACGCATCGGGGTATAATTTAAGCCAGTTGGTGGTGGCCGGATTTATCCTGTCGCTGGGGTTGTTGGTTGATGATAGCATCGTGGTCGTTGAAAATATCTCGCGTCATTTGCGCATGGGCAAATCGCGTGATGTCGCGGCGATTGACGGGACAAAGGAAATTACCAAGGCGGTGCTCGGATCGACAGGGGTGTTGATATTTGCGTTTTTGCCGTTGATGTTTTTGCCGGAAGGCGCAGGTAAATTTACCCGCAGTTTCATATCCGCAATCCTGTTCACGGTGACAGCGTCGATGATCGTGTCGCTTACTATTGTGCCATTTTTGGCCAGCCGGTTGTTGAAACGCGATGACCATGATGATGGCAATGCGCTGCTGCGATGGCTGAACCGCAATATCGAACGCATTTACCGGCCCGTCCTGCACAGCGCGCTGTCGATGCCGAAACGATTTGTATGGGGGGCATTGGCGATAACGTGTTCCGCATTATTATTGGTTCCGGTGCTGGGGATCAGTCTGTTTCCGAACGCTGATACCTCCTATTTCCGGGTCACGATTGATGCCGAGCAAGGTTCCAGTCTGGATGAGACCGCAAAAATTATGCGGCAGGCATCGCAAATCCTGGCCAGTGAACCGGCGATCAAAGTGCGGTCGGAAAATGTTGGCGCAAATAATCCCGCGGTTTTTTACAACGTCTATAAATTCGGCGAAAGCAGCAGCCTTGCTGAAATCCTTGTGATCATGGACGAATGGCGCGGCGATGAAAGTAACGCGATGATCGGACGGTTACGCATTAAGCTCGATAAAATTGTCGGCGCCAAAGTGCGGATCACCCTGTTTCAAAATGGCGCGCCGATAAACGCGCCGGTTGAGTTTCGTGTTCAGGGCCCCGATCAAAAGGTGTTGAAAAAATGGGCGGGTGAGGTTGAAAATATCTTGCGCAAATCGCCTGGCCTTCGTGATGTGAACAATCCGGTTGCCATCGACCGGGTGGATTTAGACGTGCGGCTGGATGAGGCAAAGGCGGCATTATTGGACATTCCGGTGGGAGCGCCGCGCCGTGCTCTGCGGCTGGCATTAAGCGGGGAGCGTGCCGGCACGTTCCGCGATGCAGAGGGGGACAGCTACCCGGTGACAGTGCGTCTGCCGCTCGACAATACGCAGCCTGTATCTGCGCTTGAAAACATCTATGTACCGACGCGCAGCGGGCGGCCCGTGCGACTGACCGAGATTAGCAATCCGACGCTTATATCGTCGCCGTCATCAATCTCGCGATATCAACTGGAACGCTATGTCAGTGTCACGGCGCAGTTAAGCCCCGGCGTGGTGGTGTCGCGCGCGAATAGTGATGCAAAAGCACAGTTGGATAAGCTGACATTGCCTGCCGGATATTCGATAAACGTGGGCGGAGAGGCGGAAAAGGTAAACGACACTTTTGCCGGATTTGGTCCGATTATCTTGGTCGCATTGTTCAGCATCTTTGCCATATTGGTCGCGGAATTCGGCCGTTTCAGGGAGGCGTTGGTGGTGGCCGGAGTTATCCCGCTGGGCTTATTCGGCGGTTTAATTGCGCTGCTTGTCACGGGCAATAACTTGTCATTCCTGGCGGTTATCGGCTTTGTTGCTTTGATCGGGATCGAGATTAAAAACTCAATTTTGCTGGTCGATTTCACCAGCCAACTGCGCGACCAAGGCATGGAGCTGCGCGCAGCGATTGAACGCGCTGGTGAGGTACGGTTCCTGCCGGTATTGCTAACGTCGATCACCGCGATTGGCGGGCTGTTGCCGCTGGCTGTGTTTGGCGGCAGCCTTTATGGTCCGCTTGCCATTGTGCTGATCGGCGGATTGGTTTCATCGACGATCCTCTCCCGGATTGTGACACCTGCCATGTATTTGCTTGTTGTTCGCGGCGCGGCGGATGGGACCGAAGTAAAGCCGCAAGATATCACATAGGAGTCTTGTAAGCGGAATATGCATGCCTATCTCGGCGGTACATTATTGAGGAATAGAAGATGGCGACTAATCAAGCGATTTTAGCAGGCGGATGCTTTTGGTGCACCGAGGCGGTATTCGGGCAACTGGACGGCGTCAGCGGTGTTGAAAGCGGTTATATTGGCGGACATATTGCTGACCCCGATTACAAATCCGTTTGCACCGGCAATACCGGCCATGCCGAAGCGATCCGGGTCACTTTCGATGCCGACAAAATAAGCTATGGCGATCTGTTGGCGATATTCTTTGCGACCCATGAACCAACGCAATTGAACAGGCAGGGCAATGATGTCGGTACCCAGTACCGGTCCGCCATCTTTCCCCTCAATGACCAGCAACGGGCCGAAGCCGCCGCAGGGATTGCAGCCGCACAAGCCGATTGGTCAGCGCCGATTGTCACAACAATCGAAGATGCCGAGATTTGGTATCCGGCAGAAGATTATCATCAGGAATATTGGCAAGGCGAAGGGCAGCGCAATTCATATTGCCTCGCGGTGATCCCGCCGAAACTGGCCAAGTTGAAAAAAGGATTTGCCGAGCGGCTGGCCAAAACCTGAAATTAACAATATATTCCTATAATATGGCATGAAATTTCAAACACAAAAGGCCTGCTTATGAAACACAAACCGATCCGCAAGGCGGTATTTCCTGTCGCCGGGCTTGGCACCCGGTTTCTGCCCGCGACCAAAGCCATTCCCAAAGAGATGTTGCCGATTGTTGATCGTCCGTTGATCCAATATGCCGTTGATGAAGCGCGCGAGGCAGGCATTGAACAGATGATCTTCGTCACCGGACGCGGCAAAAGCGCGATTGAGGATCATTTTGACATTGCGTTTGAACTGGAACGCACGATGGCGGATCGCGGCAAAGATCTGTCGGTGCTTGCGCCCACGCGGCTTGGGCCGGGCAATTGCGCTTATGTGCGGCAACAAGAACCAATGGGGCTGGGTCATGCAATCTGGTGCGCTCGCGATATCGTCGGCGATGAACCTTTCGCGGTTTTCTTGCCCGATGAGTTCATGCACGGATCGCCCGGCTGCATGGCGCAAATGGTCGCGGCGTACAATGAAACCGGCGGCAATGTGATCAGCGTGCTGGAGGTGCCGCGCGACAAAGTGCCGAGTTACGGCGTCATCGATCCCGGCGCACAAATCGGCGCGTTGACGCAAGTCAAAGGTCTGGTTGAAAAACCAAGGATTGAAGATGCCCCGTCGAACCTGATTATTTCAGGCCGCTATATCCTGCAACCCGAAGTGATGCGTACATTGGAAAATCAGGAAAAGGGTGCGGGAGGTGAAATTCAGCTTACCGATGCCATGGCAAAGATGATCGGTCATCAGCCTTTCCACGCGGTCACATTTACCGGCAAACGATATGATTGCGGATCAAAGGTCGGCTATGTGGAAGCCAATTTGGCAATCGCGCTCGAACGCCCGGACATGGCCGATGAAATCCGCGAAATTGCGCTGAAGATGCTGGGTTGAGGTGGTGTTCAGCCAAAAGTCAGAAACGCTGGGTTATCTGTCGTAGCAGTAAAATCGCGTAAGAGTGCTTTTTATGAAGATTATCCTCGCATTGTTGCCTGCATTTCTGCTTTCGGGCTGCGTCACGTCCATCGTCAAAGACGTGGTCACTGCGCCCGTGCGGGTGGTGTCGAAAACCGCCGATGTGTTGACCACCAGCCAGTCCGAGGCCGATGAAAAGCGCGGTCGGCAGGTACGCAAACAGGAAGAGAAGATCGGTAAGCTGTCACGTGAACGCGGTAAATTGGCGCGAAAATGCAACGCCGGTGACCGCGATGCATGTCAGGCTGTTGAATCAATCGACGACGAAATAGCGGACATCAAATATAGCGGC
>JAYUPJ010000232.1:0-4939 GCA_043760195.1 Sphingomonadales bacterium | reverse complement strand
TGCCGTTTAGCAGGCGCAGCGTTTGCGCGTTGGTGCCGGGCGGCGCAGTGCTTTGCCTTTGCGGCGCACGTTGGTGTAGACATTTTCATAGATGACCTCTTCGGTCGTCGTTGTTGTTGTCACCATGTTGCCGGGTACAACGGTTACCGTCGTTGTCGCGGCAGGTTGCTGCGGATAATAATATCCTTGCGTCCATCCGTAACCATTGGGCGCGGGTTGTGGATAGCCTTGCGGATAACCCTGTGGGTAACCTTGCTGCGGCGGATAGTTTGAAGCCACTGGCGGGCGATATTGCGGGCGCGGCAGATGTTTGGTACATTTGTTCGCCAGCCTTTCAACGCCAGCCCCGGCGATGGCACCAATGCCGCCACCGATGATCGAACCGGGCAGTCTGTTGCCACGGCCCGCGATGCGGTTGCCCGCGACGCCGCCAAGGATTGCGCCAATTGCTCCGCCCGCGATACCACGGCTACGCAAGCAACGTTCGTAGGATTCATAACCACCGGGAACCGAATAGCCATTTGATCCGCGATAATCACTGCTCTGATATGAAGGGGTCTGATACGGCGCAGCCTGATACGGAGCCCCTTGGCTAACAGGCGCCGGACGCGCTGGTTCGTAATCGTCATCATCGTCCGGTTGGCCCGATGTATAACCGTAACTGTCATTTGCACCTGTGCCGCTGTTGTAAACCGGCGCGCCTACGGCTGTACCGCGATATGTGCCTTCATATTGGCGGCCATCTTCGCCTTCATATTTGCCTTCCCATTGGCCGCGGTAGGTTTGACCCTGTGGATCAATATATCCGCCGGTCCATTGACCCTCGTAAGTGCCCGCTTCGGTTGATGCGTTCACAGGCATGTCGTCTTCTAAGTACACGCTGCGGTCGGCATTCATCGTCGGCGCATACACCGGTTGTTGATACGCTGGCTGCCGATATACGGGCTGCTGATAAACCGGCTGGCCATTATAGGCTGGCGCGGATTGCCACGGCACATTGCCGACGCTGTCATACACATAGCCACGGCGATCGGTTAGCACCGCATCATCATAATAGCGCGACCAGTTATAGCCGTTGGTTGGCGCGCGAAGGCCATAGACCGAGTAATTGCTGACGTGGAAACCGGGGTTGATCCAATAACTTGGCATGATGAAGCCGCGAAATGGGCGGCGATAGGATGTATATCCGCCCGGTGCATTGTGGCCGCCATGCCAATTGCCGCGCGGTCCATGATGGCCGCCCATGTGAGGGCGCGGCATATGCGGACGCGGCATGTGGACGCCGCCCGGACGGGGCATGTGCATGCCGCCGGGTTTAGGCATGTGCATTCCGCCTGGACGGGGCATATGCATGCCGCCGGGCTTTGCGCCATGGGCAGTCACGCTGACGGCGGAACTTGCCTTGCTTGCGGCCATTGGCGCAAACGAGTCGCTGGCGTTGACTGTCGCCGCGCCAAACAAAAGCGCCGTTGTGGCAACGCCTGTAAATACTAGATTCTTCATGGTTAATAGCTCCCGTAGCTTGACAACCCACAGCCCCGGCGTTGCTACGCAGGACTTCAAGTAGTTAAGAAAGCTTTAACACTTTTTGTTAAGATAATCCAATCGCCTGAATGTAAATCTATCTGTTCGAAAACCGGATGTCTCAAAATGAGGCAGTATTGCCAAATTTCCTTAAATCCGGTCCGCCAGCAAACGGGCGAGCGCACAGATGCCGTCTACGTCGGCGGCATCAAATCGCGATGGTTTGGGGCTGTCGAGATCAATCACCGCGATGACTTTGCCGTCGCGGATGATGGGAGCGACCAGTTCGGACCGGCTATCGGCGTCGCAGGCGATATGCCCGGGGAACGCATGGACATCATCAACGCATTGCACCTCGCCTGATAACGCCGCTGCGCCGCACACGCCCTTGCCCAGCGGGATGCGGATGCAGGCGGCTTTGCCCTGAAACGGACCAAGCACCAATTCGCCGTCTACCATGCGGTAAAAACCGGCCCAGTTCAAATCTTGCAAATACTGCCACACCACCGCCGCGACATTGGCCATGTTCGCCACCCCGTCACGCTCGCCATCGGTCAACGCGGCGGCGGCCGAAAGCAGCTCTGCATAAAGTTCGGCCTTGGGCGCGGCGGCGTCAATTTCAAATGCGTACATGTTGCTTCCTTTAAATACTGTAGCCGCTCAAAAATTAGCGTTTTGAAAAAGCACATCGTCATTCCCGCGCAGGCGGGAATCCAACACCCGCACTGGAATTTCAACCAAGTTGGCCTAATTTTGATGGGCTAGGTGATGGATTCCCGCCTGCGCGGGAATGACGAGGCGCGTGTTTCTAAGTATTTTGTGGTCCGAATGTCAACACAGTCCGGCGTTCGGATTTTAATCCAGACTTACCCGGCCCCGGTTCTTCTTTACCGTGGAGCGGCCTTTTTTCGTGTCGACGCGCCGCGCTTTGGCGGCGCGGCTGGGTTTGGTGGCGATCCGGCGCGGCGCACGGATATGGGCTTGGTCGATCAGCGCGATTACCCGCTTGCGTGCGTCTTCGCGGTTGGCCTCTTGGCTGCGGTGGCTGCGCGCGGTCACGATCAGCTCGCCGCCAATGGTTAGTTTGCTACCCGCCAATATCTTCAGCTGGCGAAACGCATAAGGTTGCAAGCCGAGCGCATAAACATCCACGCGCAGCTGGCATGCGGTCGCGACCTTGTTGACATTCTGCCCGCCCGGCCCAGTGGAGGCAAGAAAGGTTTCCTGGATAACATCTTCGGGTAAATCGAACGCCATAATGCCGTGCCATTAACAGCCGCCGATTATGTTGGCCAGCGATGGTTGCGGCGGTGGCGGGCGCCATTCGTGCAACTGAAATCACCAAATCGGCGTCAATTTATATGACATTTTCGCAACAATATTAACTCGCCAGCGGCGTTCTGGCAGAAATCTGGTCCGAATTCGTTGCTATTGGCTATCGAAACGTTAATTTTTTTGGACATATTCGCCCGCCGCAAACCCGCAGCAATGACTCGTTTTTTGATTATTCGGTCGTTTGCGACTCGCGGGATTGCCTACGTTAACTCGAAATTAACCTTTTCAGTTCATCTCTCTTATGGTTAATAAATACCAGCGCCATTCCGAAACGCGTCGCACGGAATGGGGTTGGGGCACGCAATATGCATAAAGGGTTTACCACATGCGAGTTTTGTTGATTGAGGACGAGCCAACCACCGCCAAGGCCATCGAGATGATGTTGGCGACGGAAGGCTTTAACGTATATAACACCGACTTGGGCGAGGAAGGCCTCGATCTTGGTAAGCTGTATGATTATGACATCATTCTGCTCGACCTTAACTTGCCGGATATGCATGGCTATGATGTGCTGAAAAAATTGCGGGTCGCCAAAGTGCAGACGCCGGTTTTGATCTTGTCCGGCATTTCGGAAATGGACAGCAAAGTCCGCTCATTCGGTTTCGGCGCGGATGATTATGTCACCAAACCATTCCACCGCGAAGAATTGGTCGCCCGCATTCATGCGGTTGTCCGCCGTTCAAAGGGTCACTCGCAATCGGTGATCCGTACTGGCAAGCTTGCCGTCAATCTGGATGCCAAAACCGTCGAAGTCGACGGTGCCCGCGTTCATCTGACCGGCAAAGAATACGCAATGTTGGAACTGCTTTCGCTGCGCAAGGGCACAACATTGACCAAGGAAATGTTCCTGAACCACCTTTACGGCGGCATGGACGAACCCGAACTCAAGATCATCGACGTCTTTATCTGCAAGCTGCGTAAGAAATTGGCGCTGGCTTGCGGCGGTGAGAATTACATCGAAACCGTCTGGGGCCGCGGATATGTATTGCGCGATCTGGAAGAAGAAGAAGCAGCGCGGCCACAAGTCGCCTAAACCAACACCATATACCCGGTGAAAATATGGGGGCAGTGCGCGTTTGGCACTGCCCCTTTTTTTGTCCCAATCAACGCATCAGGTTTGCAAATACCAGCGTTCGCTGCCTTCAAGGCCGATGGCGGTCAGCTTGCCGCTGTCATAGGCACCGGTATCAATGCCGATCCGTGACCGGCTTTCATCAACATCGGCGGTGATCGTGTGGCCGTAAATGATGACCTTTTCAAAATCGCCCTTGTGATTCAAAAACTCCTCGCGGATCCACCGCAGGTCTTTTGGCGCTTGATCTGCCAATGGCAGGCCCGGTTTTATGCCGGCATGCACAAACGCATAATCACCGATAATGATCTGGTCTTCGAACCCTTCCAAAAAGGCCAGATGATATTCAGGTACCAAAGTTGGCAGGCGGTCCGCCAGTTCCTGAATATCCAGATCCAGATAATCGCTGCGTGAAATCGGGTATGACATAATCGTCGCTTCGCCGCCGATGCGGATGAAAAATCGGATCAGTTCGCCGGTCGGCTCACGGCAGGCTTGGATGAAAACCTCTTCATGATTGCCCATCAAGAACCGGGTGTTTGGTTTTCTGTGCTTAAGCGCAATTGCGGTGTCGATAACTTGCGCGCTGGATGATCCCCGGTCGACAAGGTCGCCAAGCAATATGATCTGCGTATCTGCGGGGCCGCGAGATTGGTCGTCGGCATCGATCTGCGCCAATAACTGCACCAACAAATCATCGCGGCCATGAATATCGCCGACCGCATAGACCCGCATGCCGCCGGGCACCTGCGCGGTATCAACCGGATTGTTTGCCGGTTTTCGTCTGAAGAACTTGGCTATCATTTCAAGCGCGCATGTAAGCGCAGCTCAAGCAGATTGAAAGGGGGTAGTGAGTTGGGACGCTGGGCAGTGCCCGCGTTCAAAGACCCGCCTCGTAGAAAAAAGAACATCGTCATTCCCGCGAAGGCGGGAAGGTGGATTCACATTCGAAGTGCAACAGTTGTTGTTTTGGTAGGAATATCTCGGCGGGAGTTTTGAACGCAAGAC
>JAYUPJ010000231.1:0-13008 GCA_043760195.1 Sphingomonadales bacterium | reverse complement strand
GGTCGCTGCCAGTGCCGGCCAACAATCGCGGTGCCGATGCCGATTTGCCCACCGAAGTGGCCAAGCCGCCCATCACCGCGTTCATCCGTTCGGCGTAGGGGCGCGCGGCCACCGCAGCCTCTTGCGCGCGGCGCAGTTTCGCCGCCGCGACCATTTGCATGGCCTTCGTGATCTTGCGGGTGTTCTTGACACTCGCGATCCGGTTTTTTAAATCCTTAAGGCTGGGCATGCTTTGTCTCCCGCCCCGGCCTTACGCGAAGTCTTTGGAAAACGCATCCAACTGGGCGCGGATGGATTTTTCCAGATCGCCCGCAACTTTACGGTCGTTCTTGGTGATATCCGCCAGAACCGCAGCGCCGGTTGTGCGCAGATGCTTCAACAGACCTGCTTCATAGCGGCCAACGTCCTTTACCGCGACTTTGTCCAGATAGCCTGCGGTGCCTGCGAAAATCACGCAGACAATTTCGGCATTGGTCAAAGGCGAATACTGATTTTGCTTCATCAGCTCGGTCAGACGCGCGCCACGGTTCAAGAGTTGCTGGGTGGATGCGTCAAGATCGGACCCAAACTGCGCAAACGCCGCCATTTCGCGGTATTGCGCCAGTTCCAGTTTAATCGAACCGGAAACCTTCTTCATCGCCTTGGTCTGTGCCGCCGAACCCACACGCGAAACCGACAGGCCGACGTTAATCGCCGGACGAACGCCTTGATAGAACAGGTCGGTTTCCAAGAAAATCTGGCCGTCGGTGATCGAAATCACGTTGGTCGGGATGTACGCCGAAACGTCACCCGCCTGTGTTTCAATGATAGGCAACGCGGTTAGTGAACCGCCTCCGTTTGCATCGCTCATCTTCGCGGCGCGTTCCAGCAAGCGAGAGTGAAGATAGAACACGTCGCCGGGATAAGCTTCACGGCCGGGAGGACGGCGCAGCAACAATGACATCTGGCGGTATGCAACGGCTTGCTTGGACAAGTCATCATATACGATCACGGCGTGCATGCCGTTGTCGCGGAAATATTCGCCCATCGTCACGCCAGTATAAGGCGCAAGATATTGCAGCGGAGCAGGTTCAGACGCGGTCGCCGCGATCACGATGGTATATTCCATCGCGCCGCGTTCTTCCAATGCCCGGACGATCTGGGCGACGGTCGAACGCTTTTGGCCGACAGCAACATAGATGCAGTACATTTTCTTGGACTCGTCGGTTCCTGCGTTCACTTCCTTTTGGTTCAGGAAGGTGTCGATGGCGACGGCGGTTTTGCCGGTTTGACGGTCACCGATGATCAATTCGCGTTGGCCGCGGCCAACAGGAACCAATGCATCCAAAGCCTTCAGGCCGGTTTGCATCGGCTCGCTCACGCCTTGGCGCGGGATGATGCCGGGGGCTTTCACTTCAACGCGTCCGCGCTGTGTGGTTTTCAGCGGGCCTTTGCCGTCGATAGGATTGCCAAGGCCGTCAACTACGCGGCCGAGCAACTCTTTACCGATGGGAACGTCGACGATGGTGCCGGTACGCTTTACCGTGTCGCCTTCGCGGATTTCGTTATCCGAACCGAAAATAACCGCGCCGACATTGTCTGCTTCCAGGTTCAAGGCCATGCCCTTAATGCCGTTGGCAAACTCGATCATCTCACCGGCTTGAACATTATCAAGGCCGTGGATACGGGCGATACCGTCGCCGACCGACAACACGGTGCCGGTTTCCGAAACTTTCGCTTCGGTGCCAAAATTGGCGATCTGGTCTTTGATGACCTTGGAAATTTCTGCGGCACGGATGTCCATGTTTAGCCTTTCATCGCAGTCGCGAGTGAGTTGAGACGGGTTTTAATTGAGCTGTCGATCATTTGGCTGCCAATTTGGACAACCAAGCCGCCGAGGATCGACGGGTCGATTTTTGCGTTGATAGCAACATCGCTGCCAACGCGTGATTTGAGCTGCGCCGATAGCGCCTTGGTTTGCGCGGCGCTTAAGGGACGGGCAGAGGTAACTTCAGCGGTCACTTCACCGCGATCATTGGCGGCCAGCATTGAAAACGCATCAGCAACCGCAGCGGTTTCGCCAAGCCGGCGGTTCTGCGCCAATACGCCCAAAGTGTTTGCAGTTAATGCATCCAGTTTCAACGATTTTGCAACCGCAGCAATCACCGTTTTGGCGTCGTCGCGGGCGATGGCAGGGTTGCTGGTTAGCGCACGGAGTTCTGCCGATTCGGCCAAAGCAGCTTTCACCTTGGCAAGGCTGGCCTCAACCGCAGGGACTGATTTTTTCTCAGCCGCCAGCGCGAACAACGCCGTAGCGTAACGCCCTGCCAAGCTTGCCGAAATGCCGCCGGAATTTCCCACGTAATAAGGTCCTTAAAATCAGACTGAGATTGTATTGTGAAGGAACCAGCGCAAAGGCCAATTCCATTCGGTCGCCGCGCGGTTAGCATCGGTTGTGCTGCGATGCAAGATAGGGATTGGGATAATGCTTGCAGATATTCGTCATGCTGAACTTGTTTCAACATCTATTTATCCTCTAAGCTCAGTTTATGATGCAGTATGGACCCTGAAACAAGTTCAGGGTGACGAGGGGGAGAGAGTGTAGTGAACAGCATGATCAAAATGAAAATGTCCGATGACGCGGAAATTGCGGTTTACCATGCGCTACCCAAAGGCGGCCGCAAAGGCGGGCTGGTGCTGATTCAGGAAATCTTTGGCGTAACCGATCATATCCGCGAATTGTGCGATGAATATGCCGCCGATGGATATGAAGTATTGGCGCCTGCATTGTACGACCGCGAACATCCAGGTTTTGAGGCGGAGTATAGCGGCAGCGATTTTGAACGCGCGGTGGATTTGGCGCGGAACCTTCATCCGTTCGAGCAATCCTTGGCCGACGCGCAAACATGCATTGATGCTCTGAAAGACAAAGGCCCAGTGTTCATCACCGGCTATTGCTATGGCGGGTCGGTGGCGTGGGCGATGGCGGGGCGCAGCGATGATCTGGCCGCTGCATCCTGCTATTATGGCAGCTTGATCCCGACTATGTATGTAGACGCAGCGCCCAAATGTCCGGCAATCGCCCATTTCGGACGCTACGATACCGGAATACCGATGGAGGGGGTTGAGGCATTGATTGCCAAGCAGCATCCGCTGGCACAGATTTTTGTATATGATGCCAACCACGGTTTCAATTCTGACCGGCGCAAGGATTATCACGAACCCAGCGCGGAATTGGCGCGGGAACGAACGCTGGGATTGTTTGCGGCGTGCGGCGGATAGTGCGTTGTTGGCGGTCAAATGAAAGAGTTATTGACCAATGCCCCTGCTGATAATATTGATCTGAGGCAATCCGAAACGGATTTCACAGGGGGAGATTTACATGACTACCAAATTTACGACGGCCAAAATGTTGCTGTTGAGCGCGAGCGCGCTTTTTTCCAGTGCAGTAATGGCGCAAGATAGCAGTATTACGGCAGCTGTCCCGGCGGCAGAAGCTGCGGTAATTCAGACCGTTGCTCCAATGGCCGCTGCGGAAATGGCGACGGTCGTCTTGCCTGCTGGCACTGCAGTAAACTTCTCGATGGATCGCGCACTGGCGACCGACAAGCGCGAGTTTAAAAAAGGCGAAACGAAACCTGCAAAGGATAAACGCCGGCTCAGCAATCCCGGCGATATATTCGGCATGACAGTTTTGAACGACGTCAAAGTGGGCGATGTTGTCGTCATTCCAAAGGGCGCACGCGGTACTGGTGAAGTGCTGACGGTTACTGGCCGTGGCGGCTTTGGCAAATCGGGTAAAATCGAAGTCCGTTTGAACAGCGTTGCCGTTGGCGACAAGATGTACGGTATGGAAGGCACGCATCTGCAAAAAGGCAAGGGCCGCGGCGGCGCTGCTGTTGCCGGTGTGATTCTCTTGGGCGCGCTTGCGGGCGTTTTCATCAAGGGTGACGAAGCCGACATTCCGGCGACCGCCGAATTGATGTTCCGCACCAAAGAGCCGATCACGGTCAACGTACCGAAATCAACATCGGTCGTCGAAACGGTTAAAGATGCAGTAGCTGCAGCAGTACCGACAACGTAAGATTACCCGGGAGCGCGGCCCGATCACGGCGCCGCGCTCCTGATGTTCGGGGCAACGCGGGCTGCGGCGTGACAGTCCGGCATATCTGTTGCGGATTAACGGCCTAAAACCAAATCCAGCCCGCTTAAAATCAGACGCAGCTGCCGATCTGAAATCGAACCAATCCATTCGCTTATCCGGCTTCGGTCGAGCGCGCCAATCTGGACGACGTTCACAACGCTATCTCGGTCAAGTCCAGTTTCAGATTTTCGCAGCAATACATTGCCAGGAGCGCGTGCTAACAGGAGGTTGCTGGTGAGGGGCATGCAGAGAATGGTTCCTATTCGCGTCCGGTTTATCTCATCAGCTTGAACAACAACGCCTGGACGCCGGAAGCCCGGCTCAGAACCAACAGGCTCTCCATAATCTACCCAAACAATGTCTCCCTGACAGATTTGGTTATGTGAGAATGCCACCTACCACTCAGTCTTTGCAAAGTTTCGACGAGCAGCTTCTTTGGCAAAGGCTGAATCATCTTCGCCAGCCGCATCTAATGCCTTGTTATAAGCTTCGGTTAAAGTCTCCGGATTGTGGCGAGATGCAAACTCGCTCAGCGCCCGGGCATATACTTTGCTGCGCGACGTTTTGAGCCGACGCGCGAGTGCTTCACCTTCGGCGAAAATATCGTCGGGGACGGATATCGCAATTTTCATACTTTTGGTATAACCGATAAGATCTTGCTGTGCAACCCACTCACCCCGGCATCAGTATCACATAATGCTTCGAGATCGTCTCGCTGACGCTCCAAGTGCCTTCAAATCCCGGTTCGATCACGAACGCATCGCCTGCGCTCACCTCTATCTCGTTGCCGAGCGGATCGCGGATGATCGCGCGGCCTGATATGATGTGGCAGAACTCCCATTCGTCATAGGATACCGCCCATGATCCCGGCGTTGCCTCCCAAATGCCAGTGAACAGGCGGTCGTTCAGGCCGGTGGTGTGGTTCCAGCTGCGTGTTTGGGGATCGCCCGATATTATGCGCGGCGGCGCGCCGGTTTCGACCTCCGGGTTTTGGGTGCGGAATAGGGTCAGTTTCTCCATGACAGTATATTACGCTTTTTTTGCAAGGCGGCAACTTTGAAAGCAAGATGCGGGATGCAATGCTGGGCCTGTATATATAAGGTGCGATTATGACGTTCATCGACCCCGAATTTGCATGGGCAGCTTTTCTGCGCCGCGACCGCAGTTTTGACGGGCAGTTTGTCGGTGCGGTGAAAACCACGCGGATATTTTGCAAGCCCAGTTGCCCCGTGCGCCATCCGTTGCAAAAGAACGTCGAGTTTTATGCGACCAATGATGAGGCGATAGCGGCGGGATACCGGGCGTGTATGCGCTGCCGTCCGCAAGATGTGGCGCGCGATGAAATTGCCGTGGCCAAGGCGCTTCAGATTTTGGCGCGGCACGATCCGCCCGCGCTGGAAATGCTGGCAAGCGAAGTGGGGTATGCGGCGCATCATTTTCACCGCCTGTTCAAACGCCATCTCGGGATAACCCCCGCCGCCTACGTGCGCGGACTTCGCGGTCAGCGGGCACAATCGGCACTTGCCAACGGCGGCCGCGTCACCGATGCACTATATGATGCAGGCTATTCGGGGCCGAGCCGGTTCTACGCCGATATGAAAGGACAATTGGGCATGACGCCAAGCGCATGGAAAAATGGTGGAACAGGGGCGGTGATCCGCTATGCCGTGGCCGATACATCATTGGGCAAGATGCTGGTTGCGGCCACAGACGTGGGGATTTGCAGGCTGTCGTTTGACGAGGATGAAACCGAATTGCGCCGCCGTTTCCCCAATGCCAATATCAAGGCAGGCGGCGCGGCGCTTGATGAAGTGGTAAAGGGCGCAGTAAGCGCTGTTGAGCGGCCATCGCAAATGCCCGACCTGCCGCTGGATGTTGCAGGCACAGCATTTCAGCAAGCGGTCTGGGCCGAGCTGCGCCGTATTCCGGCGGGTGAAACACGCAGCTACGCGCAGATCGCTGCTGCAGTGGGCAGCCCAAACGCTGTGCGGGCGGCGGGATCGGCCAATGGTGCAAACAATGTCGCGGTGCTGATCCCCTGCCACCGTGTGATCCGCAGTGACGGGACGCTGGGCGGATATGCTTACGGGTTGGACCGCAAAGAGAAACTTTTGAAATTGGAGCAAGTACATGACAGATAAAACCGAAGCCTTCGCCGCCCTGCATGTCCCAGGAAATCCGCTGATACTCTATAATATTTGGGATGCAGGCAGCACCGTCGCTGTGGCCAAGGCCGGAGCCAGGGCCATCGCCACTGGCAGTTATGGCGTCGCGGGGGCGCATGGCATAAGCGACGGCGAAAAGTTACCGTTGGACGTATCCATTGCGACGCTATCAGAGGTTTTGGCCGTTACCGACTTGCCCGTCACTATCGACATGGAGGCGGGCTATGGCGCGGATGCCGCCGCCGTTGGCGCGTCAGTGCAACGCGCCGCCGATGCCGGGGCGATAGGGATTAACCTTGAGGATAAGGATCCCGTCACCCGCGCTTTGTTCTCGGTCACCGACGCTAGCGCCCGGATCAAGGCAGCGGCGGCAACGGGCGTATTCGTGAATGCCCGGGCTGATTTGTTTATACTCGCCTCGCCCGCTGAACATGATGCGGCGATGGTTGATGCGTTGATCGAACGGGCGCATGCTTATGCCGATGCCGGAGCACGCGGATTGTTTGCGCCGTTCTTGCAGGATGCAGCATTGATCGAACGGCTATGTGCCGGATCGCCTTTGCCGGTGAACATCCTGATGCGTGCGGGTTGCCCTGACCATAAATCACTCGCTGCTTTGGGCGTCGCGCGGATCAGCCACGGCCATGGACCGTGGGCCGCGGCGATGGACTGGTTGGAAGGTGAGGCGGCGGCGGCGCTGAACGCGCTGTAAAAAAGCTGGCATCGGCTGTATTGATCGCTTAACACAGCGGCAATGCACGGTTGCCGGGGGCGTATAAATGACATTGCAAACAAGCAAATCGATCTTTCAAAGGATCATCGCGCATCCTGCGTTCCTGCTGATTGCGGGTTTGGTGATGGTTGCTGGATCAATGGTTTTGGCCAGCGGATTGTTGCGGATCGCTTACCCGCAGCCCGTCAATACTGACATCACGGAATTGATTGTCTTCACGGTGATTTCGGCGTTTTGTGTATTGGGATATTGGCTGTTCACGCATTTTCTAGAACGCAAACCGTTCGCTGATTTTGGTTTGCCGGGCGCGGCGAGGGAATGGCTGTTCGGTATTGCAATCGGCGCCGGTGTTATGTCGCTGGTCGTCGGCATTATCGCGCTGTTCGGCGGATATAAAGTGGTTGGCCAGAACGGACCGGAGGTATTAATCGGGGTGCTGGGCGTCGCCATCATCAGCGGTATTACCGAAGAGATATTGTTTCGCGGGATAATCTTCCGCTTTTTTGAACAGTGGCTTGGCAGCATACCTGCGCTGTCAATTTCCGCATTGCTATTTGGTCTTGCCCATATCGGCAATCCCGGATCAAGCTGGCTGGCGGCGTTCGCCATCGCGATTGAGGCGGGCATTATGCTGGGCGCAATGTACATGCTGACGCGGCGGTTGTGGGCTGCGATCGGTTTGCACATGGCGTGGAATTCGGTGCAAGGCGGGGTGTTTGGCATAAAAGTGTCGGGTACAGATGTTCCAGGATTGCTGATCAGCAAGTCCAGCGGATCGGAACTGTTAACAGGCGGAGCATTCGGCGCAGAAGCATCCTTGCCCGCCATTATACTTTGCACCGCTGTAGGCGTCTATTTCCTGTGGCGCGCAAAGCAAAAAGGCCAAGTCGTCGCGCCAAGCTTGCACCGGTTCAAAACCGGTGAGGCGGTGGGTTTGGCGTAACCGTTTCCGTGTCGCTGAAATAGCGGCTTAGGTCGCGGTGACATTCAGGAATTACATTTCGAAAAAAATTGTCGTCATTCCCGCGAAGGCGGGAATCCATCACTGGACCGGCCAAAATTAAGCAACCTTGCTTAAAATTCGAGTGCAGGTGATGGATTCCCGCCTTCGCGGGAATGACGATATGGTATTTGAGCATTTTGCATTCTGAATATCAAAACTACCCAATATCCGTGAAAGGCATGCCGCCGGAATGGTGAATTAACCAAAAAAAGCGAACGCCAATCTGCTCCGTTCCGGATCAAGCATGGGCTTTCAGCCGGGCGTGTTCGTTGCCTTGAACGGGCCGTAAACAATTGGCGGCGGCGATGTCTCGGATTGGGACGCGGCAATTTTTTAATCAAATTTTTTATAATACTAACGGGTTGTTCACCCTTTTTTGCCATTACGGAATTCAATCTGTGACCAAACTGCGTCTGCCCCCTGCGGCAGACCGGATTTTCGGGGGCGGTACGAAAAGGACGTGAGCATGCGCAATTCTATGAAGATTAAGGCCTTTTTGGCAGCGGCACTGGCAAGCACTGCGCTGTCGGGATGCGGCGGCGGCCCAGGCGGCCAGCAACTGCCGCAAGCCCCGACATTGTCGCAGCAGGGCCCAAGCGATGAATATCTAATTGGACCTCGCGACGAACTCACCATCTTTGTCTGGCGCAATCCAGAACTCGGCGCGAAGGTGCAAGTGCGCCCGGATGGCCGGATAACGACGCCGCTGATCACTGATATGCCCGCCGTTGGCAAGACATCGACGATGTTGGCGCAAGATATCAAGTTGCAGCTGTCGCAATATATCAACGATCCGATTGTTTCGGTTATCGTCAATAGCTTTGTTGGCGGTGTTCAAAATGTGCGCATTGTCGGCGCGACCGAAAAGCCCGCCTCGATTCCTTACAGCGCCAATATGACATTGCTGGACGCGATGATCTCGGTTGGCGGCCTGTCGGAATTTGCAGCAGGCAATCGCGCCCGTTTGATCCGCTACAATCGCGGCACCGGACGTCAACAGGAATATGCCTTGCGGCTGGGTGATCTTTTGAAGCGCGGAGACAGCAGGGCGAATGTGCAACTGCAGCCCGGCGACGTGATCATCATTCCCGAAAGCGCATTTTGACACATGACGATCCGCACAAATCCTTTGGTTTCAATTGAAAGATAGCCCGCCGAAATGACTGGTCTCTACGACGAAATTCGCATCGCAATACACAGTGTCTGGAACAGGCGCTGGCTTGCATTGGCTATCGCTTGGGGCTGTTGCCTCGTGGGCTGGTTGGGCGTCGCGATGATTCCCAACAGTTACGAATCAAAGGCGCGGATACAGGTGCAGATGCAATCCATCTTGTCTGACAAGGTGGGTATTTCCACAGCCGATCAACGGCGGAACATTCAACAGCTTGAACAAACGCTGACGTCTTCGGTCAACCTTGAAAAGGTCGTGCGCGGCACCGAGCTGGGCCAAAGCGTTGCGTCTGACCGCGAAATGGCGGGCAAGATCGAAGGCTTGCGCGCAAAGATTGAAGTCAAATCGGAACAAGACAATTTCTTCGCTATTTCGGTCAAGCAAGGCAGCCCAAAGCTGGCGCGGGACGTGGTGCAGAAACTGATCGATGTTGCCGAAGAAGACAATATTGCCGGTGACCGCAAAGAAACCGGGCAAACATTGCGGTTCCTAGATTCGCAAATCGCGGCGCGGCAGATTGAACTGCAAGAGGCCGAGTCAAAACGCGTCGAATTTGAAACAAGCAACCTTGGCCTGTTGCCGGGCGTTGGTTCGGTTTCTCAACGGCTGGAAGCGGCGCGGGCAGAACTCAGCCAGATTGATGGCCAGCTTATTCAGGCGCGCAGTGCGCTTTCTGCGCTGAACAGTCAGCTTTCGGGCACGCCGCAGTCGCTTTCGACGCCATCGTATGGCGGCTCTGTTGCTGTATCAAATCCATCACAAGCTGCGCTCTCGCAGGCATTGGCCGATTTGGGCGCAATGCATGCGCGCGGATTAACCGATGCCCATCCCGATGTCATCGCGCAGAAGAACCAAGTGTCGAACCTTCGCGCACAGGCGCGGGCAAACCCGGTTTCCGGCAGCTCCGGCGGCGGATCATATAGCACGCCCAATCCGGCTTATTCATCATTGCAGAGCATGCGCGGTGAGCGCGAAGCAGCCGCAATGGCGTTGCAGGCACGCAAGTCTTCGTTGCAAGCCGAAATGGCGCAATTGGCGTCCAAGCAAACTTCCGAACCCGGTGTTGCTGCGGAAATGACGCGGATCAACCGCGATTATGAAACGATGAAGCTGCAATATGACAAGCTGGTTGCCGACCGCGATAGTGTGCGGTTGCGCGGTCAGGTTGAAACGCAAACCGACGCCGTCCAGTTCAAAGTCATCAACCGGCCAACCCTGTCTAGCGTGCCCGCCGCCCCAAATCGCACGATGTTGTTGGCGTTGGTTCTGTTCGCGGGCCTTGGCGCAGGCATCGGCGCGGCGTTTGCTTTGGGGCATCTGCAGACCAGCTATCCAACGGCGGCAAAGCTGGAACGCGCAAGCGGCTTGCCGGTCATTGGCGCAATTTCGCAGATGCTGACCAGCGCACAGCGCGCCGAGCGCAAGAAAAAGCTCAGACTATTTTACAGCGGAACAGGGGCGCTTGGCGGCGTCTTTGCACTGCTGATTGTTGCCGAATTTATTCAGCGCAGCGTGACGACATGAGAGGCCCGGTAACATGAATAAGCATAGCTCCATAAAGTCTTCGGGATCGCTGTTGGAACGCGCATCGGAATTGTATGATTTCGGTGCCGCCCTGCGCACGGGCGGGTTGCCGCTTAAACCAGCCGCACCGGTTCAATCGGTGCCTGTTCCAGTTGCGCCAGTGCAATCTGCGCCTGCGCCCGTGCAAGTGCCGACGCAAGCACCTGCGCCCGAAATCAAAATGCCGGTTACGCAGGAAGCAATACTAGTCAAAGTGGCACCAGCGCCGCAGCCCAAACCTGCGATATTGCCGCAAAAGCGCAACACCAAATTCGCCAAAATTGATCGTAACTTGCTGCGTGCCGGTAACTTCATTGACCCTGAAGGTCCGGTAACCGGCCTGTCTGAAGAATTCAGGATCGTGAAGCGCCAATTGCTGCTCGCGGCAAGAGGCGGCAAGGGATATGAGCCGCTGGAACATGGCGAGCGGATATTGGTGTGTTCGGCGCATCCGAATGAGGGCAAGACCTATTGTTCGATCAATCTTGCGCTGTCGATGGCAAGCGAAAAAGACAATCATGTTTTGCTCGTTGATGCCGATTTTGCCAAACCGAGCGTACTGAAAACGTTCGGCATTGAACACAGCCCGGGTCTTATGGACGCGTTGGCGGACCGCAACTGCGACGTCGAAAGCTTGATTATCGAAACCGATATACCAGGGCTGACAATTCTGCCGGCTGGTGCACAAACCAATCAAGATACCGAATATCTGGCAGCATCGCGAACCGCCGAAATTATCGAACAGCTGACCTTAAACGATCCTACGCGGATCATCATTTTCGATTCCCCCCCGGCATTGGCAGCATCACCTGCATCCGTTTTGGCACTTCATGTCGGACAAACGGTCATGGTGGTAAATGCTGACAACACCACAGACAGTGCATTGCGCGACGCACTGAGCCTGCTGAGCGGCTGTGAACACATACAGCTGCTTTTGAACCGCGCCAAATTCTCTCCCACTGGCCGAAAATTCGGCAACTATTATGGATATGGAGCATGATCATGCAAAACCGGATTTCCAAATCAAGCATTCTGTGCAGCCTACTGGCCAGCGCGGCATTTGTCCTACCGAACATAGCAATTGCGCAGCAAATATCACCGGAATGGACCCCGCTCGACGATAGCGCGGCGCAAGTTGGCGGCGGCGAAGATGCCGCAAGCGATAGCCCCCGCCGCCGCCGTGGTAGCGACGCCAATGACCAGCGAAGCGGCCCGCGCGTTGAAATCACACCGTTTATCGAGGCGCAGCAGGTTCTGGTTGCCGATTTGAAAGATGGCAGCGACGTGCTGACATATTCGACCATTGCCGTCGGTGTTGATGCAACAATTCAGACCCGCCGCGCCGAAGCGCAATTGAACGTCCGCTATGAGCGGTTGATCGGTTATGACAGCGATGTTGAAGATTCGGACGTGGTATCTGGCTTGGCGCGCGGCTCGGTTAAGCTGACGCGCGGATTGAGCTTTGAAGCTGGCGGTATCGCCACACGGTCCAAGGTTGACGGACGCGGCACTTCGCCGACTAATCTTGTCGGCAACCCGGACAATGTCAGCCAGGTTTATTCGGTGTATGCCGGGCCAACTTACTCTTCGCAAATCGGCGACCTTAGCGTGAATGCGGCCTATCGTGCCGGTTACACCAAAGTTGAAAGTAAAGATGTGGGTTCATTGCCGCCCGGGCAATTGCCCTTCGATACCTTTGACGATAGCATCAGCCACAGTGCGGCCGCTTCGGTTGGTATGCAGCCAGGTCCATTGCCCGTTGGCTGGTCAGTCGGCGTTGGTTATGACCGCGAAGATGCAGGTCAACTCGATGGCCGTTTTGAAAGCAAGCACGTGCGCGGTGATATAACCGTGCCGATCGCCGCCGGTTTTGCCGTGGTTGGCGGTGTTGGCTATGAAGACGTTGAAGTCAGCGAACGCGATGCTTTGCGCACAGCGGCTGGCGTTCCGATTGTCGACGACAATGGCAGGTTGGTCACTGATCCATCCTCGCCGCGCCTGACGGCATTCCGCGAAGATGGCGTGATTTGGGACGTCGGCGTTATGTGGCGGCCAAGCAGCCGGACAACATTAAGCGGATATTATGGCCACCGCTATGGCAGCGACACTTATGGCGCAAACTTAAGTTATCAGCCAAACAATCAGTGGGCTGTGAACGCATCGGTGTACGACACTGTGTCGGGTTTCGGCAACTTGCTGAACGACAATCTGGCGGCATTGCCGACCAGTTTCCGGGCATCGCGCAATCCG
>JAYUPJ010000230.1:0-4967 GCA_043760195.1 Sphingomonadales bacterium | reverse complement strand
ACACACCAAGAAAATGTCTTGCGTTCAAAACTCCCGCCGAGATATTCCTACCAAAACAACAATTGTTGCACTTCGAATGTGAATCCACCTTCCCGCCTGCGCGGGAATGACGAAGCTTAGGTTTAAGTGTTGGAGAACATTGAATGCCAACGTGACCTAGTCGCTGAAAAATCTAACGCGTAAATTTTATTTACCGGATGGGTTCAATCTGCTAAACTGCCGTGTTATAAAAAAGTTTCAGGAGCGGACGTGGTGCAGAACAAGATTGATCTTAAAAAACTGCCTCCTTTGAAGGCTTTGCGAGGATTTGAAGCGGCTACGCGGCATCAGAGCATTCGCGATGCTGCTGACGAACTTTGCCTAACGCATCCTGCGGTCAGTCATCAGGTGCAGTTGATTGAAGAAACTTTGGGCGTTGCTCTGTTTGCTCAAGAAGGGCGATATATCGTTTCAACCGACGAAGGTCGCGTGCTCTATCCATACGTGCGAAGCGCATTTGAATCACTGCTTGCCGGGGTTGAGGCCGTTCACCGCAATGCGCTGGACAAGCCGCTGCGTGTGCAAACTTATGTGACCGCTTCGATCCGTTGGCTTGCCAAGCGCGTGCCGCAATTCCTCCACGATCATCCCGAGGTTAAGTTGACCCTTAACACTTGCGCCGTTGAGTGGGAGTTTGATGATGTGGGCGCGGACGTGGGGCTAGTTTACTGTGAAGAAGTTCCGGATCCGGCCAAATTTCACTGGGTTCCACTGTTTGAATATGCGCTGTTTCCGGTATGCAGCCCAGACGTCGCCAAACAGTTAGGCAAAAAGCCGAGCGCGCAAGGTTTGATGTCCAAGCCGCTCGTTGCGATTTACACCGAAGTGCAAAATTGGGAGACTTGGTTTGCCTCCGCAGGAGCGGCTTTTAAACCGTCGGTTCCCTTTATCATGGTCGACACTCTCGCGGTCGCCCTCGAAATGGCGCTAAATGGTGAGGGAATTGCGTTGGTTAACGGACCATTTGTTGATCAGGACTTGGCGGCAGGGCGCTTGGTAATCCCGGTTGCACACAACGCGGTTTGCCCCGGCGCTTGGGGGCTGATTTGCCGCAAGGACATGCGGGAAAACCTGCGTATCCGCACGTTTATGGATTGGATCGTTGCCAACGTAAATGCGGCAGCTGCCTAACGTTTGGGTACAACCTCATAACCAGCTTCTTCGGGTTCATCGTCGACCATTTCAGACGGGAAACCGGTGCCCAGAACCTTGATGCCCAGCGGCTCTTCATAGCGGCGGATGATATTGGGCGAAAATTCGCGCGAGCCGTAACTGGCTTCGGCTTCCTTGAACAAGCGCACGATCAGCGGGGACATTTCCACCGGAACGCCCGCCTGCTGTGCGATGTTGTTGAACAAACCGATGTCCTTTGACACCAGATCCATCGTGAAATTGATATCGCGGCTGCCGTTCAGGATTACCTGACTTTCGGTTTCATGGACGAAGCTGTTGCCGGATGAAATCTTGATCGCTTCGTATGTGGTGTTCATGTCTAGGCCGATGGCCTTGCACGTCGTTAGTGCTTCGGCGAGCGCAACCAAATGTACCGTGCAAAGATAGTTGGTCATCACTTTCAACTGTGATGCGGTTCCCAAATCACCAGTGTGCAGAATGCGGCGGCCCATCGCAGTAAGCACGGGCAAAACGAATTCAAACGCTTCACGCGGACCGCCCGCAAAGATGGCGATATTGCCAGTATCAGCGCGGTGGCACCCGCCCGATACCGGGCATTCCATGAACATCGCGCCGCGCGCCTGAACAAGCGCGCCCAAGCGGATAATCTCGCTATAATCGGTGGTGCTCATCTCCAGCCAGACCTGACCGGGGCGCATAATTTGCAGAAATCCGTCGTGGCCTTCTGCGACAGCAGCGCTGGCAGATGGGGCGGGCAGGCAGGTGACGATCAAATCAACCGCCTCGCCCAATTCCTTGGGCGAAGCCGCCGCTGTCGCTCCGCGTTTTACAAATTCGGCCACCAGCGCATCATCAAGATCACGAACTGTCACATCATGACCGTTGCGGATCAAGCTGCCAGCGAGTTTTCCACCCACATTACCAAGTCCGATAAATCCAATTTTCATTATAGTGCCCAGCCCATCCCCAAGTGATTCTGTCACCAAATATGGGCATTAGGTTAGGCCCAGAAATACGGTAAACACCACGATTTATGATGCATCACTAAGACGCGATGGGTGCGTCACTACAATTGAAAAATTTGAGTGGTTGGGTGAATAATTTTATCTCACGCTGGTTTGATCTTGATCAAACCAATATGCGAAACGCCGCAAGCCAGTCTAATTTCATTATGAGACGGGATAGCCAAGCGTGGCCGATAATGCGGACGCAAGCCGTGAACGGGCGAGAGCGCAGACCACTTTTCGGTCGGCAAGCAACGCCGGATCATACGGTTCAAGAAAGCGGACGTCTACATCGTAACTGCCCGGCCGTGTGAATGCGCGCCATGCACTTTCCCAGCCGGTTTCTTCGCCGAGCCAAGCGATGTCAGGACCAGCCTTGCCAAAATCGAGCAGCACTGGTTGAATCAACATTGGCTTGGGCGGCGGCGCCAGCGTGGCGAACAGCGACTGTTTAAACGGCAATAGTCCGCGTCCGTCAGATGTCGTACCTTCGGGAAACAAAGTCACCGACCAGTTTTCGGCAATCGCCTCACGCAGCTCGGCAACTTGCCCGGCGACATTTTGCTTGTCACTACGGCTGATAAAAATTGTGCGGTTCAATTTTGCAAGCCAGCCTATGACCGGCCAATCGCGCACGCCATCTTGTGCAACAAACGAGCTGCCGGTGATCCCCGCGAGGATTGGAATATCATGCCATGAAATATGATTGGAAACAAAAAAGACATCTTTGCGTATCGGTTTGCCGTAAACCTTGACCCGGGCACCCAGCGCGCGTGCGGCTATACGAAGAAACAGCATGGCCCAAGGCGAGGGCAACTTTAACAAATGCCAAATCAGGTGCAATGGTAGCAAGACAGCGAACGGCGCAGTTATCCAAATTACCCGCATAGTAAATAGCAGATAAGCCCGCAGTTCTGATTTTGGAATTGGAATGGATAGAGTCGTCATGATAACATATCCCAATGGTTATATCCGAGCGTCATTACAAGATCTTACAAAAACAATATTACGCCGCCGTGACGAAAGGGTGGTGATTTGTAGCGCCAATATGAGGCAGTCCGAATTCCAAGCCATTTTGGCGCATATTTTTAGGACATCAATTTTTAGAGACGCGATTTTTAGAGCATCAACAATAAAATTTTTTGAACCAATCGTTGCGAATTGCACATTTGTGTTGCGCCGTCATTGCGGCCTAATGTCTGAATTAAGGGATCAATAAAGAAGAGGCGGATTTTCAATGCAAGCATCGGCGCGGGTTGTGATTATTGGTGGCGGGATCATGGGGGCAAGCTTGCTTTACCATCTCGCTGAACTTGGCTGGACCGATTGCCTGCTGATCGAAAAGGATGAGCTTACGTCGGGTTCCACATGGCACGCGGCGGGGCAGTGCCCGAGCATTACCGGGAGCTACAATCTCGCTAAGATGCACGCCTATAGCAATGATCTATATCCCCGGCTCGAGGGGATAACCGGCCAATATGTCAGCTGGCACGCATCGGGCGGTATCCGTCTGGCGACCAATGAGCGTGAGCTGGCGTGGTTCAAATACATTGAGGGCCTGTCGAAAATCATCGGGTTCGACATGGAGATCATTCCGCCTAAGGAAATTCTGCGTCACAATCCGTTTATGACGCTGGACGGCGTGATCGCGGGCGCGCGCACAACCAGCGATGGCCATGCCGATCCGTCGGGGCTTTGTAATGCGTTGGCGATTGGCGCGAAGAATATGGGGGCAAAAATTGTTCGTAAAACTTTGGTGACCGGGCTTACCCAATTGCCGAGCGGCGAATGGGATGTGATCACTGACAAGGGCATTGTTCGCGCCGAGATCGTTGTCAATGCGGCGGGATGCTATGCCCGGCAAGTGGCGCAGATGGCGGGCATTGACATTCCGGTGACCAATATGGAGCATCATTATGTGGTCACCGACCCGATCCCGGCATTCATGGAGCGTGACGAGGAAATCCCCGTTATGCGCTGTCCGCACGTCTCCGGTTATTTTCGGCAGGAGCAGAAAAGCGGGCTGATCGGCGTTTATGAAAGCACCGGATTGGCCGAAGCATGGGCACCGCGCGGCGGGCACCCTGAATGGAATTCAACCAGCGAGCTGTTTCCTGAAGATCTGGAGCGGATTGCTCCGTGGCTTGAACGCGCGATTGAACGGATGCCTGTTTTTGGCGAAGTTGGCCTGCGGCGTTTCGTCAACGGTGCAATCCCGCACACGCCCGATGGCGGGCCTTTGCTGGGGCCAGCGGTGGGCCTGACCAATTTCTGGCATTGCTGCGGCACCAGCTTCGGCATCGCGCAGGGCGGCGGCGCTGGCAAATATCTGTCGCAGTGGATAGTGTTCGGCGACGCCGACATCAACATGACCGAGTTCGATCCGCGCCGTTACGGCCCCTATGCAGGCGAAGATTACAGCCGCGACAAGGTCTTCCTTGATTACCGGATGACCTTTACGACAAGGCTTCCGGGCGAAGAAGAACCCGATGCGCGCCCACAGAAAATCAGCGGATTATATGGCCGGTTGCTTTCCGCGGGCGCGGTGTATGCCGAAACCTATGGCTGGGAGCGGCCCAAATACTTCGCGCTCGACGGTGCAGAGGAAGTCGGCGGATATCAGCGGACCAACAGCTTCGATGCAGTTGCGGCCGAGGTGAAGGCCGTCACTGAACGTGTCGGCGTGCTCGACCTGTCGGGCTTTGCCAAATATGACGTGACGGGTCCGGATGCAGAGGATTTCCTCAACCGGATTTGCGCCAACCGCATGCCTAAAAAGCTTGGCGGTAT
>JAYUPJ010000229.1:0-4992 GCA_043760195.1 Sphingomonadales bacterium | reverse complement strand
GGCACGCGGCCCAATTTCCAGTGAAGGATTTTCAAGCCGCGTTAGGCAGACCTTAATTGATGTCCAAATGTAGGCCAGATGCTTACATTACCTTTCGCCGGCCATTTTGTTTCAAGCAGTCCTAAACGCATTGGTAATCGGATATCGCCGGTCACGTCCGAAATTGCGGGTACCGAGTTTAACCCCGGGGGGGGCTTGCCGACGTTTATATTCTGCGATGTATAACAGCCGTTCGATCCGCGTCACTTCGGCGCGATCAAAACCGCGCGCGACGACCTCGTCGACCGACAGTTCCTCCTCGACCAGCGCGTGGAGCATCTTGTCGAGCACCGGATAATCGGGCAGCGAATCGCTATCTTTCTGGTCGGGGCGGAGTTCGGCACTGGGCGGCTTCGATATGATCTGCTGAGGAATGACCGGCCCGTCCTTGCCAAGTCCAATGCGGGGCTTGTGCCCGTTGCGCCATTCCGAAATGGCAAACACCGTCATTTTATATGCGTCTTTCAGCGGGTTATAACCACCTGCCATATCGCCGTAAATCGTTGCATAACCAACGCTCATCTCGCTCTTGTTGCCGGTGGTTAGCAGCATCGGGCCAAACTTGTTGCTGAGCGCCATCAAGGTTACTCCCCTGATCCGGCTCTGCACATTCTCTTCGGTGATATCGACCGCGACATCGGCGAAACTGCCCGACAGCATCGTGTCGAACGCTTCGACCGCCGGGGCAATCGGGATCGTATCGAGTTTGCAGCCGATCATCGCGGCGCAGCCCGCCGCCAAATCAAGGCTTTCCTGACTGGTAAAACGGCTGGGCAGCATCACGCACCACACCCGGTCCGGGCCAAGCGCGTCGGCGGCGATTGCCGCGCAAATTGCACTATCAATTCCGCCGGACATGCCAAGGACGACGCCGGGGAAGCGGTTGCGTTCCACATAGTCGCGCAAAGACAGCACCATCGCGCTGTAAATGTCGGCGGGATGATCTTCCCATTTGGCCAGCGGCCCCTGTTCGCAAATCCAGCCCGCATCGGTGCGCTGCCAGTTGGTCATCACCAGCGCCTCTTCCCAATCGGGCAATCTGTGCGCCGTGCTGCCATCGGCGTTGAGCACAAACGAACAGCCGTCAAACACAAGCTCATCCTGTCCGCCAACCCGGTTCAGGAAAATAAGCGGCAGGCGGGTTTGTTTCACCCGCGATGCAAACACCACAAATTCGCGGCGGTCGTCTTTGTCGATTTCATACGGGCTGCCATTGACTGAAATCAGCAGCTCGGCGCCTTGCCCCAATAAATGCCCGCACACTGCTGGTAACCAGCCATCTTCACAAATCGGCAAACCCAATTTGACGCCGCGAAATTCGACGGGCGCGGGCAAAGGTCCGTGCGCGAATATCCGTTTTTCATCGAACGTTCCGTAATTGGGAAGCTCATGCTTATAGCGTACCGCCGCAATCTTGCCGCCATCAAGGATCGCAACGCCGTTATACAGCGCGCCATTTTCCGTAAAGATGCTGCCGACCAGCATCGCCGGGCCGCCATCTGCTGTTGCCTTGGCTAGCGTTTCCAATTGCAACGCGGCGCGAATGGCAAACTCCGGCTTGAGCACTAGATCTTCGGCGGGATAGCCGATCAGCTGCTGTTCGGGAAAGACGATCAAATCGGCATCCGGAGCCTTTGCCCGCCATTCCAGCATGGCCGCGGCGTTTCCGGCGAGATCCCCTACGCGTTGATTTATCTGGGCCATGGCAATCGAGAGTGTGTCAGTCATTGGTCACACATATTGCCGCAAACAAAAGGGAGCAAGGCGATTGTCATATTCGCGCCGCGCGGCTAGAGCGGCAACAGAATCCATACATCCGGACGGGGAACCAAAATCCATGAAATTAATGTCAGGCAATTCCAACCTGCCTTTGGCCCGTGCGGTTGCAGGATATCTCGAAATAGCGTTAACCGATACCTCTGTGCGCCGCTTTGCCGATGACGAGATTTTCGTCGAAATCCACGAAAACGTGCGCGGCGAGGATGTATTCGTACTGCAACCAACCAATCATCCTGCCAATGACAATCTGATGGAATTGCTGATCATGATTGATGCGCTGCGCCGCGCATCGGCCAAACGCATTACCGCTGTGATCCCGTATTTTGGCTATGCCCGCCAAGACAGGAAGCCCGGACCGCGCACGCCGATATCGGCCAAGCTGGTCGCCAATCTGATCACCGAAGCAGGCGCCGACCGCGTGCTTTGCGTTGATCTGCACGCTGGACAGATCCAGGGGTTTTTCGATATCCCCACCGACAATCTTTATGGCGCGCCGGTGATGAGCGCGGATATCTTGTCGCGTTATGGCGGCGAAGATTTGATGGTCGTATCCCCCGATGTTGGCGGCGTTGTGCGCGCCCGTTCATTGGCCAAACGGCTCGATAACGCGCCGTTGGCCATCGTCGATAAACGGCGGGAAAAGGCGGGCGAGTCCGAGGTTATGAACATCATCGGCGATGTCACCGGCAAGTTCTGCATATTGCACGACGATATGGTCGATTCAGGCGGCACATTGTGCAACGCGGCGGCCGCGCTGAAAGCCAAGGGCGCAACCGACGTGGTGGCATATTGCACCCACGGCGTGTTGTCCGGCGGCGCAGCGGAACGGATCAGCGCATCGGTGCTGAAGGAACTGGTGATAACCGATACCATCCAAGCCACCGACGCGGTCCACGATGCACCCAATATCCGCCACTTGCCAATCGCGCCGTTGCTGGGCGAAGCAATTCGCCGGATTGCGGACGAAAGCAGCGTGAGCTCGCTGTTCGATTGACGCCGTCTGATTTAGAACTCGCCGCCCGCTTGGCCGATGCCGCAGGAGCCGCGATCCGGCCGTTTTATCGCAGCGTATTTGCACACGAAGCCAAGAGCGATGCATCGCCGGTCACCGAAGCCGACCGCGCAGCCGAAGCCGCGATCCGCGCGATCCTTGACAAGGAACGCCCCGATGACGCGATTATCGGCGAGGAATTTGGCGAAAAGGCCGGAGCTTCGGGCCGCACCTGGGTGCTCGATCCCATCGATGGCACGATCAGCTTCATGGCCGGACGGCCAATATTCGGCACGCTGATTGCGCTGATGGAACAGGGTTTTCCGGTCATGGGCATCATCGACCAATGCATCAGCGGCGAACGCTGGATTGGCGCAGCGGGCCGGGAAACCACTCTCAACGGCAAACCGGTGCGCACCCGCACCTGCCGCCAGCTATCAGACGCGGTATTGGCGAGCAGCGGGCCGCAATATTTTGGCGAACATGACGCCGAACATTTCATGGCACTGGCAGCCAAAACCAACAAGCGAACGGTCTGGGGCGGTGATTGCTATAACTACGCCTTGCTCGCCACCGGCCAGATCGACGTGGTGGTTGAGACCGGCCTGAAACTTCACGACTTTGCTGCGCTCGTGCCTATTGTCGAAGGCGCGGGCGGAATGATGTGCGATTGGAACGGTGAGCCGTTGCATGCAGGTTCGGCAGGCGATGTTATCGCGCTCGGCGATCCGGCGCGGCTAGAGGATGTGCTGGAGGCATTGGCCTGCGCGCATTGAGCACCCGAATCGCTTGCATTTCGTTTGCACACCGTTATACGCGCGGCTTCCGAATAGATGGGCTGGCCAGTATGGGCTGCCATGTCGATCTGATACGGACTCAACCAAAGGAGACCAAAATGCCCAAGCTGAAGACCAAAAGTGGTGTGAAGAAACGCTTCAAACTCACCGCAACTGGCAAGATCAAGCACGGCGCCGTTGGCAAACGTCACCGTCTGAACAGCCATAACGCGAAATATATCCGCCAGCACCGCCGCACCGATACAATTTCGGACGCCGATGCAAGAACAATCAAGAAATGGGCGCCATACGGGCTGTAAGCCTGCTGCGACTGTTCGAAAACTGTGAGCATGGCGAGAAAAAGTGGGAACCGGTTTTTCGGTTAAGCCATGCGACCACTAAAGATATTAAGGATATAGATTATGGCACGCGTAAAACGGGGTGTTACCACCCGCGCCAAACACAATAACATATTGGATCAAGCAAAAGGCTTTCGTGGCCGCCGCAAGAATACGATCCGGATCGCGCGTCAAGCGGTCGAAAAGGCTGGGCAATATGCCTATCGTGACCGCAAGGTAAACAAGCGCAATTTCCGCGCATTGTGGATCCAGCGGATCAACGCCGCCGTCCGTGCCGAAGGCATGACTTACGGCGTATTCATGCACGGCCTGAAACTGGCGGGCGTAGAGCTTGACCGTAAAGTGATGGCTGAAATGGCGATGCACGAAGCCGCGATGTTTAGCACCATCATCGCGCAATCGAAGGCAGCGTTGGCGAAAGCAGCGTAAGCTTCACTCTTCGAACAATGCGCAAAAGGGCGTGAACGGTACTTGCCGTTCGCGCCCTTTTGCTTATGCAGGTGAACGACATGACTGATATCAATGAAAAGCTAAACGCCGCGCAGGATGCGTTAAATCGCACAATAACTGCTTTGGGTGAGGAATGGGCCAAGCAAAAAGCTGATGCGGAGAATATGCGTGAGCTACTTGGTAAGGCTGGCTTAGACGACCTTGTCGGCGAAATAGGGCGCAGCTCAAATGAAAACCTCGAGACTTTGCGGGTTTCAATTTTGGGTAAGCAGGGTCCAATTACGGCACTTATGAAATCGCTCGGCTCGCTCTCGCCTGAAGATCGCTTGGTTAAGGGACCGGCATACAACTCGCTGAGAGATGAGATTTCTAAGTCAATCGTTGATCGAAGAGCCGCCCTCGAAACCGCTGCCCTCAACCAGCGGCTTGCCACCGAAGGTCTGGACATGACGCTGCCCGCGCCCACCACTCCGCGCGGCAGCATCCATCCGGTCAGCCAGGTCATGGACGAACTCGCCGAAATTTTCGCCGACATGGGATTTGCCGTGGCCGAAGGTCCGGAGATTGAGGACGACTGGCGCAATTTTGGCGCACTCAA
>JAYUPJ010000228.1:0-5010 GCA_043760195.1 Sphingomonadales bacterium | reverse complement strand
CCAAAACAGTATCACCGCAAAGCACGCCTTTGGAACCCCTCAAACCAGTTGATTATCAGCATCGGGATTGCAGCCTTCGTGCTGTTTTCGGCGGGTCTGCAATTTGCGCCGTCCAAATATAGACCACCTTTGGCACTCGCAATAGAATTGCCGGCAATACAATCCGGCGATTTTGACTTTTGCCATACGGGCGGCGGATTTAACTGCGTCGTCGACGGCGATACATTTTATTATCGCGGCCATAAAATCCGCATCGCCGATATCGATACCCCCGAAACCCATGATTATGGTTGCGAGAGTGAACTCGATTTGGGCAACGCGGCGCGGGTGCGGTTGCAAGAACTGCTCAATAACGGAGCATTTTCACTGTCCGTAATTGACCGTGATACCGATCGTTATGGCCGCTTGTTAAGGGTCGTGAAACGGGACGGCGAAAGCCTTGGCGGCGTGTTGGTCGATGAAGGTCTGGCGCGCTGGTATGAGGGCGGGCGGCAGTCTTGGTGCTAATTTTAGATTCGAAACGCCGCGCTGGAGCGGCGAAGCGTTTAGCGGCTATCCCGCATCCTTGGCTGTGCGCCGCTCCGCCAGCTGCGCCGCCGACGCCGCTCGCATGAACGGGTTGGTGGCGCGTTCTAGGGCTATCGTGGTCGGCACGGTTGGCTCGCCTGCCGCGCGCATCGCATCGACGCTGGCCATGCGCGTGATGAGCGCCGCGTTCTGGGGCTCCACTGTCAGGGCAAAGCGGCCATTGCTTTGCGTGTATTCATGGGCGCAATAGATCATCGTGTCATCGCCCAGTGCCTCCAGCTTTCGCATGTTATCAAACATCTGCGCGGCAGTGCCTTCGAATAACCGGCCGCATCCCATGGCAAACAACGTGTCGCCGACAAAGGCTATTTCGGCATCGGCAAAATGAAAGGCGATGTGCCCGGCGGTATGGGCAGGGACGTCGATGACGGCTGCCGAAGTGGCACCAAAATCAACCCGATCGCCGCCGCGCACATGCTTGTCGAGCGTCGGGATACGCTCCGCCTCGGCGGCGGGGCCGGTTATGATGCAACTTGTTGCCGCTTTAATCGCCGCGTTGCCGCCGGTGTGGTCGGGGTGCCAATGGGTGTTCCAGATATGGGTGATTTTCCAGCCCAGCTCATCTGCTTTGGCCAGCACGGGTTCGGCCACAGCGGGGTCGATTACCACCACTTCGCCGCTGTTACTTTCGCGGGCCAGCCAGATGTAATTGTCGGACAGGACGGGGATGCGGATTACTTCGATCGACATTGGGTAATTCCTCGGTTCATAAAAGCTGCAAAGGGAAAAAGATAGAAGCAATTACGCTATAAGCCCGTGGTGCTGAAACTTTATAAGCCGTAGTGCTGAGCTTGTCGAAGTACGCCCCTAATTTAGACACCCTTCGACAGGCTCAGGGCTACGGTATTTGATAGTTACACTTTTATCTTGTTCCCTTTGTGGCTTTTATGAACCGAAATCACAAGCAACCGAGTGCAAAAAAGGCCACCAAAAAAGTTCACCACTCCCCGACATTGGGCATGCTCGCCCATGGTTCTTGCGCGGGCAAATGACCGTCTTGCAGCAATTCGACCGAGATCCCATCGGGGCTGCGGACGAATGCCATATGGCCGTCACGCGGCGGGCGGTTGATGGTGACACCGGCGTTCAACAGGCGTTGACAGGTTTCGTAGATATTCTCCACGCGGTAAGCCAAATGTCCGAAATTGCGCCCGCCGCCATAGACTTCAGCCGCGCTGCCATCTGCGGGCGGCCAGTTATAGGTCAGCTCGACTTCGGCTATTCCGGCCTGTCCGGGGGCAGCCAAAAAAATCAGGGTGAAGCGGCCTTGTTCGCTTTCAAAACGATTGACCACTTCCAAACCAATCAGGCCGAAAAAGGCGACGGCCGCGTCGGGGTCGCTCACGCGGATCATGCTGTGCAGATATTTGGTCATTGGACGGGGGCCTCGGTTTTAAACATCAAATTAAACGATATTCTGGAATAAAAAAACATCGTCATTCCCGCCTGCGCGGGAATGACAGAGCGCTTTTACTACCTCGGTTCCGGGGAAGCAACGGCTGGTTCGGTCTTAACCGCGTCGGCTGTCTTCTTACTCGGCGATGTTTCAGATTTATGCAATGCAAGCGCCGCCAGCAATTTAGCGGCGCTGTCGGCTTGCGGGCTTTGCGGGGCGATGCGGATTGTTTGCTGCCATTGTTCAGCCGCGATTTCAAGTGCGCCTGCCGCCGCCGCGATATTGCCTGCTTCCAATGCGATCGCGGCATCAACCGGGGAAAGCCCGGCGGCGGTGGCGATGTAATTCTGCGCATCGGATAGCGCGCCCGACCGCCGCGCCAGCGTCGCCGATAACAGCCAGCTGAGCGCGTTGTCCGGTGCGATCCGGCGCGCTTCGGTCAGATCGGCTTTGGCGTTTTCCGGCTGGTCGCTGGCGACATAGGCACGGGCGCGGTCGATCAGGATATTGGCGCGTGCAGGCTTGTTCAACGATGGCGAATTCAGCGCCTCTTTTAAGTAACTGATGGCTTCGACCGACTGCCCTGCGGCAATGGCTGCGTTGCCAGCCTGCGCCCAATATTGCGCGGCGCTTTTGTTACCGGCTTTAGCTGTGGCCTGTGCCGCAGTTTTGAAAATGCCGCTGGCTTCGGCAAACCGGCCTTGCGCGGCATACGCTTCGGCCAAACAGGCGTCGGCGCGAAAGCCGCCATTTGCCTGCCGCCATTCGCTGGCATTGACTATCGCCGATGCCGGATCGGTCTGCGTCAGTTTTTGGCAATCGCGCGCGCGCACTTCGTCAAAGCTGGGCAAAACAGAACTTTGCAGCAGGATCAGGATGGGGACTAGCATTTGGCCTCGCTCACTATGACGGCAGCGCGGCGATGACATCCAGAATCAACTGAATATCCGCATCGCGCGACAACCGATGATCGCCGTCTTTTACCAGCGTGACCTGCACATCGGATGAACGCAGCCGCGATGCAATTTGCATAGCTATATCCCACGGCACATCGGCGTCGCATTGGCCGTGGATCAAGCGCACCGGGCAATCGATGGGGATTTCGGCGTTCAACATGCGGTTCGCCTGACCGGACCGGAACAGCGCAGCGTATGTCGGCGTCGGGTCGGGGCCATAAGGATTGTCCTGAAATATCACACCGTCGCGGGCGATGGTTGCGCGCTGAAACTCGCTGAAACCCCAGTCGGTGAAATCGGGCGCGGCGGCGATGCCAACCAGCGCCGTCACTTGCGATTTCAGCACCAAGGCGATCATCAGCATCAGCCACCCGCCCATCGACGATCCGACCAATATCACCGGTCCAGACGCGATTTGCGCGATCATCGCCGCCACATCATCGCGCCATTGGTCAAAGGTCGCATCGGCAAAATTGCCTTCGCTCTCGCCGCATCCGGCATAGTCCAGCCGCAACATCGCGCGGCCATTGCGGGTTGCCCATGCTTCAATCGCCTGCGCCTTGCCGCCTTGCATGTCGGACATATAGCCCGGCAGGAAAACAATCGCGGGGCCTGTGCCAGCGACATGGTGATAGGCCAGACGAACGCCATCAGCGCGGATGAAAAATTCGGGCGGGGTTGCGGAAGAAGTGGTTGGGTGCATAGTTCCCCTTAGGCTGAATAAAGCACCGCTGCATTCAAATTAAATCCGCCCCGATGAGGGGAGGGGCGATCACTATCCGCCATCGCCGAAATCAAAACCGAAACCGGATTTCACATCGCGGTCCTGGGCGCACATGGTTTTCAGCTCGGTCCATTCATCATGGCTCAACACCGGTTTGTAATTCGCTCCCTTTCTCAAGCTGTTTTCGAATGCCTTTTTGCGGGAAGTTGACAGCGGGTGGCTGGACAAATATCCGGTGACCGCCTGCATCTGTTCGCTACTCTCGGCGCTGCCATCCATCTTCGCCAGCCGTTCAAAGAAACTGGCTGTGGCGATGGGGGAGACATTGGCGGCGGACAATGCCGTCATCGAATATTGATCCGCTTCGGTTTCGGCGGATCGGGTATATGTTGCGCCCAGCGCGCCATTGACGATGCTGCCCGCGTTGCCATCCAATCCGCCCAAAACCAGCGATAAACCCATCTGCCGCAGCAAGGATTGCATCACGTGGCGCTTGCGGACATGGCCCATTTCGTGCGCCAATACCCCCGCCACTTCATCGGGTGAGCGTGCCTGTGACAGCAGGCCTTGGAAAATGATGATCTTGCCGCCGGGCAAGGCGACCGCGTTCAACATGTCGATGTTGGCGACTTCAATCTGCAAATCGCTAACGTCTTTGTCGAGCGATCCGGCGAGCTTTTTGAGTGCCGCACTGCCCTTTTCACCGTTGCAAAAACGACCGCCAAAATCGCCAACGAGCGCGTCGCCCATTTTCTTTTCAAAACTGCTGGGAATTAGGGGCGCGAGCCATTGCGGAGTGAACATGACAACCGCGACCACGCCCGCGCTGGCGATTGCGAATGCCAGCGCCGCCGGGCCAATGCCCAAACGGTCGATCCAGCCACCATATTTTTGCTTGGCGGGCAGGTTGCCCGCAATGTCGCCGGGCACTTCGCCCGACAGGCCCAGCCGCCAGCCATCGCGCCCGGCATAACCATAAACTTCGGCGGGCCCGACTTTGCCGGTGTATGTCACTTCGCCGAAATCAAACGGCCCGTGCCGCCGTTCGGTTTCATCCAGAAAGAATGTCTGGCCAATTATTTCAATGCTAACATCGCGTTTGACGCCGCTTTGGCCGTCGTAGAAATAGGCGCTGAAATAATTGCTCACCGGTTAGATCGCTCCGACATCAAAGGCATCGAGCAAGCCTTCGCCATGGCGCGATGTTTCGGTTTGCGATTGCGACAGATCGTCCAGATTAACCTCGCCATAGCCCTGCATGTGGGTGATGAAGAATTTCCAATGACGATAACGGATGAACGGCCCGACCAAAGCCAAGGGCAGGAATGCCAGCAGGATTATCGGCA
>JAYUPJ010000227.1:0-5037 GCA_043760195.1 Sphingomonadales bacterium | reverse complement strand
ATTGCCGAAATTGAAGGCGATTTGCAGCAATCCCGGCCAATGTTGAGATTGCTGCAGGGCGATGTTGGCTCCGGGAAAACTGTGGTGGCGCTGATGACGTTGCTTCGTTCGGTCGAGGCTGGCTTTCAGGGCGCAATTTTGGCTCCCACAGAAATTTTGGCACGGCAACATTTTGCCAATTTGCGTCAAATGCTCGCCGGATTGCCGGTTAACATCGCAATATTGACGGGGCGTGACAAAGGCAAGGCGCGTGAAGCCACGCTGATGGGCCTCGCCGACGGATCGATCCACATCCTGGTTGGTACGCATGCGATCTTTCAGGAACCGGTGACATACAAAGCATTGGCCGTGGCGGTCATCGATGAGCAACACCGGTTTGGTGTTAGTCAGCGGCTAATGCTGTCCCGCAAAGCCAACGCAGTCCCGCATCTGTTGGTGATGACAGCGACGCCCATTCCGCGCACGTTGGCGCTGGCTTGCTATGGTGAAATGGATAGCTCGCAACTTGATGAGCTGCCGCCGGGGCGCACACCGGTTGAAACCAGGGTTATCTCATCAGAGCGTCTATCGGAATTGGTAGAAGGTGTCGGGCGGCATTTGGCAGCTGGCAAGCAAGCTTTTTGGGTGTGCCCTTTGGTTGAAGAGAGCGAAAACAGCGATTTGGCGGCGGCAGAACAACGTGCAGAACAGCTTCGCCTGCGTTTTGGTGATCAGGTTGCGGTTGTGCATGGGCGCATGAAAGGCCCGGAAAAAGATGCCGTTATGGAGGCATTTATTGCTGGATCGACGAAGTTACTCGTCGCCACCACCGTTATCGAAGTGGGCGTTGATGTTCCCAATGCCAGCTTAATGATCGTCGAGGCGGCAGACAGATTTGGCCTTGCCCAGCTCCACCAGCTGCGCGGCCGTGTTGGCCGGGGCGCAGAAAAATCAATCTGCCTGCTGGTGCGTGGTCCGCAGATCGGCGAAACAGCAAGGGCGCGGCTGTCGTTGATGCGTGAGACAAATGATGGTTTTAAAATTGCGGAGGAAGATTTGAAGCTGCGCGGCGCCGGTGAAATGCTAGGCACCCGGCAATCTGGGGACAGCCCATTCCGGATTGCAACCGCCGAACAAGTGAGGGCGATGATTGGCGCTGCATCCGATGACGCCCGGTTGTTTCTGCAACGCGACGGCGGCTTGTCCGGGGCGCGTGGCCATGCCGCTAGAATTGCTTTGTATTTGTTTGAACGCGATGCCGGGATTGCGACATTGCGCAGCGGTTAACGCAGCTTTGGAGCCACTTTTTCCAACATGCTCAAGAATTCTGGAACGCGGATGACTCGTTCAAACTGAAATCCTGCCCGATTATCAACGGTCCAAATCAAATGAGCCTCAATCCTGCCGATTGCAGGTAACCGAAGTTCAACGCGGTCACCGCGTTCGAATTTCACATTATCATCAGTCATAAACCCGTGCGCAGATATGTTGATAATATGAACATGTTGATCGCCGTGTACCTTGCTTTCGACAAGCGCTTTATAGTCGGCGCGGTGCCGGGCTGCTCTGCGAAGATCATAGTCATTCTGCGGTATTGGCTGTGCCATTTTTTATAGGGCCCATTTTGTTTTTGGAATACTTTACATACACTATGAAGTACGAATATTTGGTAAAGTGGATGTAAAATTTTTTCGCGGGCGCTATACAAACCGCAGAATTCCGTGCTTTTTCTTACCCGCAGATATTTTGATTGCATCAATGCCGGACGTGATTTTGACATCTTCGGAAGCCGCGGCCACGCCATCAATGCGCGCACCGCCGCCTTCGATCAGCCGCTTTGCCTCCTTACGAGATGTCGCAAAGTTTAACGCCAACAGTGCTTCGACAATAGAGATTTCGCTCGCCGATATGTCAACTGACGGCAAGTCTTCGCCCGACCCGCCGCCAGCAAAGGTTTGCTGCGCGGTTGTCGCTGCGGTCTGCGCTGCGCTCTCTCCGCGGCATAATGCTGTCGCGGCATTGGCCAGCACGACCTTGGCGTCGTTGATTGCGCTGCCGTCCAGATTTTCCAGCTTTTCGATTTCAGGTAAAGAAAGATCGGTGAACAGCCGCAGGAATTTGCCAACGTCGCGGTCATCGGCATTGCGCCAGAATTGCCAGTAATCCCAATGCGGTAACTGGTCCTCGTGCAACCAAATCGCGCCGCTGACCGATTTACCCATTTTAGATCCATCGGCCTTGGTAATCAGCGGCGTGGTGACGCCGTATAACTCGGTGCCATCAATCCGGCGGCCAAGTTCGATGCCGTTGATAATGTTGCCCCATTGATCAGAACCACCCATTTGCAACCGGCACGCCTGACCGCGTGACAGCTCCAAATAGTCATACGCTTGCAAGATCATATAGTTGAATTCGAGGAACGTCAGCGGCTGTTCGCGGTCCAGACGAAGCCGGACGGAATCAAATGTTAGCATCCGGTTTATCGTGAAATGTGGTCCTACATCACGCAGAAGTTCAACATAGCCAAGCCGGTCTAACCAATCGGCATTGTTCACCATGATTGCGTCGGTCGGGCCGTCGCCGAATTTCAGAAAACGTTCAAATATCCGCCGGATAGAGGCGATATTTGCATTAATTCCATCGGTATCTAGCAGCTTGCGTATTTCGTCCTTGCCCGATGGGTCGCCGACCTTTGTGGTGCCGCCGCCCATCAACACGATGGGTTTATGCCCGGCTTGTTGTAACCGGCGCAGTAGCATGATCGAAACCAGATTGCCGACATGCAGCGACGGCGCGGTTGCATCGAATCCGATATAAGCCGGAATGATTGTCTTAGCGGCCAAGGCATCCAACGCCGCCGCGTCGGTAATTTGGTGGATATAACCGCGTTCATTGAGTAAGCGGAGCAAATCGGATTGGTAATGTGTCATTGCCAGCCGCCTTACAGCGGGAGCGCGCCTTGGACAATATGTTGCATCCGATATATCATCCTTTGATATGTCATCCAAAGACGCCTGCGGACTATATCGAGTCGATTGCGATATGCTGCGAGGTTACGCCGGCAGGCACACTTTGGCTTCGTTACCATATCGAAGTACCCGAACCGATGCTTGTTGTAGCCGATACGCAGCCGCCTGAGCGCACCGATGATTTGTGGAAAACAACTTGTTTTGAGGCCTTTTTGGCAATTGGCGATGAGCCGGAATATATTGAATTCAACTTTTCTGCCGCGTCTTTATGGGCCGCGTATCAGTTTGGCGATTACCGCGAAGGCCGCAGCAATCTCAACTTAAGCACGGTTCCTGAAATTTATCTTGACATGAGCAACAGTCACTTTGCTTTGGAAGCGACGGTGCAATTGCCGCCGCAGTGGCAACAAGGCCGCTTTGCTGTTGGCGTAACCGTTGTGGCCGAGGAACCTGACGGGAACAAATCATACTGGGCTTTCGATCATAAAAAAGCGGAACCCGATTTTCATGATCGCTCTTGCTTTACGCTGCAACTGGAGGCAGCAGGGCAAGCATGAAAAACGGTATCGATAGATTAATAACTCAGCCTGAACTTCGCAGCGAATTAGTAGGCAAACGCGTCGCATTGCTGGCGCATCCGGCCTCGGTGACAGCTGACCTTACGCACTCGCTCGACGCGCTGGCGGCGCTTAATGACATCAACATCACGGCTGCATTTGGACCGCAACATGGCATGCGCGGCGACAAGCAAGACAATATGATGGAGACGGAGGACTTCACTGATCCCGTCCATAATATTCCGGTGTTCAGCCTGTATGGTGAAGTGCGCCGTCCGGCATCACAAATGATGGATATATTCGATGTCGTCCTGATTGATATGCAGGATTTGGGATGCCGTATTTATACGTTTATCACAACCTTACGGTACATGCTTGAGGCTGCATCTCAGCATGGAAAATCGGTTTGGGTGCTGGACCGGCCCAATCCCGCAGGCCGCCCGATCGAAGGGCTGACCCTGCGCGCGGGCTGGGAAAGTTTTGTCGGAGCAGGGCCAATGCCGATGCGGCACGGGATGACATTGGGGGAAATGGGCCACTGGTTTATTGATCATTTTGGCATTGATGTGGATTATCACGTCATCGAGATGCAAGATTATGATCCCGATGCAGCGCCCGGATTTGGCTGGCCAAGCGGCGAACGTATCTGGATCAACCCCAGCCCGAATGCGTCCAATGTGATGATGGCGCGCGCTTATGCCGGAACGGTGATGCTGGAGGGTGCGACTTTGTCAGAGGGTAGGGGCACGACGCGGCCGCTCGAATTGTTTGGCGCGCCCGATATCGATGCCCGCGCCGTGATCGCCGAAATGCGCCGGTTTGCGCCGCAATGGCTGGCGGGATGTATCTTGCGCGAATGCTGGTTTGAGCCAACATTTCACAAGCATACGAAGATGCTCTGTCACGGCGTTCAAATTCATTGCGAAGGTCCGGATTACGACCACACCGCGTTCCAGCCTTGGCGGTTGCAGGCTTTGGGTTTTAAGGCGATCCGCAATCTATATCCGGATTACGATTTATGGCGCGATTTTCCATATGAATATGAAATCGGGAAATTGGCGATTGATGTGATAAACGGCGGGCCGCTGCTGCGCGAATGGGTGGACAATCCGGCGTCGACAGCCGATGATTTGGATGCGATCACCGTTCCGGATGAGCAGGCATGGGCAGCGGTTCGGGCGAAGTATCTGCTATATTAACTCTTGCGGCTTAACTCACGCATCGCATCATCCAATCCGCCCAGCGTCAGCGGGTACATTCGGTCATTCATCAATTCCTTGATGATCTTGGTTGACTGCGAATAGCCCCATTGCTTTTCTGGCACCGGATTCAGCCACACCGATGACGGATAGGTGTTGGTCATGCGGTGCAGCCAGACGGCACCCGATTCTTCGTTGAAATGTTCGACAGAACCGCCGGGATGGGTGATCTCATATGGGCTCATCGCTGCGTCGCCCACATAGACAATTTTATAGTCATGCGGGAATTTATGCAGCACGTCCCATGTCGGTGTCCGTTCCGCAAATCGCCGC
>JAYUPJ010000226.1:0-13391 GCA_043760195.1 Sphingomonadales bacterium | reverse complement strand
CCCCGCCTGCTTTTGCCGCATTGGCAATGGCGCAAACTAGGTCCAAATCAACCGCCGCAAACGCGGCCTGCGACCCTGCCTGCCGCATCGTCGTGCCTAGGCACGAAATCACCGATCGCGCCCCCAGTTCGGTCACCAAGGCGGGCCACTGCGCGGGCGGCGCAACATGTGCAGTTACGCCCGCGACCGTCTGAGTTTCCTGACGGACAACGATATGAACGTCAAAACCGGCATTGGCCAATAACCGCACGGCAGAGCCCCCGATCAGCCCCGTTGCCCCCAGTAATAATACTTTAGCGGCCATCACTGCGCTCCGTAAATTTGAATGTGGCAGTTTTGTGCATATCGATCCGTCATGCCCGCAAGAAAATCCGCGATATGGCGGCTGCGTGCAGGCTCTTCGTCTGGCAGATTGGCTTGCCAATCGGGCGGCAACAACATGCAATCCCGCACATAAGCCGCGAACAGCTCGGAAACGATTTTCCGTGCCTCGTTGGCCGCCGCAATTTGCAAGGGATGATGGTATAAATTGTCATACATGAAACGCTTTAGCGTGCGTTCCTGTTCCGTCATCTCAGCAGAAAATCCGGCAATCATAATCCCGGCATCGCGCACTTCCGCAACGTTTTTGACGCCCGTTGCCAAAATTCTTGCCCGTGTTGCGGCGATGACATCATTGACCATGACGCCAATTTGTTCGCGCACCAATTCGGGCAAAAGTTTTTGAGGCGCAATGCCCGGGTAACGCGCCAATATCTGCTGCCATCTGTCGGCTACAAACGGTAACGAACAAATCTGGTCTATATCCAGAAACTTTGCGCGCAGGCCGTCATCAATATCGTGATTATCATAGGCAATATCGTCGGCCACCGCCGCGACCTGCGCCTCAAGCGAAGGCCATTTTCCCAATTCCAAATCGCGTTCCGCATTAACCTCGCTCAGCGCCCATCCCGGCCTTAGAACCGGCCCGTTGTGCTTCGCCAATCCTTCCAATAACTCCCAACTCAGGTTTAATCCGGGCCACAGCGGATAGGGAGAATCCAGCCGCGTCAATGTGCGTAATGTCTGCGCGTTGTGGTCAAAGCCGCCATGCGGCTTCATCGCGAGTTCCAAAGCGTCTTCACCGGCATGACCAAATGGCGGGTGACCGATATCATGGGCAAGACACAAGGCCTCGGTCAGATCCTCGTTTAAGCCCAATGCGCGCGCGATTGCCCGGCCAATTTGGGCCACTTCCAAACTGTGCGTCAACCGAACGCGGTAGTGATCGCCGTCGGGTGCAACAAACACTTGGGTTTTGTGGCGCAACCGGCGAAACGAGATCGAATGAATTATCCGGTCGCGGTCGCGCTGGAATATATCGCGCGGCCCGCGCACGGCGCTGCTAAGTTCGTCATAACGCCGCCCTCGAGTGGCTTGTGGATGACAGGCATACGGTTCAAGCGCATTCATAGATATAGCCTATGCACAGTAATACGCGCGGCAACCAGCCTCTATTTGCGGGTTGTACCGCAGTGCTGAGCCTGTCGAAGCACACCTGTCTGTGAAGCGCCCTTCGACAGGCTCAGGGCTACGGTTTAGTTTCAACCTTATGTTATCGCGCTCGGAGCGGTTTGACTTCGATACCTTTTTCACTGCGCCATACGAAACCATCACCACCTGCTTTGCGGAAATCGGCTTCCCATTTCTTCGCTTCTTTCAGATCAGCAAATGGGCCTACCAGCAACCGGCTCGACTTGCTCCACGGTGATGACCAGCTTTCTTTGCCCTTGAACAAGTCGGCATATTTTTTGCGGAAAATCCGCATATCGCTTTGGAACCCGGGCGCATCTCCGGTGGCGACCTGCACCCAAATTCTGGCCGCATTTTCTTGCGTCGCGGCTTGCGTGGTATTTTTCGTTTTCTTGTCGTCGGGCGCATCATTCGGCTTTGCCTTTGGTAATGCAACCGGCAGTTTTTTTAGATCAACCGGGACGACATCACGCTTTTTCTCCGCATCAGGAATATCAATTGAATTCACGACCGCGCCAAGGTCGAATGCTGGTTGGGTCGTCACAGGAACCGATTGAATTTGCGGTGTCGGTGCAAAAACGATTGGCGCCGCCGCCGGAGTTGCGGCTGTGTTGGGCGTTGCACCATCCGAATGGTTGACGATTGCTGGCACGCTGTCTTGAGATTGCGGCGGTATTTGCGGCAATGCTTGCGGGGTCGTTTGTGGCAATGCTTGCGGGGTCGCTTGTGGCAATGCTTGCGGGGTCGTTTGTGGCAATGTTTGTGGCGGTGCTGGCAGTTGTGTCGGCGCAGTATTTGGGATCGCTGCATCAACGGTTGGCGAAGGCATCGGCGGCAAAGGTGCGGGCGGAAGCGCCGGTTGCGGTGCGGGTTGCGGTGGGCTTTGCGGAATAACGCTTGCCACAGTGGCCTGCGGCGTCGGCGCAATAACGGTTGCCTGCGGTATCTGCGGCGCGGGCGCTATTGTTGGAGCTAGTGTCGGCGCGGGGTTGCTGAAAACATCAGCGGCGGGTTTTGCTGGTATTTCATTGGCCGCAGGCGGAGTAACCACTGTTGTTGGCAGCGGCTGCGCAGGGCGGATGACCGCGAAGGTTGGCTGTGATGGCGGCGAAACTGGCGGCAGAACCGGCGGCGAAACCGGCGGAGCAGCCGCTAGTGGCCGCGGCGTGGCAACCAGTGCCAACGACATCTTTTCAGCCTCCAGTATCCGCGCTCTCGCAATATCGATTGGCAAAGGAATCCGTGATCCCAAATCCGCTACGTCCGCAACGGGCCGGGCGACTGCCGCTGGAACCTGAACTTCTTGTGCCGCGCGCTTGGCGGCCCGTTCACGTTCGCGCCGTGAAAGCTTCGCTGCATTCTTTGTTTGCGCCGCCGATTTGGGGCCAAATGGATCCCCCGCCGGGACTAGCCTGCCATCACCGGTGGCCCCGGTGGCGGGATAGTTTGCCGCGACCCGCTGCAAAGTCTCACTGTCGCGGCCAATATTGTTGGCGGGGAAATGCCCCAAATGGATAGCAGCCGCCTTTTGCGCGCCGGTCAGCTGCGGCAATTGCCTGAGATAGCGTTCAAATTGCTGCGCCGAACGCACATCCATAAAGCCCTGCGTCACCTTGACCGATTCGCGGAAATCGCCGCGCGCAGCCAGCAAAAATGCGCGTGCCCGCCACGCCTCGCCGTTGTTTTGCTTCAGCAATGGGAACAACATGGCATCGGCTTCGGCCTCTTTGCCCATCAGCGCGATTGAAATTGCTTGCTGCACAATCAACCGGTTTGAACGGTCAGACATCTTCGCAAGATTATAGTCCTGCTGCGCCCGGGCGAAATTTCCGAGTAGGTCGAATGCCAGCGCCCGGTCCGCCGCCACGGCCCGCTCGGGTATTCCCATCCTTATCGCTTCATCAAATAAACGCAGCGCCTCAAACGGATTTTCGGTGCGCACAGTCGCGATTGCCAAGCCCAATTTTATCCGGCCATTCGATGGCTGCAAGGCGTCGGCGCGGGAAAAGAAATTTAGCGCCGCGTTGGCATCGCCAAGCAGCAATGCGGCATTACCTGCATCAATTAGGGCATCGCTGTCGGTTGGCCGCCGCGCGATCCGCAACATTGCGCCCCGTAATTCAGCGGCGCCTTGAACTTCAACCGTCGGAACTGCGCCCGTATTTTTTGCCCGGTCGAGTTCTTCAATGGCGCTATCATCTTCTTCTTGCGCTATTAAAGGCACAGACATCGCCATGATAGAAGCGCTCAGAATATAGCGAAAAATCGTCTGGTTCATATTCTCGCTAATGCCTTTTTGCGGCGTACAGGGCAAAAAACTGTGCAAGCGGCACGTTCAATAGTTCATCAAAAACGACCAGAAGAGTTTCCCATTCTGGCCGCCTGATTACAATTGCTTTGATGCGTGTCAGTTATTTCCCTGACGATCAAGGAAACGAGGAATATTGAGCCTGCCCGGGCTTTCCTCCTTTTCCGCGTCTTCATCATCGCTTGAGGTCAAACCGCGTGACAGGCTAGACATCCGTTCAAACAGGGTGCCGCCGCCGCTTGCGATACGCGGTGCGGCTGCATCACCAGCGAATGCGCTAGCCGCAACAGGCGCATCTTCGGCAACTTCAACTTGGTCTTCTGCCAAATTTGAGCTTCCCAATTCCAGCATTTCTTCCTCGTCCTCTGCTGCTTCGGAATTCTCATCCGAAACATCTGCAGCAGAAAAATCGCTTTCCTCTTCAATCTCGCTGCCCATCAAAATGCTGACCGGGCTTTCTTCTTCCGCCGCAGCCACGGCGCTGACCTCATCTAATTCAGCAGCAGCCAGTGCGTCCGCCGCAGGTTCGCTGACGGAATTGTAGATGCTTGAGACGGGCGCAGCGGCGGGCTTTGGCGTCCGGTCAAAGGCGAACGAGCGCGACGATGCTTCGGGTCCACGTGCGTCACTATCAATACCGGTGGCGACAACCGAAACACGGATCCTGCCATTCAGATTTTCGTTGAACGCGGATCCCCAAATGATGTTGGCATCTTCGTCGACCAGTTCGCGAATGTGGTTTGCCGCTTCGTCGACTTCCATCAGGCGCATATCTTCGCCGCCAGTGATCGAGACGATAACGCCCTTTGCGCCTTGCAACGACACACCGTCGAGCAATGGATTGGCGATGGCTTTTTCAGCAGCTTCAAGCGCGCGGCCGTCACCTTCGGCTTCGCCGGTCCCCATCATCGCCTTGCCCATTTCATGCATGACGGAACGAACGTCGGCAAAATCCAGATTGATCAGACCCGGCATAACCATCAAATCGGTGATGCCGCGAACACCCTGTTGCAACACTTCGTCGGCAAGCAAAAATGCTTCCTTAAAAGTGGTATTCGGGTTCGCAACAAGGAACAAATTCTGGTTTGGTATGACGATCAGGGTATCGACGTGCTTTTGCAGTTCTTCGATACCGGCATCCGCCGAACGCATCCGGCGCGTACCTTCAAACAGGAACGGCTTAGTGATCACGCCAACCGTCAATATGTTCATTTCGCGCGCCGCTTGGGCGATGACCGGAGCAGCACCCGTGCCGGTTCCTCCGCCCATGCCAGCCGCGATAAAGCACATGTGCGCGCCGTGCAAAGCCGCCTTTACCTGCTCGATAGTTTCCTCTGCTGCGGCACGTCCAACTTCTGGGCGTGAACCAGCACCAAGGCCTTGGGTGATGTCAGGGCCAAGCTGAATGCGATATTCAGCGGCGGACGCATTCAATGCCTGCGCGTCGGTATTGGCAACGATAAAGTCGACACCTTCGACATTCGCGTTAATCATATTGGCGACAGCGTTTCCACCCGCTCCGCCGACACCGATAACAGCAATTTTCGGCTTCAATTCATCAACCATGGGAGGACCGATATTGATACTCATGTTAAAAAACCCCCTTGCCATTCGGCATGTATATATACTTTCTCGTTATTGGCACAAAACTGCAGCCAAAACATCTATAAATTAACCACAACCACGTAAACTTTTTAAAAATTCTCTCTAATTGCGCGCTTAATCCGTTCAATTAACCCCGGCATTGGCGCGCCGTTATAGGGATCGTTCGGATCAAACGGACCTTGCAGCTCCAGCGGCTCGCTGGCGGCATATCGTACCAGTCCCACCAAAGTCGAAAATGCCGGGCCGCTATGTGCTTCGGGCATGCCTGCTATTCCAGTCGGTTTGCCAACACGCACAGCACGGCCCAGCGCCGCTTGCACATGTTCAGGCATACCTTTCAATTCGGCACCTCCTCCGGTCAACACAATTTGGTGTCCAGTCGTTCCAGCAAATCCAATTTGCTTTAGCACGCGGCCAATTTCAGTGACGATCTTGTCGATACGCAGAAAGATAACTGCGTTCAGCTGCGCCTTTGTGATACGCGGAGCATTGGCATCGGCCGCCAAATTGCTTTCTTCGCCTCCCAAATCCAAAACATCCTGATGATCACGCGGCGTGGATAAGGCCGATCCATAATAGCATTTCAACCTTTCCGCCTGCGCACGGCGGATCCCGAATGCCGACGCGATATCGTCGGTAATATCTGCCGCACCTTGCTGAATTGTTTCCAATCCGACCAACATCCCGCCGATAAAGACAGAAACATTTGTAATTGAAGCGCCAAATTCTACCAGCGCCACACCAAGCTCACGTTCTTCACTGGTAAGGCAAGCAAGGCCGGTGGCGATGGGGGCAACAACGACTGCCTCGACCTCCAGATGCGATGCACGTGCGGTCATATCCAAATTTCGCACAGGTGACGGATCGGCGAGAACAACGTGAATATCGACGCCCAATCGGTCGGCATGCAGACCCAGCGGATTTGCAACCCCGCCGACACCGTCTAATGAATATAATGTTGGCTGGATATGCAGCGCCGCCTTGCCCTTTGTATCCAGATTGGCCCGCCCGGCTTGCAACAACTCATCGATATCGTCTTGTTCAATCCGGTCACCGCTGAGTTCGATTTCAACCGGCGCAAGCATACTGTCCAATCCGCCCGCAGAAATACCCACCCATACGCGGTCGATGTTGATCCCGGCGATCCGCTCAGCTTGTTCAACGGCATGGCGCACCGACAGTTCGGCTTGTTCAATATCGGCAATGCACCCGCGAACCACACCGCGGCTCTCTCTTTGCCCGGTTCCCAGCACAATCAATTCGCCGGTGTCCGTTTTACCAGCAATCAACGCGCACACTTTCGACGATCCGATGTCCAATGCCGAAATGATTTTTTCCACGCGCGCAGTTGTCATGCCGACACCTTTTCTTTTGCGCTTGTCGCGCTCTTTTCGCTGCTGTCGCTATCGCTTTCCGTTTTCAATTTCGGCAAATCCTTGGCTGCTTTGCGAAGGTACATCCGGTCGGGATCGCGCAAATCAAAGTGAATAATATCCCTGCCAAGCAGCCGGTTAACGCCGTCCATCCGGGCAAAGTTCAACAATGCCTCTGCCGATTCACGATCACCTTCGGGCAGCGCAAGGGTTTCACCGGTTTTAAATGTCAGGTCCCATCGCCGGTTTCCCACCCAATCAGCGCCGACGATCTGCGGTTTCAAAGACGGAGCCTGCTCGACCAAACTGGCAAGCGCGACCGCTTGCGTATTTGCGCCCGCACCTTTTAGGGTCGGCAAGCCATTGGCGTCGTTTACAGACACATTTTCAAGAACCACGCCCTGTTCATCGATCAGCGACAATTTGTTGCCGTGTTTCCAAACCGCCGTCGGCTTTCGTTCGGTAATCTCGACCACCAAGGTATCCGGCAACCGGCGGCTAACGCGCACATCCTTTATCCAGCCATATTTCATAAGATCGCTGCGGATCTTTTCCAAATCGACCAGCGGCATCACACGGTCTTTTTCTGCCAGAACAATGCCGTAAACCTTTAATTGATCCACCCGTTCCATTCCGGTCGTTTCCACTCGCGTCACGACGAAGCCCGCTTTGGCGGCAACCTCGGCATATTGCGCGTGCAACATTCCTGGAACACCAAAATAGCGTCCGGCAACAATCAGCAAAAGCCCGGCGGCACCAATTGCGATCCAGGTAAATCCCTTTTGAATTTCGCTTTCCGAAAAAGGCAAAGTCCGCAAAAACCGATCAAACCATGAGATATGTTTGATTTTCTGACGTGCGCTGGTGCGCGACGTCGCATTGGCTTTGCGGCCAGCATTTTTGCGCGTCGTCGTGGTTTTCATGGCTTCCTCGTAATCATTGCAGCGCTTCTTTAACAATGATGTCGACCAGTTGTTCGTAAGAAATGCCGATTTGCTTTGCCTGTTCGGGAACCAAACTAAGCGGTGTCATTCCGGGTTGTGTATTGGTTTCTAACACAAATACGCCGTCTCTGCCCAATTCGTCATCCCACCTGAAATCTGTGCGCGAAGCCCCCTTGCAGCCCAGCAGCCGGTGGCAATCAAGCGCGAGCGTCATCATATATTCTTCGATGGCCAACGGGATTTGCGCCGGGCAAACATGCTGGGTCATGCCTTCGGTATATTTTGCATCAAAGTCATAAAAGCCGCTCTTTGGAACAAGTTCAGTCACGCAAATCGCTTTGTCATTCAAAACCGCAACGGTCAGCTCGCGGCCTTTGATGAATGGTTCGGCGAGCAGACTATCAAACTCTTGCCAAGGGCCTTTCGCGGCGGACGAAATCGGATTGCCGTAATTGCTATCCTCGGTGACGATTGCGACGCCAACCGACGAACCTTCGTTCACTGGTTTCAATACATAAGGACGCGGCAACGGGTCGCCCGCATATAAGCTTGCCGACTGTACGATTGTGCCCTTTGGCATCGGAATACCATTTGGAACAAGCCGCTGTTTGGTAAGCTCTTTGTCAATCGCGATCACCGACGTCACCATGCCGCTATGGGTATAGCGCATCCCCATCAGGTCAAGCATCCCCTGCACGCTGCCATCCTCCCCGGGTGCACCATGCAGCGCGTTAAAGACAACATCCGGCTTTAACGCGGTCAGCGTGGCGGCGACATTGCGGTCCATGTCGACGCGCGTTACCTTATACCCAACCCGTTCCAAAGCGTCGGCGACGCCATTGCCGCTCATCAGTGAAACCGGGCGCTCGTTGGACCATCCGCCCATCAACACCGCGACGTGGACATTAGCGCTCATCAAATCTTCCCTACCCGTTGAATTTCCCATTGCAGTTCAATTCCCGACTTTGCCTTGACCCGGCGTCGCACTTCTTCGCCCAGATTTTCGATGTCCGTGCTTGTCGCATCGCCAAGGTTCAGCAAGAAATTTGTGTGTTTTTCCGATACCTGAGCGCCGCCGATCTGCAAGCCCCGGCACCCCGCTTCATCGACCAATTGCCACGCTTTATGGCCATCGGGATTTTTGAATGTAGACCCGCCGGTTTTGGAACGGAGTGGCTGCGATGCCTCGCGTTCGGCGGCGATACGGTCCATTTCTGCGCCGATTATTGACTTCTCGCCGGGCGTGCCGCGAAATGTCGCGCTCACCACAACCGCGCCACCGGGCAATTCACTATGGCGGTAGCTATATTCCAATTCGGCGGCCGGCAATGTCGCCAGTTGTCCGGACCGTAATACCACATCGCATTCAATCAAAATGTCTTTGACCTCGCGGCCATACGCGCCGCCGTTCATGCGCACAAATCCGCCCACGGTGCCGGGAATGCCGCGCAAAAACTCTAGCCCTGCTATACCTGCATCTCTGGCCGTCGAAGAAACCAATATTCCCGATGCTCCGCCGCCGCACTGTAGCGTGACTTCATCTGTCCGTTCGATCTTGGCAAATGGTTTGCCCAACCGAACAGTAACACCGTCAACACCGCCATCGCGGATTATCAGGTTTGACCCCAAACCCAGCGGCCAGATCGCAATGCCGTGATCAAGTTCGCCAACGAAATTTTGCAGATCCGGTATGTCTTTGGGTTCAAAAAGAAGCTCTGCATTGCCGCCAGACTTAAACCACACCAACGGAGCCAACGGCGCGTTGCGTGTCAACTTTCCTTCGGCAGCGGGTAGTTCGGCCACGGTCATGCCCGCGCCGCCCTTAACGCATCGGCAAGTCCCGCCGCCCATTTTGTGATATCGCCCGCGCCAAGGCAAACAACCATATCATCCGGCTTCAGTATTTCGTTCAGTTTCACCGCCAAATCAGCGGCATCGGTGACATTACTCGCGCTATGGTGACCGCGCTGTTTTAAACCGGCGACCAAGGCCTCTGAATCCACGCCGTCAATCGGCGCTTCACCGGCGGTGTATACCGGCGAGATAAACACGACATCGGCGTCGTTGAACGCTTGTTGGAAATCATCCATGTGATCGCGCAGCCGGGTAAAACGATGCGGCTGGGCCACCGCGATGACCCTGCCCAATGCGCCTTCACGGGCAGCGGACAAGACCGCCTTTATCTCAACCGGGTGATGGCCATAATCGTCAATGATGATGACATTGCCGCCGCCCACTGCCACTTCGCCGACCTTGGTAAAGCGGCGCTTTACTCCGGTGAATTTGGCGAACCCCGATTGCACTGCGTCGTCGCTCATCCCCATTTCCAGGCCGACCGCAACGGCAGACAAAGCGTTCTGCACATTGTGACGTCCGGGCATGGGAAGCTCGATGCCAGAGATAGTCCGCTGCGACCCGTCGCGTGACCGGACAACCACATCGAAACGGTTGCCTCCTGGAAACGACACCACGTTTTCGCCGCGCACGTCTGCTTGCGCTGAAAAGCCATAGGTGATGATCCGGCGGTCGCGGATTTGCGGCAGGATGGCCTGAACCTCGGGATGGTCAAGGCACATGATCGCAGCACCATAGAACGGCACGTTTTCAACAAACTCAACGAAAGCGCGCTTGATTGCGTCGAAATCACCATAATGGTCGAGATGTTCAGGATCGATGTTGGTCACCACAGCGATCGTTCCGTCGAGCCGCAGGAAGCTGCCGTCGCTCTCGTCGGCCTCAACCACCATCCAATCACTGTCGCCCAAACGCGCGTTTGAACCATAGCTGTTGATGATGCCGCCGTTGATAACCGTCGGATCAATACCGCCCTGATCCAACATGGCCGCGATCATCGATGTTGTCGTGGTTTTGCCATGCGTGCCCGCAACCGCCACGGTATTTTTCAGGCGCATCAATTCAGCCAGCATTTCGGCGCGGCGCACCAATGGTATCCGCCGCTCCAACGCTGCATCGCGCTCAGGATTGCCCTTTTTCACAGCGGTTGAGGTGACAACCACGGCAGCATCGCCCAAATTCTCGGCTGAATGGCCGATCATCACTTTGATACCCAGTTTGCGAAGTCCATCAACGACATAGCCATCGGCGATATCCGATCCCTGAACTTTATACCCCAGATTGTGCATCACTTCGGCAATCCCCGACATGCCGATGCCGCCGATGCCGACAAAATGAACAATGCCGATGTCTGTTGGAACGCCCCTCACGATGCCCGGCTCCGCGCCAAAGCAGGCGAAGCGCCGCCAAAGTTTTGCGCCGCTTGTGCCTTTGCCCGAAGCGGCTTGGTGATTGGCGCAGCGCCGAACGATTCGACCAAATCGGCCAGATCGGAAACAGCCGACGGCCGCCCGCAATTTTTGGCAGCCCTTGCTGCATTTTCAAGCGCGCCTGGTTCCAACGCAATTTTTTGTATCTGCTTGGTCAGTTCTTTGGCGATGCCTTGGCGAATTTCCGCTTGTGTTTTCATTAGTTTATTTCGTCTAGCTTCGCTGTAATCGTCAACATTAACGGTGGTTATCGCTGGCTGGCGCACCATCCGTGCGCCGCCTGCTCGCACCATTTCCTTTACATTAATTTCCTGATGATTGTCGGTTGCACCCGGCAGCGGAATCAATATCGCGGGCCGCCCTGCACAGGTCAGCTCAGCGATTGTCGATGCCCCTGCGCGTGAGATCACCAGATGCGACCAACCAAGGCGTTCGGGCAAATCGGGCAAATATGTCGCCAACTCAGCCGGAATTTGATGCTCGGCATAGCTTTTGCGGACCGCATCAATATCTTCGGCCCGGCACTGCTGCGTCACCTGTAATCGGCGGCGCAAATTCAGCGGCAGACGCGCCAATCCATCGGGAACAACGTCGGACAGGATCGCCGCACCTTGGCTGCCGCCGGTTACCAAAACGCGAAAAATACCGTCTTCGTCCAGCGTCGGAAACGCCTCTTCGCGCAAAGCCAACACCTCGACCCGGACCGGATTGCCCAGCAAGTGCACCTTTGGTTTGTCTCGCGGTTTTAGCCGTTGGATATCAGGATATGCGGTTACAATCGCATTTACTTTACTGGCCGTCAGGCGGTTAACGCGGCCCAAAACGGCATTTTGTTCGTGGATGATTGTCGGTATTTTGTTGGCAAATGCGCCCAATAGCGCCGGAAACGCCGGATAACCGCCGAAACCGATAACCGCGCTTGGGGCAAAGCTGGTAAAGAGCTGCTTGGCCATTTCACGCCCGCGTCCAATACTGCTCGCCGCACGCAACCATCCCAGCGGACCGCCCGTCATGCGTCCTGCTGGCAAGATATGGGTGACGATCTTGTCTGGGCAGCCCGGAATTTTTGTACCGCGTTCATCGGTCACCAATGCAACATGGTGGCCGCGGCGAAGCAGTTCGGCGCCCAATGCAAATGCGGGCATCATATGTCCGCCCGTACCGCCCGCTGCGAGTACATAATGTCGTGAGATAGTCATGATCTTCGTCCCTTCACGATATAGCGCGAACGGTCAAGATAGGGGTTTCGTTTGGTTAGTGCCAGCATAAGACCACAACAAATTGAAAGCGCCAAAATCGAAGAGCCGCCATAACTCACAAACGGCAAGGTCATTCCCTTTGAGGGAAAAATACCGAGGTTCACAGCCATATTGATCATCGCCTGTCCGCAAAATTCGGCAGTCAGCGCGGCCACGGCAAGCACAATGAACTGATCTTTTTCATCAAGCAAGCGAATGACGACGCGAACCAGAATCGCGAAAAACAGAATTGCAATTATCATGCACGCCAACAATCCGAACTCTTCGCCAATGACCGAAAATATATAATCGGTCTGTGCTTCTGGTAGGCTAAATTTTTTCGTTCCAAGGCCGGGTCCAACGCCGATCATGCCGCCAGCGGTCAATGTCGATAGCGCCAGCTTGTCATGGGTGATGCCCTCTGTGCCGAATATCCACGCATCAATGCGCTGCGTTGCAACCGGATAGAAATTATACGCCAGCAATATCAAGGCAGCACCGATAATCGTCGCCCCCCAAAGGCGCACCGCAGAAACACCGGAAACCATCATCAGCGAGAACCAAATTCCGCAGATCAAAACCGTTTGCCCCAAATCCGGCTGCGCCAACAAAAACACGGCGATAAACATTGTCACGGCCATAGTGATTGTTCGAACTGGCAGGTCGGGGTCGGTTATTCGCCAAGAAATAATCCACGCCATCGTGACCGAATAAAACGGTTTCAAGAACTCGGACGGCTGAATTGTCGCGATGCTGTAGCCAATCCAGCGCTGTGATCCGTTGACCTCTTTTCCCAAAATTGGCACCAGCATCAAGCAAATCAGCATGGCCGCAAATCCAAAAATGGCGAGCCTGCGCGCTTGTTCTCTGGGATACATCGAGACAAACAGCATTACCGGCACGCCGATTATGACGAAAATCAATTGCTTGTAAAAGAAATACAGCGGCGACAGTTTAACGGTTGCCGTCGAAAGCCGCTGTGCACCCGCCGGTGATGCTGCCGCCACTGCCAGCAACCCAATGGCTATCAACACCAGTATCAACCCGAGCAGCACCCGGTCCAATTCCCAAAACCACACGCCCAGCGGCGAACGATCACCGCGCCCCAGACGGCTCGACAGATTTAC
>JAYUPJ010000225.1:0-13588 GCA_043760195.1 Sphingomonadales bacterium | reverse complement strand
TCGACTGGACCAAGATCGATGTCGCGACGTTCAGCTGGCAGAAGGTGCTGGGCGGCGAGGGCGCGCACGGCGTGCTGATCCTTGGCCCGCGCGCGGTTGAGCGACTTGAGAGCTACACTCCGGCGTGGCCGCTGCCCAAAGTGTTCCGGCTCGTTTCCAAGGGCAAGCTCACCGAGGGCGTGTTCAAGGGCGAGACGATCAACACCCCGTCGATGCTCGCGGTCGAAGATGCGATCTTCGCGCTTGAGTGGGCGAAGGGGCTGGGCGGACTGGAAGGCCTGAAGGCCCGCTCGGATGCCAATGCGGCGGCGCTCGATGCGATCGTCGCTGAGCGCGACTGGCTGGGTCATCTCGCCGCCGATCCGGCGAGCCGTTCGAGGACGTCGGTCTGCCTGACCGTCGATCGCGCGGACGAGGATTTCATCAAGAAGTTCGCCGGCTTGCTCGAAGCCGAAGGTGCCGCCTTCGATATCGCCGGGTATCGCGACGCCCCGCCGGGGCTGCGCATCTGGTGCGGCGCCACGGTCGACACTGCCGATATCGAGGCGCTTGGCCCATGGCTCGACTGGGCTTGGGCCTCGCTAAAGTCTGCCTAACCTTCCCCGTCACCCTGAACTTGTTTCAGGGTCTATTTCTCCCCATCGACCGCCGTCCTGATCGGCGAGATGGACCCTGAAACAAGTTCAGGGTGACTATTTTTCATTGGATGAATCAATGACCAAGCCCCGCGTACTCATTTCCGACCAGATGGACCCCAAGGCCGAGCAGATCTTCCGCGAGCGCGGCTGCGATGTCGATGTGATTACTGGCAAAACGCCCGATGAACTCAAGGCGATCATCGGCCAGTATGACGGTCTCGCGATCCGCTCGACCACCAAGCTCACCAAGGAGCTGATCGACGCAGCCACCAACCTCAAGGTGGTTGGCCGCGCCGGGATCGGTGTCGACAACATCGATATCCCGGCCGCCTCGGTGAAGGGCATTGTGGTGATGAACACGCCGTTCGGCAATTCGATCACCACCGCCGAACACGCCATCGCGCTGATGTTCGCGCTGGCCCGCCAATTGCCCGAGGCCGATGCCAGCACCCAGGCCGGCAAGTGGGAGAAGAACCGCTTCATGGGCGTCGAAGTGACCGGCAAGACACTCGGCCTGATCGGTGCGGGCAATATCGGCAGCATCGTGGCCAGCCGCGCACTTGGGCTTAAAATGAAGGTCATCGCCTTCGATCCGTTTCTCACCCCGGAACGTGCGATTGAAATTGGCGTTGAAAAAGCTGACCTCGATGGACTGCTTGCCAAGGCCGACTTCATCACGCTGCATACGCCGCTCACTGACCAGACACGCAATATCCTCAGCCGTGAAAACATCGCCAAGTGCAAACCTGGCGTGCGGATTATCAACTGTGCACGTGGCGGATTGATCGACGAAGACGCGCTGAAAGATGCGCTCGACAGCGGTCATGTCGCAGGCGCTGCGCTTGATGTGTTCGTCAAAGAACCTGCAAAGGAATCGCCACTATTTGGCACCCCCAACTTCATCTCGACCCCGCATCTTGGCGCGTCCACGGATGAGGCACAGGTCAATGTCGCAATCCAGGTGGCGGAACAGCTTTCCGATTATCTGGTCAATGGCGGAGTGACCAACGCGCTCAATATGCCCAGCCTGTCGGCGGAAGAAGCGCCAAAGTTGAAACCCTATATGGCGCTTGCCGAAAGCCTTGGCTCGTTGATCGGGCAATTGGCCCACGACAATCTAACGCATATTTCCATCGAAGTTGAAGGGGCCGCCGCGCAGTTGAATATCAAACCGATTACCGGGGCAGTTTTGGCCGGTTTGATGCGGCGGTATTCGGACACTGTGAACATGGTCAATGCGCCATTTCTTGCCAAAGAACGCGGCCTTGATGTACGCGAGATTCGCCATGACCGCGAAGGCGTATATCATACGTTAGTGCGCGTTACGGTGCAGACAGCCAGCGGTGAACGCTCGGTTGCGGGGACATTATTCGGCAATGCTGCGCCGCGTCTGGTCGAGCTTTTCGGAGTGAATGTGGAAGCAGATTTGACCGGCGACATGCTGTATATCGTCAACGAAGATGCGCCGGGTTTCATTGGCCGTTTGGGTTCGACTTTGGGTGAGGCGAAAATCAACATCGGCACATTCCATCTGGGCCGCCAAGAAGCTGGCGGTGTGGCGGTGTTGCTGCTGTCCGTCGATTCGCCGGTTGGTAAAGAAACCTTGGATCAAATCCAATCTTTGCCCGGTGTTAAGCGCAGCATGGCGCTAAAATTCTAACCCAGATGGTGATGACATAAGGTTGAAACTAAACCGTAGCCCTGAGCCTGTCGAAGGGCGCTTATCTGACAGGCGTACTTCGACGGGCTCATTAATACGGTGCGACTATCAGTACGGTGCAACTATCATTACGGTGCAACGATATGTCATCGCGCTCTATTCAAATTGCGGCGGATGCGGGCTTTCGGGCTTTGGGGCTTACTCCGCTGCGGTTTTGCGCTAAGGATACGGGTATGACGAAGATTCCACCAGACTTGCTACCAGAAGGGTTCCGGGACCGTTTGCCCCCGCAAGCCGAAATGGCGGCGCGCGTTTCACGGGCGATGCTTGATGTGCTGACCAGTCACGGATTTAGCCGTGTAACGCCCTCGATAGTCGAGTTCGAAGAAACGATGGCGGCACGCAGCGGCGCGAGCAAGGCGGCGTTAACCGGGCGCGACCGGCTATTGCGGTTTAGCGATCCCGTATCTGGACACACGCTGGCATTGCGCGGCGACATCACGGTGCAGGTTGGGCGTATTGCAACAACGCGGATGGCAGATGTGCAGCGCCCGCTGCGCTTGTCATATAACGGGCCGGTACTGCGCCTGCGCGCTGCAGCATTGCGGCCCGAACGCGAAGTCACACAGCTTGGCGCGGAATTGATCGGCAATGACAGTATTGCGGCGGTAACCGAAATCGTTGCAGTGGCCATCGAGGCGTTGGAGGCGGCAGGCGTCGCCGACATCATCGTTGATTTTACGCTGCCCGATTTGGTCGAGACGTTGGCGTCCAAAACATTCCGGTTGCCGCAGGATCAAATCGACGATGTTCGCGCCGCACTGGATATGAAGGATGCAGGCCGATTACAGCAGCTCGGTGCCGAAAAATATCTGCCGTTGTTATATGCAACCGGGCCGTTTGCCGAAGCCGTGTCAAAGCTGAAAACCATCGATGCCAAAGGCGCGCTGGCGTCACGCATTGCGGCGTTGGAAGAAATTGCTGACCGGCTTTCTGGCAAAGTTGTGTTGACCCTTGACCCGTCGGAACGGCATGGTTTTGAATATCAAAGTTGGTTCGGCTTCACGATTTTCGCAGCGGGCTATTCTGCGGCGTTGGGGCGCGGCGGCACTTACGCCATCAAGCGCGAAGACGGCAGTTCAGAGGTCGCAACCGGATTCTCATTATACCCCGATCCCTTGGTGAATGGATTGGCGGGCGAAGTGCAGAGTAAACGTTTGTTTTTACCGCTTGGTACCGACCCGGTTAAGGCAAGCCGGTTGCGCGCCGAAGGCTGGATCACCGTTGCGGCGTTGGATGTAGACTGCGATGCCGCAAAGCTGGATTGTCACCACATATTGTCAAATGGCCGGGCAAAGCCGATAATTTGATCGGGCTGGTTTCAGTGAGTGACTCTATTGCTGGACGAATCCTTGCGGTCTGATTAGGGACGGGCGGTAAATTCCAGACAGGGAAATCATCTTGGCAAATGTAACGGTAATCGGCGCGCAGTGGGGCGATGAAGGCAAAGGCAAAATCGTCGACTGGCTCGCAAGTCGCGCAGATGTAGTGGTCCGTTTTCAGGGCGGCCATAATGCAGGCCATACGTTGGTCGTCGGCAACGAAACTTACAAATTGTCGTTGCTTCCTTCTGGCATTGTGCGCGGGACATTGTCGGCAATTGGCAACGGCGTTGTCCTTGATCCGTGGCATTTTCGCGATGAAGTTGCGAAGCTGAAGGGGCAGGGGGTTGATATCAATCCGCAAAACCTGATGATCGCGGAAACATGCCCGCTGATCTTGCCGTTCCACCGCGATTTGGATGGACTGCGTGAAGACGCATCTGGCGCGGGCAAGATCGGAACAACGCGGCGCGGCATTGGCCCGGCTTATGAAGATAAGGTTGGCCGCCGTTCGATCCGCGTCTGTGACTTGGCACATTTGGATGATCTGGAGGCGCAGCTTGACCGGATATGCGCGCACCATGACGCACTGCGCGCCGGATTTGGGCAACCGCCAATCGACCGCCAACGGATCATTGATGATTTAACCGAAATCGCCGCCTATATCCTGCCGTTTGCCAAGCCGGTTTGGATAACATTGAATGAAGCGCGCAAGCGCGGTGACCGGATATTGTTTGAAGGCGCGCAGGGCGTGTTGCTTGATGTTGACCATGGCACTTATCCTTTTGTCACCTCGTCGAACACTATTGCTGGCACTGCATCAAGCGGGACCGGGCTTGGCCCATCGGCAGCAGGGTTTGTCCTTGGAATTGTAAAGGCGTACACAACGCGGGTCGGGGCAGGGCCATTTCCGACCGAGCTGGAAGACGAAACCGGCCAACGGCTGGGTGAACGCGGACATGAATTTGGCACGGTAACCGGACGCAAGCGCCGTTGCGGCTGGTTTGATGCGGTACTGGTCCGGCAATCCGCTGCGGTCAGCGGGATTACCGGCATTGCGCTTACCAAACTAGACGTGCTTGATGGTTTTGAAACGCTGAAAATCTGCACTGGCTACAAAATTGGCGACCGGCATTATGATTATCTGCCGCCGCACGCCGCCGATCAAGCCAAGGTAGAACCGATTTACGAAGAGATGGACGGTTGGCAAGAAACAACAGCGGGCGCGCGCAGCTGGAACGATTTGCCAGCGCAAGCGATTAAATATGTCCGCCGCGTAGAGGAGCTGATCCAATGCCCGGTCGCATTGGTTTCAACATCCCCCGAACGCGAAGATACGATATTGGTGCGCGATCCGTTTGCAGATTAACGGCGGGATGACATCACACTGGATTACGATTCCCTCTCCGTCCGTGCTGAGCCTGTCGAAGTACGTGACAAGCAACCTGTACTTCGACAAGCTCAGCACGAACGGTTTTTATTTCGCTCAAATGTCATCCTGCTCTGACTGCGGCCGTTCTTGCTAAGTTTTCCGCCGGTCGCGCTCTCGCCTCTCGGTGGTTTCATTCGGTAGCCCGATCCGTTCATTTTCGCGGCGCTGGTCTTCGCGGCGTTCGCTGCCGCGCATGTCATCGACCATATCGCTGGCCAGATCCAGCCCGCGTGCGCCGCCATGAATGGTGTGGGCCGGGGCATGCGGATGCTCGACATATTCAGGCTCGATATCTTCCAGCTTGCCTTCCCATTTGGTGATCACTGCGGTCGCAACTGCATTGCCAACCACGTTGGTTGCGGTGCGGCCCATGTCCAGGAATACATCGATGCCCAGGATTAAGCCGACACCTTCGGCGGGTAGGCCAAATTGGGTAAGCGTTGCGGTGATGACGACCAAACTGGCGCGCGGAACAGCCGCGATGCCCTTTGAACTGACCATCAGGGTTAGCAGCATCAATATCTGCGTCGACCAACTCAAATCAACGCCATAGGCCTGTGCGATGAACAGCGTGGCGAAACTCATATACATCATCGAACCATCAAGGTTGAAGCTGTAACCCAGCGGCAGCATGAAACCGGATATCCGGCGCGGGACGCCGAAACGGTCAAGTTGCTCGAACATTTTGGGCAACGCTGCTTCGGATGATGCGGTGGAAAACGCGATCAACAATGGCTCGCGGATGTACCGGATAAGCGACCATATCCGTTGCTTCAAAAAGATCGCGCCAATGCCCAGCAGGATTGTCCATAGGATGAACAGGCCAAAGTAAAACTCGCCGATCAGGATGGCAAAATCCTTCAATATGCCAAGGCCATTGACCGAAATTACCGCTGCCATTGCGCCGAATACGGCAAACGGGGCAAACCGCATGACATAGCCGGTCATCTGCAACATCATCTCGGCAAGCGCATCGCAGGCACGGACAAGCGGCGCGCCTTTTTCACCGATTGCCGACAACGCAACACCAGCAAAGATCGAGAATACCAATATCTGCAATATGTTATTGGTCGCCATTGCTTCCAACGCGCTCTTTGGAAATATCCCGGTGACAAATTTGGCAAGTGTGAAATCTTCGGTCTTTAATTCGCCAATATCGGCCAAAGCTTTTTGGGTAACACCGGCGCCGGGTTCGAAGAAATTGACCAGCAAAAGGCCCAGGGAAATTGAGATGAAGCTTGCCGTGATGAACCACAATATCGCCCGCACGCCAATTCGGCCAATTGCTGCGGTATCGCCCATATGGGCAATCCCCACGACAATTGTCGACAGCACCAGCGGCGCAATCAGCATCTTAATCAAATTGAGAAATACGGTTGGCAGTATCTTGAGATAGCCTTCCCACTGTTTCAGCAATTCGGCATTGTCAGCCATTTGCAGGTTGATGATGTATCCGGCAACCACGCCAAAGAACATTCCTGCCAATATATACCACGTTAGGCGCTTATCCATCTGCTTCCCTCCAACCCGTTTTTCTTATTGTTACACGGCTAGCACTATCCTCGCAACTTGTGCAACGCTCCGAACGAAGGCATAAGCGTTGAAATAAAATTACAACGTCGTATCGTGTTGCATTAACCCGGTAGATTGCAAATCATGCTGACGTTTGCCGGATCAGGAGAAGTTTTTATGGCTGCCGCCAAAGCGTCAAATTCATCGGCCAATATTGACGCAAGCTTGCTAGAGGCGATGGCCGAGGTCTTTACCAAAAGTGCGTTGCCGGGCGAAAATGACGGGTTTGACGCAAAGGCGTGTCAGGACGCCGCGCGTTTCATTCTGGAACTTTCACATGCGCGAAAATCGGGTCAGCCCGCGTTGGCACTCGGTAGCTTCACAGACAGCAGTGGCCGTATGGCGATGCGGATCGCGATGAACAATGATGACATGCCGTTTCTGGTTGATTCCATTTCGGCGGCGATTGCGGCGAAAGGAATCGCTGTCAAACGCTTGATCCATCCGGTGTTGAATACACTGCGCGACAACGCCGGAAATTTGACATCGTTAACCCGTCAACGCGGTGCGGACGGAAACCGCGAGTCCTTTATCTATCTGGAAACGGACCGGATCGACGCCAAGGATCGCCGCGCATTGCAGGATGATTTGCTTGCCGTACTGCGCGATGTCCGCGGTGCGGTTACGGACTGGCCCAAAATGCTCGCCGCAATGGCCGCCGACGCAGACAGCCTTACCGAAGGTGAGGGCAGCTCGCTGATCCGTTGGTTCCTTGATGGCTATATGACATTGTTGGCGCATGAAACGCTGACCAGAGGCGGCGAAAGGTCAAACCGTCTTGGCCTGTCGCGGGTGAGCGATGCGCCGATATTATCGGAATTGAGTGTCGGCCTTGCGGTCAAATGGTTTGAGGATGGCGGGCAAGCGCCGCTTATTCTGAAAGCCAACCGCGTTTCCACGGTACACCGGCATGTCCAGTTGGATTTGGTGGTCATACCCATCATGGCAGGTAAAGAGATCAGCAGAATTTCGGTTTCAGCCGGGCTTTGGACCAGTGCCGCGCTGGCCACGGGGCCCAATCAGATACCCGTGCTTCGGCAGCATTTGGCAACATTGATGGACCGGTTTGGCTTTGATCCGTCGGGCCATGCGGGCAAAGCAATGACGCATGCGTTAACATCGTTGCCGCATGATTTGTTGGTGTCCTTGCCGCTTGCAGAATTGGAGCGCGTTACACTTACCGCGATGTCGTTGACGGACCGGCCGCGCCCCAAATTATTGTCGTTGCGATCTCCGTTGGGACGGCATCTGTACATATTCGTCTGGCTGCCGCGCGATGATGTTTCAACGGGTATGCGTAAACAAATCGAAGCGATGCTGATATCATCAACCAGCGGCGCGATGCTCGGTTGGTCGATCAGCCTCGAAGATGGCGGGGTCGCCCTGTTGCGCTATACTCTTGACTTGGCCGATCGTGCGCAAAAAATTGACGAGGCCCAGCTTGATGACAAGTTGGAGCTGATGGTGCGCGGATGGGAACCCGCCGTCGAAGCATTGCTGACGGCGATGTCCGATGAAAAACGCGCCGCCGCGATGATGGTCCGGTACGGCGCGTCTTTCCCCGCCAGCTACCGCCTGCGCTATTCCACAACGGAGGCCGCGCATGATGTGATCGGCCTGCTGAATATGGAACGGGACCATAGCCGGGTAACGCGGCTGATGATCGATGATGGCAATTTGCGGTTGAAAGTTTACAGCCACGGCGGCCCAATGCCGCTGAGTTCGATTGTTCCCGCGCTAGAGAATTTTGGCTTTGATGTGTTGGAAGAATCTCCAACTTCATTAACCGGCGGCAATTACATCCACGATTTTCGGTTGGCGCTGCGGGGCGGTGCAATCGGCGACGTCATGGCGCGGTCATCTGTGTTGCAAGCTGCGCTCAGCCAAGTATTGGACGGCAACGCGGAAAACGATGTTTTCAATCAGCTTGTCACATTGGCTGCACTCGATCCGCAAGCGGTGATCTGGCTGCGTGCCTGGTATCGGTATTTGCGGCAAACCGGGCTGACCTATGGCATGCCCAATGTCGTGGCGGCTTTGGCCAAGAACTCTGCGATAACGCAGGCCATTATTTCGCTCTTCATTATATTGCATGATCCCAAAGTGATGGCGGATCGCGGCAAAGAGTCTGCAAAATTTGGCAAGGCGATTGAGGCGGGGCTTTCGGGCGTTTCGGCAATTGATGAAGACCGGATACTGCGATTGTTCCGCGCGGTCGTTTTGGCGGCGATGCGCACGAACGCCTTTTCGCCTTCTGCCATTGAAGCGTTGGCGTTCAAGCTCGACGGCGCCAAGATCCCGGGCCTGCCTGCGCCGCTGCCTTGGCGGGAAATTTTCGTGTATAGTCCGCGGGTCGAGGGCATCCATTTGCGCGCGGGGCCAATTGCGCGCGGCGGTCTGCGCTGGTCCGACCGCCGCGATGATTTCCGCACCGAGGTATTGGGCCTCATGAAGGCGCAGCGCGTCAAAAACGCCGTGATTGTACCCACCGGAGCCAAAGGCGGATTCTATCCAAAACGATTGCCAGACATGCGATTGGACCGCGATGCCTGGTTTGCCGAAGGTACCGAAAGCTACCGGATTTTCATCAGGACGCTGCTGTCCATTACTGACAATATCGTCAAGGGAAAGGTCGTTCATCCTGCCGATATCGTGATCCATGACGGCGAAGATCCCTATTTTGTGGTGGCGGCTGACAAGGGTACGGCAACATTTTCCGACACTGCAAACGCCATCGCCCTTGAACGAGGATTTTGGTTGGGCGACGCATTCGCAAGCGGTGGCTCGGTGGGATATGACCATAAGGCGATGGGCATCACGGCCAAGGGCGGCTGGATTTCGGTACAGCGGCATTTCCTTGAAATGGGCATCAATGTGCAGAAGGATGCGGTCACCATCGCCGGTGTCGGTGATATGTCGGGCGATGTTTTTGGCAACGGACTGCTGCTTTCGAAATCGGTGAAGCTGGTCGCGGCATTTGATCACCGCCATATCTTTATCGATCCCGATCCCGATCCTGCGGCAAGTTGGAAAGAGCGCAAGCGCATGTTCGCTTTGCCGCGTTCAAGTTGGGCCGACTATAATCCCAAGCTGATTTCAAAGGGCGGCGGCTTGTTTGCCCGTACCGAGAAAAGCGTAAAACTGACCAAACAAATGCAACAGCTGCTTGGGTTGCGAGTTGCCGAGCTGGAACCGGCGCAATTGATCCGCGCCATCCTGAAAAGTGAAGCACAGCTTTTGTGGTTCGGCGGCATCGGCACTTACATAAAAGACGATAGCGAAAATAACGCAGAGGTTGGCGACCCGGGCAATGATGCGATCCGTATCAACGCGTCCGAACTGAGCGCCAAAGTTATTGGCGAGGGCGCCAACCTTGGCGCCACACAGGCAGGCCGTATTGGATTTGCGTTGAATGGCGGGCGCATCAACACCGACTTTATCGACAATTCTGCGGGCGTGGATTGTTCCGATAATGAAGTGAATATCAAAATCGCACTGAACACCAAAATGCAATCTGGAACGCTTGGCTATGAGGACCGGAACAAACTTCTGGCCGGGATGACAGAAGCAGTTTCCGGCCTTGTTCTTGAAGATAACCGCCTGCAAACCTTGGCATTGTCGGTTGCAGAAGCGGGCGGTTCGGGTGACGTGCCGGCCTATGTCCGGTTGATCGAGACATTTGAAGCGTCGGGCAAACTGGACCGCAGCGTAGAAGGCATAGCCAGCAACGAAGATATATTGAGCCGCGTTCAATCGCGCCTTGGCATGACCCGGCCGGAACTCGCGGTGTTGTTGGCCACAGCAAAGCTGGCGGCACAGCAGGCGATAGAATATGCGCCGTTCGCACGCGATCCTGCTATGGAAACAGAGTTGCTGGCGGCATTCCCTGCGGCGATGGTTGCCACACACAAGGACGCGATATTGACGCACCGTCTGCGTAAAGAAATAATCGCGACCAAATTGGCGAACCGGATGATCAACCGTCTGGGGATGCTGCATCCATACGAGTTGATGGAAGAAGAAGGTTGCAGTTTAAACGACGTTGCCTCTGCATTCTATATCGCCGAACGCGTGTTCGATATGCGGGCATTGTGGCACTCAATTGATATTGCGGAAATCCCCGAAGCCACGCGGTTGATGCTGCTGGCGCAAGCTGCCACCGAGATGCGAGCGCAAATGGCCGACATCATTCGCAATAGCCAAGCAGGCCGCGACATAACGGCAACGACGCGCTTATATGCCAATGGAGTGGCGCAATTGTCGGCGGCCAGAGAAGCGTTGCTTCCTGCCGATGTAAAGCAACAAACCGAAGCATTCGGCGCGCGGCTCATTGGTCAAGGCGCGCCAAAATCCATCGCCGAACAGTTGGTGCGATTGGCCCAATTGGACGGTGCGATTGGCCTTTCGGCGCTGGCAGTTGCGAAAAAATATGACGTTAAAGCGTTGACGCAGGCATTCACTGCAATCGGCGATGCGCTCGGAATCGGCTGGGCACAGGGCGTCGCCATGCAATTGGATCCCGACGATCCGTGGGAGCGGCTATTGGTGGCCGGGCTTGCGCGCGACTTTCAAGCGATGCGCCTCGATTTCCTAAGCCGCCGTGCCGCTAAAAAACCGGCCGAGGATACTATCGGCTGGCTGGCGGCAAATGCGCCGCGCGTGGCGATGTTCAAGGCAGTTGTTGACCGCGCCAGATCTGGTTCGATGCCGACACCTGCAATGCTTGCGCAAATCGCTGGACAAGCGAGGGTATTGTTGGGCAGATGAGGTGATAGGGTTCACGTTTTCAAAACCTCTCGAAATTTCATAACATTGCTCGGAGAGTTTAATGTCAGCAACAATTGATCGCCGCGCCTTGTTGGCCATTGCTGCTTATGGCGTCGGCGGGCTGATCTTGCCCGGCGGAGCGATGGCGGCACAGGCGCTGATGGCAGCGAACGGTTTCACCCACAATGTGGCGAGCGGCGAGCCAGGGCCAGATTCAATGCTCCTGTGGACACGCTATGTGCCTGCACAAAAAGGCGCAGTGAAAATTCGCGTCGAAGTTTCGGATAGCGCAGACTTTACCCGGATCGTATCTGGCGGTGAAATGGTGACCGGCCAGTGGCGAGACTACACGGTTAAAATTACCGTGGACGGATTGCGGCCCAACGCCCGCTATTATTTCCGGTTCATTGCGCCCGATGGCAGCATGTCGCCGGTGGGACGCACAAAAACGCTGCCAGTGGGCAAAGTAAAAAACTTTAAGTTCGCGGTCTTTTCTTGCTCCAATTTGGGGTTCGGCCACTTTAATGCTTATCGCCACGCTGCGATGCGCTCCGACATTGATGCCGTGCTGCACATGGGCGATTACATCTATGAATACGCGCATGGCGGTTATGATGCGGGTGCAGAATTTGCCAACCGAATGCAGCCTGAAATCGAAATCATCAGCCTGATGGATTATCGTTTGCGCTATGCCAGTTACCGGATGGATGAGGATCTGCAGGCGCTGCACGCAAATTTCCCGATGATCGTCATCCAAGACGACCATGAAAGTGCCAACGATTCTTGGGAGGGCGGAGCGCAAAACCATGATGCCAAAGAAGGCGACTGGCCCGCCCGCCGCAATGCTGCGATGCAGGCTTGGCGCGAATGGCAGCCGGTTGGCGAGCAACCTTGGAAGGCATACGAGATAGGCGAACTTGCGACCTATTACCGCACCGACACCCGCACAATTGCGCGCACGTTGCCGCCCGGATCGAACACCGAACAAACATTCGGCGAGTTTATGAGCGGCGAGTGGATCGACGATGCGTCGACCATGATGGGCAGCGAACAGGAAAAATGGCTTTATCGCCAATTTGCCCGGAACAAGGCGAAATGGACGGTGTTGGGCGTTGGTACCAATGTGGGCTATTCTTACACCCCGCAAAACGCATTGGATTGGTTGGCACCAGACGCATCAGAACGCGCCATTGCCTATGTTCAACGCGGCATGAAATCGGCCAGCGCCGGATTGCCCGGCAGCATGGATAGCTGGGGCGGCTATCCCAAAGCGCGGTCAAGATTGTTGTCAGCGGCGCAGAATGTGGACGCAAATTTGATTGTCGTAACCGGCGATAGCCATAATGGCTGGGCATTCGACCTGCCCGAAGCTGGCAAACCGGCGGGCGTTGAATTTGGCGGCCATAGCGTCACGTCACCCGGTATTGAATCGGCGGTTGGTAACACCGATGCCAAAATAGTGGCGCGTGATTTGGTTCGCGCCAGCCCGGAATTGGCGTGGATGGACTCGTCCAATCGCGGCTATATGATGCTGTCGATAACACCCCAATCCGCCACCAACGAGTGGATATTTATGGACAGCGTCAAATCGAAATCAGTGGCGACAAAGCCCAGCCAAATCATGCGCGTTCGCGCCGGGCGAAATATTCTCGACACGATTTGAGGCGGGCGAGGGATTGTTTGAGTGATACAAAACCGTTCGTCCTGAGCCTGTCGAAGGACAGGTTGCTTGTCACGTACTTCGACAAGCTCAGCACGAACGGAAAGGGGAGGTGTTTCACTCAAATATCACCTCGCTACAGGCCCGATAAATGGCGCAGTATTTATTTGCCACCCTCTATTCGCTGCGTAGCGCCTCAATCGGTGACAGGCGGGATGCGCGGATTGCGGGATAGCCGCCGAACAATAATCCTATAATTCCCGAGAACAATATCGCCCCAATCGCCACGCTGATGCCGATGGGGGCAGGGAAATCGGCATAGATCTCAAACGCCGCTGCGGCTGCGCGGGCCAAAGCGAGGCCGATACCGCCGCCGATGATGCAAAGCACCGCCGCTTCCACCAAAAATTGATTACGGATATCGGATCGTTTTGCCCCCAGAGCCATCCGCAGGCCAATTTCCCGCGTGCGTTCGGT
>JAYUPJ010000224.1:0-13630 GCA_043760195.1 Sphingomonadales bacterium | reverse complement strand
GATCGATCCGGAACCTGGCCGCTTGCTGCAGATGAAATGGCGCTAATGGATATTGCAACCGAAGAAGCGATGCGCGGCCGCGGCCTTGCCGTCCGCCTAATCAGTGCCACCACAAAATTGCTATTGCAACAGGACAAGCGCAGAGTGATCGCCTTTATCTGGTGGAGCAACACGCCGTCGGTTAGGGCTTTCAAAAAAGCCGGGTGGCGGCGCATTGGATTGAGTGTTGAAATACTAAGCGCGAACAATTGGAGAAGCCTGCGTATTTCGCTATGGTGATGATTAGGGTCCAGACCTATGGCAGTTTACCAAAATTTAACCATAATCCGCCAACGCTTTCGGCAGATGAGTGATATCAGTTAAAAATGTAACCGGGAGTCATGCATTTGCACCAAACGCCAAACATTGAAGCCGCGTCGGTTGAAGCCACCTCAAAAGCCACATTGGAACAAGCACCAAAGTGGCGGCAATATGTTTGGATAATTGCGCTGCTGCCTCTCGTTCAAGCTATAATGTCTTGGGATTTGGACGGAGAGCTTACGGCGATGCAATACGCAGTGCGGCATCTTTCAATTCCCGCCATCGCTGGTGAGCTGTTGATTATTGCCATTGCCATGCATTCGGGTGGATCAATTCGCACATTATGGCGCCCAATTCCGTCAATCGTAAAACTGATTATGGTGAGCTGGTTCACATTTGCCATGGCAGCAAGCCTGATAAATGCAGACAACCGGCTCGACTCAGTCTTTTCACTATCGCGCTTTATCGTGCATGGCCTATTTTTCGCGGCAATCGTCCATTTGATCAGGAACGTCAATTCGTTCTCGGAAAGCTATTGGCTCAAAATCATTGCGATCGGCATTGCCAGTTATGTTGCCTTGCTTTCGATATTCGCGCTGGTCGTGCCTGATCCAGAAAATTTTGAATGGTCATTGCGAATGCCGTCGGCAACCAACATTCGGCAGATTGCTAACATCATTGCTATTCCTGCGGCGGCCCCAATTGCGTTGCTGCTGTTTGGGAATCGTATTCCGAAATACCAGTCTGCGTCCATTGTTTTTGTCTTGATCGCATTTATAGCGTGGAGCGGCAGCCGCACGGCCTTGTTTGCCATTTTGGTCAGCACATTTGCGGCTTTGATTTTCGTCCGCACTATGCCGAATATTAGAGCCTTGGCGAGTTTGATCGGCAGCTTCGCCGCTGGCCTTGGCTTTTCAATGCTGTTTCCAGCTCCATCTCCCATGTTTGGGCTCTTGCGGATGTTTGATAAATTTCAAGATACCGACAATATTTCGAGTGGCCGTGTTCAATTTTGGTTCGACACCTTCGCCGAAGTTTCCAAAAATCCATGGCTGGGTTACGGTTCGGGCCGATTTCGTGACAACATGAATGAACTTTACGGGATAAGCTTCAATCACCCGCATAATTTCATGCTGCAATTCAGTTATGATTGGGGTGTGTTTGGTGCGGCTTCGGCTTTCGCTCTAATTGCCCTGTTAATGACGATAATCTGGAAAAGGGCGCCTGCGCATCCTCTTTCGGGTTTTGCTGCCGCTGCCGGTTGTTTCACATTGCTGGCTATTGCTATGGTAGATGGCGCGTTCTTCTATCCGTTGACAATTATCGCCGCTATATGTCTGGCCTCCCCAATTGTCGCAAATTGGCAAACGTCGGAAAAAGCGAGTGATGCAATATGACCAAAACAGCCATACTCATCACCGGCGTTGCGGGCTTCATAGGATACCATGTGGCCACAAAATTGCTTGCATCGGGCATAGATGTATTGGGTATCGACAGCTTGAATTCCTATTACGATCCGCAACTGAAGCATGATCGTTTATCTCAATTGCAGAATCTACCGGCCAACTTCACTTTTTTGCAGTGTGATTTTTCGGATCATGTCGCGCTAGAAACTGCGCTCGCCAAACATGAATTCGAAGATATCGTCCATTTAGGCGCGCAGCCCGGTGTGCGTTTTTCTATCGAAAACCCGCGGGCCTATGTTCAGTCAAATTTGGTTGGGCATCTCAATGTGTTGGAATTGGCGCGAAATCGGCAAACCCGGCACATGGTTTATGCGTCGTCATCCTCAGTCTACGGACAGAATGAAAAAATTCCGTTCAGCGTCGATGATCGCGTCGACCACCCTGTTTCATTATATGCTGCTACCAAAAAATCGGATGAGTTAATCAGCGAGAGCTATTCGCATTTATACCGCATCCCATTAACGGGGCTGCGGTTCTTTACCGTCTATGGTCCGTGGGGGCGGCCTGATATGGCGCCTTGGTTGTTTACCGAAGCAATCTTGACAGGCAAGCCGATCAATATTTTCAACCATGGAAAAATGCGCCGCGATTTCACCTATGTCGACGATATTGTCGCCGGTATATTGGCAACGTTGGCCTCCCCTCCCAAAGATGATGGGCAGCAAAAGCGCGGCGGTAGTTCCTCTCCGCACGCGATCTACAACATTGGCAACAATCAATCAGAAGAACTCGGCCATTTCATTGAAGTGATCGAGGCTGCCTGCGGCCGCAAAGCCGAAAAAGTCATGCTGGATATGCAAGCAGGCGACGTGCCGGTGACTTATGCGGATATCGACGCAATTAGCGCAGATCATGGTTACAACCCCAGCACATCAATCGACGTCGGTATTCCTGCCTTTGTGAACTGGTTTCGCGGTTATAAAGGTTTTTGATACACTTGCTGGTTATGGCCAAAGCGCATAAGGCGTTGCAAACTCCTAAGCTTTCAAACGGAATGGCAAAAAAATGAAGATAGCAATGATCGGATCAGGTTACGTTGGCTTGGTATCCGGAGCCTGTTTCGCTGATTTCGGCCATGACGTCGTTTGCGTGGACAAGGACGATAGCAAAATTGCCCGGCTGAATGACAACATCATGCCGATTTTCGAACCCGGTTTGGCCAGCTTGGTCAAAAAGAATGTCGATGCCGGCCGTCTGCATTTCACCAATAATCTGCAAGAAGCCGTCAAAGGATGCAGCGCGGTATTTATCGCCGTTGGCACACCGTCCCGGCGGGGCGACGGCCATGCTGACCTCAGCTATGTCTATGCCGCATCAAAAGAAATTGCCGACGCAGTGGACCCCGGCACAGTCATCGTCACCAAATCGACCGTTCCCGTTGGCACCGGCGACGAGGTCGAGCGCATTATCGCAGAGGCCCAGCCCGACTTAAAGTTCGCGGTGGTGTCCAATCCTGAATTCTTGCGCGAGGGCGCAGCTATCGGCGATTTCAAACGACCGGACCGCATCGTGGTCGGCAGTGACGATGCATGGGCCCGCGATGTGATGACCGCCATCTATCGCCCGCTATTTTTGAACGAATCGCCGATATTGTTTACCAGCCGACGGTCATCGGAGCTGATAAAGTACGCCGCAAATGCGTTCTTGGCGACCAAGATCACGTTCATTAACGAGATGGCCGATCTTTGCGAAAAACTGGGCGCGAACGTACAAGATGTGTCGCGCGGAATTGGCCTTGATAACCGCATCGGATCGAAATTCCTGCATGCAGGTCCGGGATACGGCGGCAGTTGCTTTCCAAAGGACACGTTGGCGTTATTGAAAACGGCACAAGACAATGAAGTTCCGGTTCGTATTGTATCGGCAGTGGTCGAAGCCAATGATATGCGGAAACGCGCGATGGGCCGCAAGATTATTCATGCCTTGGGCGACGATGCCCGGGGCAAGAAGGTTGCTTTATTTGGGCTGACTTTCAAACCGAATACCGATGACATGCGCGATGCGCCGTCGATTGCCATCGTCCAAACGCTGTTAGATGCCGGTGCCATTATCTCGGCGCATGATCCCGAAGGAATGGAAGAAGCCGTCAAGATCATGCCGGATGTCACCATGTGTGAAAGCGCTTACGCGGCGGCGAAAGATGCCGACATCGTTGCAATCGTGACCGAATGGGATGCTTATCGCGCCTTGGATTTCCGTAAATTGGGCGAAACGATGAACGGCAAGGTGCTTGTCGACCTACGGAACATTTACCAGGCCGCCGAGGTCGCCGCGGCTGGCTTTGATTATGTGAGCGTGGGTCGCTAAAATAGAATGACATTAGATTGAACCATTCACTATAAACCTTAGTGCTGAGCCTGTCGAAGTACGTCTCTAAGTGAAGCGCCATTCGACAGGCTCAGGGCTACGGTATTGGATCAACTAAATGTCATCTCGCTCTAACAGAATTGCAGCCTGCTGCAGCTACGCTTTGCAACGCGGCCTTGTGACCAGAGCACAGAACGAGTGTAGGCGGATGATCGACATCCGCCTTTCCGTGCATTACTCTACTTTGGCAGCGATTTAACCTTCGGCTTCCCGCACAAAGGCAGCATCGCCGCCGATTTTTGATGATAGCTTTGCAAGCCATGCCAAAACCGCAATGGCCAATATCGTCGCCAAAATCGCATAGGTAAATTTGCCCGACAGACTGTCGCCGAGGCCAAGCAGTGCCAATGCAGATTTAATCGCTTCGTTCCAAGCCAAGGCGGCAACCAATCCCAAAGACGCCGATGCGAGCGCGATCATGGTTTGTAAAAATGCGCGTGGATTCATATCATTTCTCCTGTTAAGTTCGTTTCAAGTTAAAGACAAAGACGCTGCGATTTGTCAATTAACTTGGCGGTCACGCCCTTCCCAATATGGCGCGCGTAAATCTTTGCGCAAAATTTTGCCGCTGGCGTTGCGCGGCAAAGCGGCGATGCTTTGCACGGTTTTGGGCACTTTGAATCCGGCTATCCGCTCACGGGCCCAAGCGATGACGCTTTCTTCGGAAATTTCGCATCCTGCTTTGGGCGCACAGAAAGCCATCACGGCTTCGCCCCATTTATTATCGGGGACACCGATCACCGCGACTTCCATGATATCGGGATGGCCATAGATTGCGCTTTCAACTTCGGCCGGATAAATATTTTCGCCGCCGGAAATGATCATGTCTTTGACGCGGTCGTGAATGAACAAATATCCATCCGCGTCCAGATAACCGGCATCACCTGTCCTGATCCAACCTGCGTCATCCATAGTGCTGGCAGTGGCATCGGGCAAATTCCAGTAACCGATCATGTTGTTCGATGACCGGGTCAGAACCTCACCCACTTCGCCGACAGGAACGCTTTTGCCATCGGCCCCCAATATCTTCAGTTCGACGCCGGGAAGCGGCTTTCCTGCCGATCGCATGCGTTCATTCCCGTTGGGATCGTGATCTTCCGGTGGCAACATGACGATAGTACCCGTGGTTTCAGTCATACCATAGACTTGAATAAACTGTGTGCCGAACATCGCAATACATTGGCGTAGCAGCTCAAGCGGTATCGGCGCCGCTCCATATAGTATGTACTTTAGACGGCTATAATCGACATTCGCGCAACGCGGGTGGTTGAGCAAAATCTGCAACGCCGCAGGAACAATGAATAACCGTGTCACTCCGGAGTTTTCAACGGCATCGAAAAAGCCATCCGGGGTAAACTCGGCAAGAATATGCCCCGGCAAGCCAATGGTCAGTGCCATGATACCCAGTCCGGTTCCGCCAATATGAGCGCACGGCATCGCAATCAAAGTGACTTCGTCGTCTTCCCACTGGGTATAGGTCAGCTTGGGTTCGGTGTTGTTGATCCGCAATGCGAACAAGTTTTTGTTTGAAAGAACGGCGCCTTTGGGATTGCCGGTCGTGCCCGATGTATAAAGCTGAAGGACCGCATCATCTTGCCCTGACGGACTGAAATCGCAGCGTTCCGTTTTGGCTATCGTCGCCCGAGCCTGATCTGCCGCAATGATATGTTCAACATGCGGGATGCCTTCCTTTAGTGCAGCCCCTGCATTTTCAAATCCCGGCCCGGTAAACAATGCCTTGGCCTTGGTGTCATTTATGATGAACGCCCATTCGGCCGGTGCGAGACGCCATCCCACCGGAACCATCACAACGCCCAACCGCGCAGCGCCGTAAAATAGAGTGAAATACAAATCACTATTTTTGCCGAGCCACGCGATCCGGTCGCCTCTTTGCAATCCCATCGATACCAGCATCGCCGCAACTTTGGCGGTACGGTCTTCCAATTCGCCATAGGTCCAATGGCGGTCCTCTTCGGTGAACGCGGTCCTATCAGGACGGTCAATGGCCCAATGCCGGATAAATTCGTCGAAGGTTAGGTAAAGGGGTGCTTCGGCCATAATGTTGTTTCTCTCCATATTCTCTCACCCTCACCTTAATCGCTTGACTAACATTGTCCAGATGGATGCTTTAATGTTGCATTGCAACAAGCGAGCGAGTCCGCTACGCGCTGCGGATGCTCAATATTTCGGGAATCACTGTACGCCTTGGCGGACGAACAATACTTGACCGCGCGACTGCGGCGCTACCCACGGGCAGCCGCGTCGGGTTGATCGGCCGCAATGGCGCCGGTAAAACCACGTTGATGAAAGTCATCGCGGGGCACGGTGAACATGACGATGGCAGCATCGAAATGGCCAAGACTGCGCGCATTGGCTATATCGCGCAGGAAGCACCTTCGGGCATAGCGACACCGTTTGAATCAGTGCTGGCGGCGGATGTGGAACGCGCTGCCTTGTTAGCCGAGGAAGACACCACCGACGATCATCACCGCATCGCCGATATTCATGAACGGCTGATAGCGATTGATGCCCACACTGCCCCTGCCCGTGCCGCGCGGATATTGGTTGGCTTGGGCTTTGACGAAGACATGCAGCACCGGCCGCTCGATAGTTATTCCGGCGGTTGGAAAATGCGTGTGGCGTTGGCGGCGTTGCTGTTTTCTGAACCAGACATTTTGCTGCTCGATGAACCCTCCAATCACCTAGATTTGGAAGCAACCATGTGGCTGGAGAGCTTTTTAAAAAGCTACCGTGCAACGATGGTTTTGATCAGCCATGAGCGGGATTTGCTGAACAATGTTGTCGATCACATTCTGCATTTGGAAGGCGGAAAATGCACGCTGTATCCCGGCGGATACGACGCATTTGAACGGCAGCGAGCGGAGCGTTTGGCGCAATTGGCGTCGGCCCGTGCGGCGCAAGAGGCCCAACGCGACAAGTTGCAGGACTATATCGCCCGCAACTCTGCGCGGGCGTCGACCGCGAAACAGGCCCAGTCACGCGCAAAGGCGCTTGCCCGAATGGAACCGATCGCGGCCATGTCAGAAGATCCCACTCTGTCATTCGATTTCCCAAGCCCGGATGAACTGAAGCCGCCGCTGGTGACTTTGGATATGGCCGCCGTCGGGTATGAAACCGAAAAACCGATACTGCGCAAACTGAACCTGCGGATAGATCCGGATGAGCGGATTGCTTTGCTCGGCCGTAATGGCAATGGAAAAACCACGCTCGCGCGCTTGCTGTCTGCCCAGTTGCCCGCAATGGAAGGTGCCATTTCAGTATCCGGAAAGATGCGCGTTGGCTATTTTACCCAGTATCAAGTTGAAGAACTGGATGGCCGGGACACCCCGCTGGAACACATGACGCGGCTGATGAAGGGTGCGTCGCCCGGCGCTGTGCGCGCGCAATTGGGGCGATTTGGCTTCTCCGGCCCCAAGGCAACGACGCTGGTTGGCAAGCTATCGGGCGGTGAACGCGCACGGTTGGCGCTGGCGCTGATCACCCGCGATGCCCCGCACATGCTGATCCTTGATGAGCCAACGAACCACTTGGATGTCGATAGCCGTGAAGCATTGGTGCAGGCGCTAAACGCCTATGAAGGTGCCGTGGTAATCGTTAGCCATGACCGCCACATGATCGAGCTAACCGCAGACCGGCTGGTGCTGGTTGATGGCGGCGAGGCGAACGAGTTTTCGGGATCGCTGGATGATTATACCGACCTGATCCTGCGCGGTGCGGCAAAATCAGAAGGCAAATCCCCCGCCCCCAAACGTGACAAGAAAGAAGAACGCAAAGCCGCCGCCGCAGCGCGTGAGGCCCAATCGGCTGCCCGCAAAACATTGGCCGCAGCAGAAGCCGAAATGGCAAAGCTGACCGCGCGGCGCAGCGAGCTCGACAGTGCAATGTTCGATCCGGCCACGGCCAAGGGCGATGACGCCAAGCGCACAATGGGCGAACTTTCCCAACTGCGCGGCGAAACCGAAAAGGCAATTGCAGCAGCCGAAGCGAAATGGATCGCGGCGAGCGAGTTGGTCGCGGGTTGATTTTCTTTAGGCCGGAATAGTGATTCGTCGGTGCAAAATGACATTTCGCTGAAAATGCCAAGTTGACACCTAGTTGACAAAGTTGACGCCTATTTTGAAACTAATTGCCATTCCGGATATAGATAATTTCCTACATCGCCGTTATTTTGTAATTTTACGTTTTCGCAAATCCAACTGCGAGGTGCGTGTTTTGACCGTCAACAATATCAAAGAGCCGACCCTGAACAAGCGGCCTTGCCCTGTGTTCCCAGAACAAATCCTACATTACAAGTATCAATGCGCGATGGAGGATGACCACGCCGTCATAAAATCTCCTCGAGACCTGCATAGTAAATCCCTAGGTGCAAGGTACCTGAATTACGCCAAAGATTTTTGCAGTGCGATACCGACGTTCGCGTACACAAGAGGTAAAACCGATTCGGTTCAAATCGGAAAGGCCAATATATGGAAAATACTCAAGTGCTCGACCCCGTTCAGTTTTGCAAAAACATCCTTCGTGAAGAACGCCAACATAACTGTGAACATAACATCGACCCAAGTATAAATATCGTAATTGATCGCATGTTAGAAGGCGAATGGGATCTGAATGATCTGCTTGGAGAGCTTCATTGCAAACTAGGCAATGTTCCAAATGGAGTTTTGACTTTCTTGGATTCAATTTTGACTGTTGCTGCACATTGGCATCCAGAAGCGATCTCTGAACAAAGAGCCGCAAAAAAACGGCTTAATGAACTGAAAATTTCAATAGCCGAGAGTGCAGAAAATCTTGCCGCCTTTATTCAAGAAAGAGACGCCATTTCCAATGATTCTGGGTTTTCTTCCAATTCGCACTATCACATTGTTGATGTAATGGAGGAAGCAGGTGAGACATCGCATCGATACCGTTCTTGGGTAAGTAAAAAAATGCAGGCACTTAGAAACGAATTCGGGCTGAAATACTGGCCCCCAATAGCTGACATTGTTCGTGTATTGGCTGCGGACGCTCGGTGCGCAGAGATTGAGGCCCGAGATATGATCACCAATGCAGCTACAGACGCGATTCGACCATCAAAGTCGGATTTTGTAAGAGCTCTTTACGCAGCACTCGACGAGCGTAGCGAACGACAACCCGACAGGTTACCTAACGATTTCAATCTTTCGGATGGTTCGATGGCCTCACTGGTAAATTGCCTTTTGGACTTATGCCCTGATGAGGTTATTGATAACCTCTACATAAAAGGATTTAGACAACGAAAGCGGAACGCGACATAACCACAACAGGTTGCTGGTCACGTACTTCGACAAGCTCAGCACGAACAGAGAGGGAGTTATGTTCCGCCCGGAATATCTAACCGCTTTAAGTCAGCAAATCCCTACTCCGCCGCAATCGCAACCTCTGGCTCTTTCCAAACCAAAATCGGCTTGCGCGCCGCCTGTGTTTCATCCAACCGGCGGCGCGGTGCGTAGTGCGGCGCGGTCTTTAGCGATGGGTCGCCTGCTTTGGCCCGTGCCGCCACCGACCGCATCGCACCGATGAACTGATCTAGCGTTGCCTTGCTTTCAGTTTCGGTCGGCTCGATCAGCATTGCACCGTGCACAACAAGCGGGAAATAAACCGTCATCGGATGATAGCCTTCGTCGATCAGCCCCTTGGCTATGTCGAGCGTGGAGAAACCATCGGCCAAGCCATCGTCGGAAAACAGCGCCTCGTGCATGCAAGGTCCGCTGCCCGCAAATGGTGCGTCGAGCACATCCTCTAAACTGCGCAAAATATAATTGGCGTTGAGCACCGCATCTTCGGCAACCTGCCTTAACCCGTCTGCGCCGTGGCTCATAATATAGCTCAAAGCCCGCGTGAACATACCCATCTGGCCGTGAAATGCGACCATCCTGCCAAAGGTGGAGCCATGATGTTCGCCCGCAGTTTCCTCTTCGACCAGAACATATTCGCCGCCGACCTTGTCAACGAATGGCAATGGCGCAAATGGCGTAAGCGCTTCTGAAAGCACCACCGGCCCCGCGCCCGGCCCGCCGCCACCATGCGGCGTGGAAAAGGTTTTGTGCACGTTGATATGCATCGCATCGATGCCCAAATCGCCGGGCCGAACGCGGCCAACGATGGCGTTGAAGTTCGCTCCGTCACAATAGACGAAGCCGCCCGCGGCGTGCACCGCGTCAGAGATAGCGCGCATATCGGGTTCGAACAGGCCGCATGTATTCGGATTGGTGATCATGACGGCGGCCACATCAGGGCCGAGCCGGGCGGTTAGCGCCGCCATGTCAACGCGGCCTTGCGCCGTCGCGGGAATGCTTTCAACGGCATAGCCTGCAAATGCCGCCGTCGCCGGGTTCGTGCCATGCGCGCTTTCCGGGCACAGGATCACGGAACGCGCGTCACCGCGCGCGGTTAGCGCCGCACGAATGGCCAATATCCCGCACAGCTCACCATGCGCGCCCGCCTTTGGCGACATTGCCACCGATTTCATACCGGTCAACGTCACCAGCCAATGCGCGAGCTGATGGATGACGGCAAGCGCGCCTTGCACCGTTTGCGTCGGTGCAAGCGGATGGACATCGCTGAACCCCGGCATCCGTGCGATCTTTTCGTTCAGGCGTGGATTGTGTTTCATCGTGCAAGAACCGAGCGGGAAAAAGCCGAGGTCAATCGCGTAATTCTGGCGGCTCAGGCGCGTATAATGCCGCATTGTTTCAGGCTCTGAAAGTCCCGGCAGACCAATATCGCGGTTGCGTTCCAATCCGTTGAGCCGTGTTGCGACCTTAGGCAGCGGTGCCAAATCCACGCCGGTTGTGGTGTTGTCACCAATCTCAAAAATCAGCGCTTCTTCGAGCATCAAGGCGCGGTTGCCGGTAAAGGTCGATGGCGCCATGGCGTCAGACTTCGTCATTTCCGGCTTCCAGCCGCTGGCGTTTACGTTCATGCCAAAATCTCCTCTAACGCAGCCGCAAAGGCTTCTAAATCCTCGGGCGATACCGTTTCAGTAACCGCTACGACCAATCCGTTTTCCAGCGCCGATATCCCTGGATAAAGCCGGCCCAGTGATACGCCGCCCAGCACTTTACGGTCCGCCAGCGCCCGCACGACCGGCCGCGCTTCGGTGGGTAGCCTCAATGTGAATTCGTTGAAGAAGCTATCGTTGACGACGCTGACACCGGGTATTTGGGCCAGTCTTTCCGCCGCCTGAACCGCCATTGCATGATTAAGGTTGGCCAGATCACGCAGGCCGCGTTCGCCAAGCAAGGTCATGTGGATACTAAAGGCCAGCGCACAAAGACCTGAATTAGTACATATATTTGACGTCGCCTTTTCACGGCGAATATGTTGCTCGCGGGTCGACAATGTCAATACAAAACCGCGCTTGCCCTCGGCGTCGACGGTTTCACCGCATAGCCGCCCCGGCATTTGCCGCACGAATTTTTCCTTGCAGGCAAACAGCCCCACATAAGGCCCGCCAAACTGGAGCCCGACGCCGATCGACTGCCCTTCGCCGACCACGATATCTGCGCCCATTTCACCCGGTGAGCGAATGGCCCCCAATGCGAGCGGCTCGGTCACCACCGCGACCAGCAAGGCACCATGCTCATGCGCTTTTGCCGCTATCGCTGATAAATCCTCAATGCGCCCCAATATGTCGGGATATTGCACAACGACGCAGCTTGTTGCGCCGTCAATGCTGGCCATCAAACGCCCGATGTCGGTTTCTGGCGACAGCTCTGGCTGGGCAACATTCAGGGTATCGCCGGTGTATTTCGCCATCGTCTCGGCCACGCTGACATAATGCGGGTGCAGACCAGACGATAATATTGCCTTTGACCGTTTGGTGATCCGCCCCGCCATACCGATGGCTTCCCAGCAAGCGGTGGAGCCATCATACATCGACGCATTGGCAACATCGCAGCCCAGTAATCGCGCCACCTGGGTTTGAAATTCAAACAGCATTTGCAGCGTGCCCTGCGCAATTTCCGGCTGATACGGCGTGTACGCGGTCAGGAATTCGCCGCGCTGGATGATGTGATCGACAGACGCGGGAATGTGATGCTTATATGCGCCGCATCCCAGAAAGAACGGATGATGCGATGCGGCCATATTCTGCCGCGAAAGGTTGGAAAAATGGCGTTCAACCTCCATTTCGCTCGCGTGGTTTGGCAGGTCACGGATCGGGCCATCCAGCCGCGCTTCTGCGGGCACATCGGCGAACAAATCGCAGATTGTTTTCGCTCCAATTACGGCGAGCATCGCTTGGCGATCAGGCTGGGTCAGTGGTAAATAACGCATCAGCTTGGCTTCCTATCTTAAATCACATTGCGCCGGTTTTGCATGACGATTTCGTTTGGCTACAGCGCGTCCACAAACGCCTGATACGCATCGCCGTCCATCAAACTGTCCAACTCGGCAGGGTCGCTCAACTGCAGTTTGAAAAACCAGCCTTCTCCCTCAGGATCTGAATTTATCAACGCCGGATCTGCTTCCAGCGCGCCATTGCCTTCGGTCACGGTTCCGCTAACCGGCGCATAGACATCCGATGCTGCCTTCACCGATTCAACCACCGCAGCATCGCCGCCCTTGATCAACGACGCACCCACGGACGGAACCTCGGCAAAGACAATGTCGCCCAATTGGCCCTGCGCATAATCGGTAATACCGATGGTCGCGATGTCGCCAGCAACATCAATCCATTCATGGTCTTGAGTAAAATAGCGGCTCATAGGGGTTTTCCTCTCCGGTGATAATGATGGGGGACAAATGGCATTGCGGTCACCGTCAATCCGATCCGCTTACCGCGAACTTCGGCCTCTAGCGGCGTGCCGAGAGCAGAATGAGCCGTGGCCACAAATCCCATGGCAATCGGCGCACCGACCGTGGGGGCGAAGCCGCCGGACGTAATTACGCCGACTTGATCCTCGCCTGCGAAGATTACAGCGCCTTCGCGCACGGGTATTTTGCCATCGACGCTGAAACCAACCCGCTTTTTGTCGGGGCCGCCGGAGAGAGCCTTCATGATACGCTCGCTACCAGCAAAGCCGCCTTCGCCGCGCCGCCGTTTGGAGATCGCAAAGCTCAAATCGCCCTGCACCGGATCAATCGCCGGATCGAGATCATGGCCATAAAGCGGCAATCCAGCCTCCAGCCTTAATGAATCGCGCGCACCAAGACCTATCGGCTTAACCTCAGGCTGGGCACAAAGTGCATCGGCAAACGCAACAACCAGCTGCGCCGGGATCGAGATTTCAAAGCCGTCTTCACCGGTGTAGCCGGAACGGCTGATCCACAAAGGTTCATGCTGCCAAAAAAACGATCCTGCCTCCATGAAAAACAGGCTGCTTACGTTTGGAACCACGCGGCCCAGCGCCGCGGCGGCTTTTGGCCCTTGCACCGCGATCAGGGCGCGGTCTTCCAATTGGTTGATCGTAATCTCGTCGGGCAATTCCCCGCGAAGATAGGCCATATCATCCCAC
>JAYUPJ010000223.1:0-5121 GCA_043760195.1 Sphingomonadales bacterium | reverse complement strand
TTTGACATTGTTGGCGGTCAAATCATCCTCGCTTCGCCCCGCAAATCGGCAAAATCAGCATCCTACAAAAAACCACGATGTAGGAAATAATCGAACTCCAAGCTTTCGCAATATGTCAAAATGGGCGTCAATCTTGTCAACTAGGTGTCAACTTGGGCGTTTTAGGCCTTGCGCGATGTAGGCAAAGTTCAGGCCTAGCTCGTCACTGGTCCGCTTCACCTTCGAATGGATCCTCGATGACACCATCGTGCCCCGATCCGCTCGATAAGAACACCAGCCCCATCAAGCCAGCCATCAACATGATAGCGACGATAATTGCGCCCGCCGTTGCGATGTATAGGTGGATAGAAATCATACCATATTTCAGGTAAAAACTGCCGAGCACCACTATCGTCAACGCAATCGTGACCGAAGCCATCCAGCGCATCAGCCACCAGTAACGGCGCCAGGCAAATTTCGCATATTCAGGGTCATCAAGTGGGGAGGGTTGGGTCATATTTTATCCTATGCCGCGTTATGCTATGCTGCCATCATGGTTGCAAGCTGAATAGGAGGAAAGAAATGACAATCTCAATTATCGTCAATGCCCACGCAGGACAGCTGTATACCGCAAGCCCGAAAGATACCGTCGCGCAAGCCGCAGCAATGCTTGCCGAAAAACGGATTGGCGCATTGCCCGTTATGGATGGCGGACAAGTCATCGGCATTTTTTCCGAACGCGACGTGATCTATGGACTCGCCAAACACGGCGCGGCGATGCTGGACAAATTGGTCGGCGAAGTGATGACCGCCCCTGCGATCACGGTGACGCCCGATACCGCGATATTGTCCGCATTGTCGTTAATGACAAAACGCCGGATCAGGCATCTGCCGGTTTCCGAAAATGGCAAGCTTACCGGATTTGTGTCCATTGGCGATCTGGTTAAGCACCGGATCGAAAAGATCGAAGCCGAAGCAGAGGCTATGCGCGACTATATCCAGATGGCGTGATCACGTTTTGGGCGCGGCAGGAACCGGCGGCTTTACCGGATCAGAAACGAACGCGGGCGGCGGCGCATATTTCTGGTTCCAATCGGCAAGGTCACGCTGATATTGCGCATAGGCATTGAAGAAGCGGATGAATATCCCGTCGATATCGCTCAACGCGCCGATGCTGTATTCCGGCAAAGTGGCGGACGGTATCGTCAACAGCTCTTGGCTTTTGGCCAGCGCAGTGTCGCAATATTCGCGTTTCACTGTGGGCAGTGAGAAATAATTATACAGGTCGGTCATTTTGGTATCTCTTACCCGCAGGCCATTTTGGCCGGGGTAGCGCACCTTATACTCGCCATCGACCGTCCTGCTCGCGCTGGTTAGCCGGGTTTTGTGCAGCTTAATATAGCTATTGTAGTTGTCCGCAATCTGATTCCAAACCGGCCCCTGACAATTCAGCGCCGCGACATTAATCGCCGACCGCAGATGCCAGATTGATTCATCGCGTGAAATGCCGCGGTTCGGTGTCTGCCTTACGCCGTCAATGCCAATGGCAGGCACCATCATCGTCGTTGCCGCGCCAGCAGGCGGCAGCGGACGAGAGGGCGGAACCGGAGCAACAACAACGCGCGGCGGCGGCGGGGGAATAGGCGCAGGTTTAGCGGTGCAAGCGGCAAGGCCACTGAAAGCAAAAACGATACCAACCAAATTCAACCGTGAACGCATGACCACTCAAACTCCCATTATCTTTGTTGAGCCGCTTGAACACGAAATCTTTTCAAAAATAAAGATGCCATCGACCAAGTCACAAAGAAAAAGGCCCGGCAGTTTCCCGCCGAGCCCAATCTAGTGCCAGATTGCTGAACTTTCGCTTAATCGCGGCTGCCCATAAAGCTGAGCAAGAATTGAAACATATTCACAAAATCCAGATACAGGTTAAGCGCGCCCATAATCGCCGCTTTACCGAGCATATCGGAACCTTGTACTTCGAAATAGATGCTCTTGATCTTCTGTGTATCATAAGCGGTCAAGCCCGCAAAGATCAACACGCCGAGCGAGCTGATTACCCAGCCCATCGTGGCAGAAGCCAGGAAAATGTTGATGATCGAAGCAACGAACAAACCGACCACGCCCATGATCAGGAAGCTGCCCCAGCCGCTTAGGTCCTTCTTGGTTGTGTAACCCCAAAGGCTAAGGCCAGCAAACGCGGCGGCGGTTGCAAAAAAGGTCTGGGCGATGGACTCCCCGCTAAAGATCATGAATATTCGCGCCATTGACAGCCCCATCAATACCGCAAAGCCCCAGAAAACGAGCTGCAATGTCGATGTGGACATCCGGTTAAGGCCAAAGCTCATCGCCATGACCGCAATTAACGGAGCGAATATGATCACCCAGCTAAGGATGCTGGGGTTCACCATCAAATTTTGGGCAAACTCTGTACGGGCAAACAACATAGCAACCACACCGGTCAGCAATACTGCCGACGTCATATAGTTGTAAACCTTCAACATATGCGCGCGCAGACCAGCGTCCACCGCCACTGCTACACCGCCGCCAGCCTGCGCTGCTGCCGTTGCTTCCGCTTGACGTTGCTGCGGATTGAGCCAATCAGACATGTTCATTCTCCTGTTACGAGCGGACAAATAACCGCGTCCTTTGAATATCGTGGGAAACGCTGCGTAATTCAAGTGAAACCCGACATAAATTTGAAAATAGAGTTGAATTGCAATTTTGGTCGATTTGGTAACGCTGGACAGATGGCATCTAACCCGCCATCAATGACAAAATTAGTGTAATATCGGGAGAGGGTATGAACGCGCCGCAAGCAAATCAATCGCTGTCAACTGGCCAAGCATTTGGCACAGCGTCCTATCGCAACTACGTGCTTATTGCATTGACGATGGTTTACACGCTGAACTTTATTGATCGCATATTGATCGGTGTCGTTGCTCAGCCCATTATTGATGAATTTAAACTGCAAGATTGGCAATTCGGTCTGCTTTCCGGCTTCGGTTTTGCCCTCATGTATACAATAGTGGGTATTCCGATAGCCCGGTTGGCAGAGCATGCCAATCGCGTAAAAATCATTGCCGCAAGTATCATATTATGGTCGGCAATGACGGCATTGTGCGGTGTTGCAGGCAGCTTTTTCGCGCTGCTTATCTTTCGCGTCGGCGTCGGAATCGGCGAAGCGGGCTTAACCCCGCCGGCCAATTCAATTCTCGCAGATTATTTCCCCCCGCGTGGCCGGGCGCGCGCTTTGGCAACTTACGCGATGGGGATAACGATTGGCGGCGTACTCGCAAATTTGTTTGGTGGCCCGATTGCCGAAGCTTTTTCTTGGCGTGAGGCTTTTTTAATACTGGGAATTCCGGGAGTTTTCGTTGGCATCATTGTCTACGTGACAATCAAGGAACCCCCACGCGGCTATTCTGATCCGGTCGGTACGCCAGCATTGGAGAGGCGCGGCATTGGCGAAACGCTCTCATTATTGGCAAGCAAAAAGTCATTCTGGCTCAATGTCACCGCTGCCACCATGACGGCGTTTGTCGGCTATGCGGTCACCAATTTTCAGGCACCCTTTTTTCAGCGCGTTCACGGCATGTCGGTTGCCGATGTCGCAATAAATGTTTCGGTACCACTCGGATTAGCGGCAACTGCCGGTGCGTTTTTTGCCGGCTTTCTTACTGAACGGATTAGCCAAAAATATTCGACTTCAGTGGCTTGGATTCCCGGGATCATGCTAATTCTATCCGTTCCGTTTTACTGGATGGGTTTTTCTGCAAGCGATCCTGCTACGGCGACAATGTTCCTCTTGGTTGGCGCATTTTTGCATTATAGCTATCTGGGCGCCCAATATACCATCAGCCAGGGTGTTGTCGATGCACGGTCACGCGCAACGGCCGTCGCCATAATGTTGTTTATCGTCAATCTGATTGGTTACGGCATGGGGCCTTTGGCCGCCGGTTACATGAGCGACGTTTTCGCTGGCAACCAATTGACCAACGCCAACCTGTCGTTGAGCGCATGTAAGGGCACCGACGCAGATTTGCTTAAATCTATCGGAGCCGCACAGCTTGGCATTTGCCGGGCCGCCGCAGCGGATGGTTTGCAAACCGCTTTGCGCTTGATCACCACGATTTATGGCATTGCCGGGCTATTCTATCTTTGGACCAGCCGGACGCTGAACAATGATATCGTCGCACGAATGGATTGAACCTGCTCGCCAAGGCCGCAGTTTAATCGCATAGTTAAATAGCAATTGACGCTCATCGCACTCTCGCTTTAGTGTGCGCTATCACATCTGACTTTTCGGAGTAATTCCATGTCCCTCGACGCCCTGTCTCGCACCGCTTATAACGACGATCATGAAGCATTTCGGCAAACTGTCCGGCAGTTTGTCGCCAAAGAGATCGAACCAAATTGTGCAAAGTGGGACGAGGACGGCATCGTACCAAAATCCGTCTGGCCTAAAGCGGGCGAACTCGGATTATTGTGCCCGACCGTACCCGAAGAGTTTGGCGGTCTTGGCCTCGATTTTGGATACAACGCGGTCATCGACGAGGAATTCGGTTACGGCACCGATGTCGCGGTTGGTTTTACATTGCAATCGGACATTATCGCCAACTACCTGATCCGGTATGGCAGCGATGAACAAAAGGCCGAATGGCTGCCCAAGATGGTGTCGGGCGAAATCGTCACGGCGATTGCAATGACCGAACCGGGCACTGGCAGCGACCTGCAAGCGTTGAAAACCACAGCGCGCAAGGACGGTAATCACTATGTCATCAATGGCAGCAAAACCTATATCACAAATGGTCAAACCGCCGATCTGATATTGGTGTGCGTCAAAACCGACACCGATGTGCAACCCGCATGGAAGGGCGTTTCAATCATCTTGGTTGAGGCCGACCGCGATGGTTTTAAACGCGGACGCAACCTCGACAAAGTGGGGCTGGATGCCGCCGATACGTCGGAGCTTTTCTTTGAAGATGTCCGCGTGCCGATCACCAATTGCTTGGGCGAAGAGGGCAAGGGATTTATCTATCTGATGAGCGAGCTGCCGCAGGAACGCCTCAGCATCGCGGTATCATCACAGGCTGCGGCGCAGCGGGCCTTTGACCAGACCGTTGCCTTTTGCCGCGACCG
>JAYUPJ010000222.1:0-5135 GCA_043760195.1 Sphingomonadales bacterium | reverse complement strand
CGGTGGTCAAATTGGCCGAGGCAGCAGCCAATCCCGGCAGGGGCAGGGGCGCCGCGCGCGAACCGCTGCGCATCATGGGCTTGCATCCGCGTACCGAGCTAGAGATCAAGTTGATGGAAGGGCGCTTTGGTTCATACGTCACCGATGGTACCAACAATGCGACGTTGCCCAAATCCATTACGCCCGATCAATTGACGTTGGAAGAGGCGGCGCAGCTAATTGACGAACGTGCCGCGAAGGGCGTGGGTAAGCCAAAGAAGAAACCGGCTGCGAAGAAGAAACCGGCTGCCAAAAAAGCTCCGGCCAAGAAGAAGCCCGCTGCTAAAAAGAAAGTTGCAGCGGAAACGTAATTTATTCAACCCATTCAAGGCCGATGTCGCGGTAGATGCCGCGATCTTCATCCCAATTTGGTTTCACTTTTACGTGCAGGTAAAGGTGCACATGGACGCCCATGATCCGGCTTAGTTCCATCCTTGCCGCTTCGCCGATTGCTTTGATTTGCTTGCCGCCCTTGCCGAGCACGATTGCGCGCTGGGTGGGGCGTGCAACCAATATCTGTTGATGAATCTCCAGCGATCCGTCTTGCCGTTCCAGATATTTCTCGGTTTCAACCACGCTCGCATACGGTAGTTCTTCGTGGAGCTGCAGGTATAGCTGTTCGCGCGTGATTTCAGCCGCGACAAGGCGTTCGGAGGCATCGGAAACCTGATCCTCGGGAAAATGCCAGTCGCCCTCTGGCATCGCATCGGCAATAGCGCTTTTCAGCTCGGCCATGCCGTCACCCGTTGCCGCGCTGATGTAATAAATCTGTTCAAAATCGCAGATTTCCAGAAGCTTGGTCGTCAATTGCAGCAGTTTTTCCTTTTTCGCAATATCCACCTTGTTAAGCACGAGCCACTTTCGTTCGGGCCGGTTCACCAATCCCTCGACAATTTTTTCGACTTTTGGCCCGGCACCGGCGCGGCCGTCGACGATTAGCGTGATCAGATCGGCATCGCTCGTTCCGTCCCAAGCGGCGGCAACCATTGCGCGGTCCAACCGGCGCTGCGCCGCAAAAATTCCTGGCGTATCGACCAGAATAATTTGCACGTCGCCTTCCAAAGCAACACCCAACATTCTTGTCCGCGTTGTTTGTGCCTTGGGGCTAACGATAGCAACTTTTTGGCCGACAAATGCGTTGACCAAAGTAGATTTACCCGCATTTGGCGCGCCAATTACCGCGACGTGGCCACATTTTTTCGTCATGCATTTTGCTCCAGAAACAGATTGGCTGCGGCGGTTTCAGCAGCTTGTTTGCTGTTTGCTGTCGCGCTAACGGGATCGAACCCCTTGATGATTACGGTTACTTCAAACCGCAGAGCGTGCGGAAGTCCTTCCTTCTTGGACACGGTGTACTCGGGTGTTTTGTGATTATTCGCGGCGCACCATTCCTGGAGTGTGGATTTTGGATGCTTGGGCGCTGATGACGCAGCCTCGATATGCGGTGTCCAATTGGCGATTATGAAGTCGCGGGCGGCGTCAATGTTATGATCTAAAAACAGCGCGCCGATAATAGCCTCGATTACGTCACCTAAGACATTGTCGCTTTCCTGTGCGCCATCGTCACGCGCCTGCTTACCCAAGTTAAGATGGCACGGGATGCCCATGCTCCGCGCGATTTCGGCGCATGTGGCGCCGGACACCAAACTGTTCAACCGGTGCGATAAACGTCCTTCGGCTTCATCGGGATAGCGGGCAAAAAGCATCTCTGCGATCACCAGACCCAGCACCCGGTCACCCAAAAATTCCAATCGTTGATAATCCGGTTTGCCCGTGCTGCCGTGGGTTAATGCGCGCAGGTAAAGTTCGTTATTCTTTGGCGTGTGGCCCGCAGTTTTGATGAGCCAATCCAACGCGGTGCTGTCGGTCAAAATGTTTGCCCGATACGATCAGCACGGGCGGCGGTAAACCAAGTCCACGGCAGCAACCAGTTTGCCGAGCCATCCGTCGAGAACACTGAAATAAGCGCACGGCCGACAAGATTTTCCTGCGGCACCATACCAATTCCCTGACCTTCCTGCGCGGGAAAACGGCTGTCCGCGCTGCGATCACGATTGTCGCCCATCAAAAACAAGTGATCTTCTGGAACGATGAATGTTTGGGTGTCATCGGCGGCCTGTTTATATTCCACATCCAATATTTCATAGCTGCGGCCTTCGGGCAAGGTTTCGCGAAAACGCGGATAGCGGCATTGCGTGCCGCCAGCTTGCGCATCTTCTTCAAATTGCGGCGAATGGCACGGAAACTCGGAGCCGTCGAGTGCCACGGCATCGCGCATATTTTGCGTTACCGGAATGACCAGATCGGCAATCCGCTCTTTTTTCACTGCCACGTCGTTGATAAACAATGTGCCGCCGCGCATTTGAATATTGTCGCCGGGAAAACCTATCACACGTTTAATGTAATCATCGCGCTGCGTTGGCGGAGCTTTAAATACAACCACATCGCCGCGTTCCGGTCGGCTGGCGAATATCCTTCCCGGTATAATCGGCAATCCGAAAACCATGCTGTGATTGGTGAACCCATAAGGCCATTTCGCAACCAACAGATAATCCCCGATCAACAGCCGCGGTTGCATCGATTCCGACGGGATGTTGAAAGGTGAAATGATAAAGCTACGCAAAATAAACATGAACAAGGCGAGCTTGACCAAAAATTTGCCAAAATCAGTCCATTCCGAAGCCTTGCTGGACTTTGGTTCGTTGGCGCTGTTATTCACAATATCTGCGCTGTCTTTGCTGGTATTTTCCACAAAACCTCAAAATTCTAAATTTAATATATCACATGTACTGGCCTTCTAGTGTGCTGCCGCGCTATTGGCCAGCGAGAGATTCAACAGACATTAAAAGGAACGCAGCATGGTTCAGAAAATTTGGGATCAACTGAAAGAGCATAATGCCCGGCAATTGCCCAAGCTGTTTGAACAGCAGCCTGATCGGGTGGAGGCGATGACTATCAGGCAAAGCGATATATTGTTCGATTTTTCCAAGACGCACTTGGATGGCAATTTGATTGAGCTTTTCTCCAATCTTTCCGCGCAAGCAGGACTTTCGGCGGCGCAGGAGGCACTGTTTACCGGCAAGATTGTCAATGTAACCGAAGGGCGATCTGCAATCCACACGGCGGAGCGCGGCAATGGCAGCCCAGGCAGCGTCGCTGAGGCAAAAGGATTCCATGCGCGGATGCGCGGCTTAATCGAAGCCATTGATGCGGGCGCCATGGGCGAAATCAAGCATGTATTGCATATCGGGATTGGCGGTTCTGCGCTCGGCCCAAAGCTGCTGATCGATGCATTGGGCCGCGATGAAATGCGTTACGACGTAAAAGTTGTCTCAAACGTTGACGCCGCCGCTTTAACCGAAGCGATTAAGGGCTTTGATCCGCACAAGACCATAATTGCGGTGGCGTCCAAAACATTCACCACGACAGAAACGTTGATGAACGCATCCAGCGCGATGCAATGGATGGCCGAAGCCGGCGTTGTCGATCCGCAAGGCCGGATCATCGCCCTGACTGCTTATCCTGAAAAGGCATTGGAGTGGGGCGTTGATGAAAGCCGCATTTTGCCATTTAACGAGGCTGTCGGCGGCCGTTATTCGCTGTGGTGTTCAATCGGTTTTCCAGTCGCAATTGGACTGGGCTGGGCCGCTTATGAAGAATTGCTCGAAGGGGCGGCGGCGATGGACCGCCACTTTAGGTCTGCTGATTTTGCACAGAACGCACCGGTTCTGGCCGCTTTCGTCGATCTTTATTATGCCCAGATCATGGCGTGCCAAACGCGCGCCGTTTTCGCGTATGACGAGCGTTTGCGGTTGCTGCCCGATTATTTACAGCAGCTTGAAATGGAATCGAACGGCAAATCGGTAACCGCTGATGGCCGTCCGCTGGGCAGGCATAGCGCGCCGATAACTTGGGGCGGCGTTGGCACCGACGCGCAACATGCGGTGTTTCAGCTGCTCCATCAAGGAACGCATCTGATCCCGGTTGAATTCATTGCCAGCAAGACGCCCGGCCATGATTTTGATCCGGCGCATCATGAAACCCTGTTGGTGAACTGTTTTGCACAGGGCGCGGCGTTGATGGCGGGGCAAGCGTCGGAAGATAGTGCGCGCAATTATAACGGAAACCGGCCATCGACAACGTTACTGGTCGAAGACGTGACCCCGTCGGTCGTTGGCGCTTTGATCGCCTTTTATGAACACCGAACCTATGTAAACGCCGTGCTGTTGGGCATCAATCCGTTCGATCAATTTGGCGTCGAATTGGGCAAGCAGATTGCCAAGAGCATTTCGGAAGACGGACCATCGGGCTTTGACGCATCGACCATGGCGTTGATCGCCGAGGCTGGATTGTAAAAGCGGTTAGACTGAGTGCTGAATCCCGCACCAAAAGACGAAACAGAAAGCGAATAAAATTATGAGCTATGATTATGACCTGTTTGTCATTGGCGCTGGTTCAGGCGGCGTCAGGGCGTCGCGGATTGCGGCGGGGCACGGGGCAAAGGTAGCGGTGGCAGAGGAATACCGCGTCGGCGGCACCTGTGTGATCCGGGGCTGCGTGCCAAAGAAGCTGATGGTCTTTGCATCCGGCTTTCCCGATGTGATTGCGGATGCGCACGCCTACGGCTGGAACGTGACGGCAGGTCGTTTTGACTGGCCGAAGTTCCGCGACCATCTGGAGGTTGAACTGGACCGGCTGGAAGCGGCTTACCGCAAGACGCTGGAAAACGCCGGTGTAACAATTCACGACAGCCGCGCGGTGCTGCAAGATGCGCATACCGTCGTGCTGGCCAATGGCGAGCGGTTCGTGGCAAAGCATGTGCTGGTGGCGACCGGCGGGCGGCCCTTCGTGCCGGAAATTCCCGGCGCGGAGCTTGCGGTGACCTCGAACGAGATGTTTCATCTGGAGGCTTTGCCAAAGCGGGCGCTGGTGGTGGGCGGCGGCTACATCGCGTCGGAATTTGCCTGTATCCTGAACGGGTTGGGCGTCGAAGTGTCGCAATACTATCGTGGCGCACAAATTCTGCGCGGCTTTGACGACGAAGCCCGTGGCCATGTTGCCAATGCAATGGTTGCCTCGGGCATCGCCATTCACAG
>JAYUPJ010000221.1:0-5165 GCA_043760195.1 Sphingomonadales bacterium | reverse complement strand
TACTCGGCTTTGAAACGCCCAACGAGGTCTTTGCTAGACTGGTCGCACAGGCTCAAGCTGATGGCGACAAGTGTTGCGCTTCAGCTTGACACCGTCGGAGTTACGGTGACTGTGCACTTAATTATGGGATATTGATTGACTGGCCGCGTGAATTGGATAACTTTTCCGCATTAGATTTGGTAGTAAGGTAGTGCTACGGCACCGTAATTCCCACGGCAGAAACGGGAAATAATTAAATGCACTGCCACGGTAATCTAACCGTATTTTGGTCGTGATCACAGCGGCGCTCACCACGCTAGATAGTTTCCTGCACCGGCGCGGCCGCAATTACCGGTATCAAATGTCCAGCCCGGTGACGGCCTTTGACGCCAGTTCGCGGATATCGCCGCATTTGACATGGGGCACAATTTCCATGCGCGAGGTTGCACAGGCAAGCTGGGCGCGGATGCGCGACCTAAAGCTGAGCGATGTGCCCGGTGACAAAAACTGGCGCGGGTCGATGATCTCTTTTTCCGGGCGTCAGCATTGGCACTGCCATTTCATGCAGAAACTGGAGGATGAGCCGCGGATCGAGTTTGAAAACATGCACCGCGCCTATGATGGCGTGCGCCCTGATATTGCCGATGCGGAACGGCTGAATGCGTGGAGCGAGGGCGTCACTGGCTATCCGTTTATTGATGCTTGCATGCGTGCGCTGAACCAGCATGGCTGGATAAATTTCCGGATGCGGGCGATGCTGATGTCGTTTGCCAGCTATCATCTATGGCTGCCGTGGCAAGCCAGCGGCATGCATCTGGCGCGCAAATTTGTGGATTACGAAGCCGGCATCCATTGGCCGCAGGTGCAGATGCAATCAGGCACAACGGGCATTAATACGATGCGGATTTATAACCCGGTGAAACAAGGGTATGATCATGACGCACAAGGTATATTCGTGCGCCAATATGTGCCTGAACTGGCAAATGCTCCCGACACGTTTGTGCATGAACCTTGGCTGTGGCCGGGCGCGGAGTCTTTAGAATATCCACCACCAATCGTAGACTGCGCCGCCGCCGCCAAATCGGCGCGCGATGCGCTGTATGTAATCCGCAAAAGCCCCGAACATAAAGCCAAAGCGCGGGCGATTGTCAGCAAACACGGCAGCCGCAAAACGGGCATGCCGATGACAGGACAGAAACGGCGCAGCAAAACCAAGCCTGAAAATACAGCGCAAATGACGATGGAGTTTTAAGGGGGGGGGGGTAATGGGCGGGTTTGCGGATACACTAATTATGTTAGGCGTAAGGCGCGTTAAGTGTATTTGGTAGACTGGCATCGTGACTAAACCGCAGGCTGCGTTGGGACTGGAGCGGGCGTGAGTAAGATGTTGTACTGATCCCGTATACTCTTGTCCTGAGGACAAGAGTATACGGGATCATTGCTATTGTCAAGCCTTGCCAAGACTGTGAATTTACGAAGCTGGCGCAGGCTAATTAGTCTTGACTTTAGCGGCAAGAGCCCTAAGATTGTGTCCTTAGGACACAATCTTAGGGCTCTTGTATGCAAAAAAGTGCTAGACCGTTTGTCGAGCGCAACCGAATGACTCGGTTAGGTGAGGCTGTGGCCAAAGAGTTGCGACGTTTGAAAAGGCCATTAATCGACGACATAGAACTCTGGGAAATACTGCTCCAGATATATACAAAACGCTCTGTGAGCTACCTAAGAGGCGAAGCGCCTACGTTAATAACCCTCGAAAGAATCAAGAGCCTGCTAAAATCAGAGCGGATAATTTCACGAGATCGTGACTATGCGCGAGTATGGAGAGTAAATGAAGTTCCTGACATCCAGGCAGATGAAGCGGTTTGCCTTATCGACGAAGGGACGTGCATTTCCCACCTTAGCGCCATGCAAAAATTTAATCTCACAGACCGGCGACCACGTACACTATTTATAACAGTGGCGACGAATGAACACTGGAAAGAGTTAATTGGTAATCGAGGTGAATTGAGCGACCAATCGCCGCAGCGATACAGGAGGCATCATCCTGCAGTGGTCAGAGCTAGGGATTTGGACATATTTCAAAAGAAATCATTCCCAAAAACAACGCAAATTAAATCCTCATTCGTTCGTGTAACCGAAATTGGCGAGACATTTCTAAATATGTTAGAGCAGCCCGAACGTTGTGGTGGGATGTCCCACGTTTTAGACGTTTTTGCCAAGCATGCATCTACCTATTTAGGTCCAATAGTGAAGCAAATTGATAGAACCGACACGAAGCTTACAAAGGTAAGGGCGGGCTACATATTAACCGAACTAATGGGCCTCAAAAGCGAGACTGCTGAAAAGTGGGTGCAATTTGCACAACGAGGAGGGAGTCAGCGGCTCGACCCCAAGGCACCATATCAACCAACATTTTCCGAACACTGGATGATTTCATTAAATGTCTGATCCTAAAAAAACCGCTGAAACGCGGCAGGCAAATTTTCAAGTATGGGAAGATGCAGCTGCTCAGGATCGCCAAACTCAGCGCGAACGAATTGCATCGGAAGTCTTTCTTGCTGCTCTCGGCTCCACGGAAACTTTCAAAGACAAAATATTTTTGAAGGGCGGTGTTCTGGTTGGTGCGGTATACAAAAGCGGAAGAAACACGGCAGATCTTGATTTCTCAACTACGCTTGAGCCATCGAAGGATTTTTTAGCCAAGTTAGAAGCTGAATTAATCGCTGCGTTGCCAACGGCGGCGGCATTGGTTGGATCTCCGAATACAATTATAAAAGTACAATCAGTAAAATATCGCCCACGGCCTGAAACATTTGTAGAGGCAGACGCTCCAGCAATCGAAGTGAAATTTGCGTTCGCTGACAAAGGTACGAAAAACGAGGCGCGACTAAAATCTGGCAGATCAAGTGACATCATTTATGCAGATATCAGCTTTAATGAAGAAATATCTTATATCGAAGAAATTTGTATCGGTGATAGCGGACTTAGTTTTTTCGCGTATTCAAAATGCGATCTTATCGCTGAAAAGCTGAGATCGACTTTGCAGCAGAAGATACGGAAGAGAAATCGGCGGCAAGATATCTACGATCTTTGGTTCCTTATAGAAAATTATGCGATTTCTGCTGAAGAGAGACTCCAAATAAAAGACGTTTTCCTCCAAAAATGTCGTAGTCGAGGAATTGAACCAACAGAAGCATCATTTGGCGATGACGAAGTGATCGAACGATCTCGGTCGGAGTGGGACACGCTTGAAAGCGAAGTCACTTACTTACCAGCGTTTGAACAGGCATTCGGAGTTGTCCGAAAATTTTACAATCAACTATGGTAGTGGCCTAGGGGAATTAAGTTTACAGAGCACTAAACTATCGCCGCCCCTAATCCTAACGCCAGTGCAATTGGTTTCCCGCAAAGAAAATAAGTTGACACCGCGCCCGGCCTCTTCTTCTCTTCTTTTTCTTCGTGTCTTCGTGTGAAACAAATGGCACTACATAAAGGCGCAAAGCAGGGTAGCGGTGATGGGGCTGGCTTAAATTTAAGGTGTTAACCCGTCACAGATACAACCGGTCTTGCGGATGGATGGATCCTGAAACACGTTCAGGACGACGGTGCTCTCTCGTTCGATGCTCTGCCGATCTATGTAAGATCAAACTGTGCAAATCGCTTGCAATGTAGGGTTTGTTTTGGGAACGAGGGCATGGCTGTGTTTTGAAGCGGCGGCAAAAACCAGCATAACCGCGATGTTGGAAATTATCTTTCGCCGGACTGCTGATAAATGTCAAAATAGGTGTCAACCTTGTCAATTAGGTGTCAACTTGGGCGTTTTTGGCCGGAATTTTTCCACTGGCCAGCATGGGTAGAAATTATCGAAAGCTTTACCCAATTCGGCTAAGCATTTGTGGATGAAACCCGTTGGACCGATCCCCGCTGGCTATACTGCGATCAATGGTGAGCTTGCCATTGGCGGCCAGCCGGTCAGCGCGCTTGTGGCGCAGGCCGGGGATACGCCGCTGTTCGTGTACTCCGCCGATCATCTGCGCGCCCGTGTTGCCGCGTTGCGTGCTGCGATGCCTGCGCGTTTGGCGATCCATTATGCGATGAAGGGCAATCCGTTCGGACCTGTGTTGGCGTTAATGGGCGGTCTGGTCGACGGCTTTGATCTGGCGTCGGGCGGCGAGATGGAGATGGCTTTGGCAGCCGGCGTTGCGCCGTCGCGGATGAGCTTTGCTGGCCCCGGCAAGCGCGACCGAGAGCTGGAGGCAGCCATCACGAAGGGCGTGACATTGAACCTCGAGTCCGAAGGAGAAGCGGCGCGGGCGTTGGCGATATCGGCGCGGCTGGGCATTCGTGCACGGCTGGCGGTGCGGGTTAATCCGACGTTTGATCTCAAAGGTTCTGGCATGAAGATGGGCGGCGGCGCGAAGCAATTTGGCGTCGATGCGGACCGCGTTCCGGCGTTGGTGCAGACGATATTAGATGCGGGCGCGGACTGGCGCGGATTTCACATTTACGCGGGCAGCCAAGCGTTGCAGGCGGCATCAATCATCGAAATGCAGGCGCAAACACTAAAACTGGCGGCCTCGCTGGCTATCGAAATTGGCGTGTCCCCGCCGCATGTCAATTTGGGCGGCGGATTTGGCATTCCGTATTTTCCGGGTGATGAACCGGTCGATCTTAATGCTGTGGGTGCGGCATTGGGCGCGGCGTTGGATGCGTTGCCGCCGATACTTGCGGGCACCGAATTCTGCATCGAACTTGGCCGCTATCTGGTCGGTGAGGCAGGCGTGTACCTGACCCGGATCGTCGACCGCAAGATCAGTCACGGCGAAACATTCTTGATCACTGACGGCGGCTTGCATCATCAATTGGCGGCCAGCGGAAATTTCGGTACGGTCATCCGGCGCAATTATCCGGTGGCGATTGCGACGCGGTTTGATGCTGGCGCGGACGAAGTGGTGTCGGTGGTTGGATGCCTGTGTACGCCGCTTGATATGTTGTCGAATCAGGCGATGTTGCCGCGCGCCGACGTTGGCGATATGGTGGCGGTATTCTGTGCGGGAGCATACGGCGCAAGCGCGAGCCCGTCCAATTTTCTGGGGCAGGGGGCTGCGTTAGAAATTTTGGTTTAGCGGTAAGTTCGCTCAGGCCACCTTGACATCGTTACCAAGAACCAGCGTGTCGACTTTACC
>JAYUPJ010000220.1:0-13992 GCA_043760195.1 Sphingomonadales bacterium | reverse complement strand
ATTTCTGCGCAGGCTGATATCCTCCGATGTGAAATTCCCATGCGATTTGCGGCACGTTGTCGAAATACTGGTCGGGATTGATCATCACACGGCCATCTACCGATAAAGCAGGCTTCGCCACTACCCCATCGCCCTTCGACAAGCTCAGGGTCGATGGGGAGATATTGGCTTACTCTATATTGTCGCCCCTCACCCCCGGCCGCGATACCCCGCAACGCCTTGATCGGGCAGCCACAGCCCCTTTGGCGGCTCGCCCGATTGCCAGAATATGTCGATAGGAATGCCGCCGCGCGGGTACCAGTATCCGCCGATGCGCAGCCAGTGGGGGCGCATTTCTTCGAACAGGCGCTGGCCAATTCCGACCGTGCAATCTTCGTGAAAGGCGGCGTGGTTGCGGAAGCTGCCGAGGAATAATTTCAGCGATTTGGATTCGACTATGCAAGCATCGGGGGCGTAATCGATGACCAAATGGGCGAAATCGGGCTGCGCGGTTACCGGACAGAGCGAGGTAAACTCGGGCACGGCAAAGCGCGTTAGATACAACGCACCGGGGCGCGGATTGGGGACGTAATCGAGGATCGCGGCCTCGGGCGTGGCGGGCAGGGCGGTGGTCTGGCCCAGAAATTTGGGGGCTGATTTAGGCGCTGATTTAGGGTCTGGTTTGGGGTCGGAAATATCGGTCATGCCGCCCATCTAACGCCAACCACGGCTCGTGTCATTCGCGAACTATACCGCGTGCATATTCATCGCGGGTTCAGCGCGGGCAATGACAAGGCTGCGTCATGAATGAACGAGGGAATAGCCGCCAAACGCGGGCGGCGCGGATGGTTTGGCCCGCGCTGGCGATGATCATGCTGCTACTGGCGGGGCATTCGGCATTGGCAAGCGCGCAAGACATCGCGCCGGATACGCCGCCGGAGCTACGCGATTTTAAGCTGGCGCCGGATAAACCGAAACCCGCGCCGGGGCCTTTGCCGGCATCGGACCCGGTTATCGATCTGCCCGCGATTAACCCGCCGCCTGCCACAAGGCGCAGCGAAGCGCCGCTTGCCGAGCCGAAGCCCGGTGCAGCGGCCAAGCCAGTTGCGGCAACCAAGCGCGAACAAGCGGCGGCTGTGGTTGCAAAACCGGCCAATGTGGCGGGCGGCGAAACGGCTAAGGCAGCGGGTGCAGCTTCTGGCGCGGGCGATGTTACTGGCGCAGACGCGGCGCAGGTGAGTCCGGTCGCCGCTGATCCATTGCCGTCTGCCGCGCCGATAGTTGCGAGCGAGGGGGCGGCAACGCCTACGCCCGCGAACATATCTGCGTCAGAAAACCCGCCTGCACCTTGGACTTGGATACTCGCCGCATTGGCCGGGTTGATCGCGCTGGGCGCGGCGGCTGTGTTGTACCGCCGCCGCAAACGCCAGAACTTGCTGTTGGAAGATGCCGGGTTGGCGGCAATTCCGGATACCGCGCCGCACGAGCTGGTTATTGAACCGGTACCCGAGCCCGAACCAACACCGATGCCAGTTACCGCCGCCCTGCCGTCCCGCCGCACGCCATCAGCTACCCCAAAACGGCCAATTCTTGACATCAGCTTTGTGCCCGCCAAAGCCAGCATCAGCCTTACCAACCTGTCGATCAAAGGCCAATTGCGGGTGGTCAATTCGGGCGACGGTGATGCCGATAATTTGCGGTTAAACGCCGCGATCATTACCGCCAGCGACCGCCAGAATGAGATGATCTCCGCATATTTTTCGGGCGCGGCGGAGCCGGGAAATGAGCTGGGCGCGGTGAAAATTGGCGAACGGATAGTATTGGATTTGGACCTAGTGATCCCGATTTCGGAATTGCAGACTTTCGGCTTTGGCGAACAGAAATTGCTGGTGCCGATCATCCTGTCACGGATTTCTTACCATTGGGGAAATGCAGACCTTGATGAAGCGCAGTTCTCGTGCATTATCGGACGGGAATCGACACCGCCCAAGCCGAAAATGGGGGCGCTGCGGCTTGATTTGGGACCGCGCAGTTTTGCGCCGCTGGGCCAACGTCCGGTTTTTGGTTGATAATGGCCTATGGAAAGGCTCGACTAGCGGTGTAAAGCATCATATCCACTTTCGTATAAGAATCGAAACATGCGGATAAGGGAATACAGATGGAATTATTGGTAACGACCGAATGGCTGGCCAAGGAATTGGGCGCGTCGGATTTGCGGATCGTCGATGCGACATGGTTTATGCCCGATGCCGGGCGCAGCGCGGTTGCCGAATATGAAGGCGGCCACATACCAGGCGCGGTTTTCATGGATATTGACGAACTTGCTGATGGCAATAGCGCCCTGCCAAATATGCTGCCTCCGCCCGAAAAATTCGCCAGCCGGATGCAGTCATTGGGCCTTGGCGATGGCAGCAGGATCGTGGTTTATGATGACAGCCCGTTCAAATCGGCGACGCGGGCATGGTGGATGCTGACGTTATTTGGCGCGCATTCGGTGGCCATTCTCGACGGCGGTATCGCCAAATGGAAAGCGGAGGGGCGGCCATTGGAAACGGGGCGGCCCGCGCTTCGCCACCGTCACTTTACCGTTTGGAAAGACGATGCAGCGGTGCGGTCAAAATCGGACATGCTGGAAAATCTGCACAGCAAAGCCGCGCAAGTGGTCGATGCACGCGGCGCTGGGCGTTTTACCGGCGAAGAAAAAGAACCGCGCGAAGGCATGGCTTCGGGACATATTCCCGGCAGCCGCAATCTACCGTTCGGCAATCTGCTGAACGCCGATGGCACTTGGAAACGCGGTGATGATCTTGTCGCAGCATTCACTGCGGCCGGCGTCGATCTGGACAAGCAGATCATCACCACCTGCGGATCGGGCATGACCGCCGCCGCCGTATTGTTTGGCGCGCGCCTGACGGGTAAAAAAGACGTCGCTTTATACGATGGCAGCTGGTCCGAATGGGGCATGGATGCTGACACCCCCAAGGCGCAAGGTGCTGCTTGAGCGGACCGAGTAAAGCGCCGCAAAAACCCGCGACACAGGTCGTAACGGGCGGACGCAGCGCCGAATATACCGGACCTGTGGTCAATCCGCCGGTATGGCGCGCCAGCACGCATTTATACGCGGATGTTGCGGCTTTAGAAGCTGGCAAAAAGCCATCGAAGGACGACAGGTTTTTCTACGGTCGGCGCGGTGGGCCGACGCAGTGGGCGCTGGCCGATGCGCTTACCGAAATGGAGCCCGGAGCCGCCGGAACATTATTATATCCATCGGGCGTTGCGGCGGTTTCCTGCGCTTTGCTGTCGGTATTAAAACCCGGCGACGTGTTGTTGATGACCGACAGCGCCTATGATCCCAGCCGCAGTTTTGCCGATGGCTTCCTGAAACGGTTCGGCATCGAAACCCGCTATTATGATCCGCTGGCGGGCGCGGCAATCGAACAGAGTTTCTGCGACCGGACGCGTGCTATATTGTTGGAAAGTCCGGGCAGCCTGACTTTTGAAGTGCAGGATGTGCCCGCAATCTGCGCTGCGGCGCGCGCGCGTGGGATCGTCACCTTGATCGACAATACATGGGCGACGCCGTATTTTTTCACGGCGCTAGACAAGGGCGTCGACATATCGATCCTTGCCGCCACCAAATATATCGTCGGCCATAGCGACGCCATGGTCGGCAGCGTCACCGCGAACGCGAAATATTGGCCTGCTTTGCAAGAAACCGCCCGTACATTGGGCCAAGTGCTGTCCCCCGATGATGCCTATTTGGCGTCGCGCGGGCTGCGCACGATGGCGGTGCGGCTAAATGCGCATGAGGCGTCGGCATTGCAGATCGCGTATTGGCTTGACGCCCGCGATGATGTGGCGGCGGTGCTGCACCCGGCAATGCCCGGTTGCCCCGGCCATGAGTTTTGGCGGCGCGATTTTACCGGATCGTCGGGCTTATTTTCGTTTGTACTGCGGGGCAGCAAGGCCAAGGCAGCAGTATTGATCGACGCGCTGACGCTGTTTGGTATCGGCTATAGCTGGGGCGGATTTGAAAGCTTGGCCTTGCCGGTGCATCCCGAAAAATTCCGCAGCGTAACTAGCTGGCCAACGGAACATGCCGTCATCCGCTTGCAAATCGGGTTGGAAGACGCTGGCGATTTGATCGCCGATCTGTCCGCTGGTTTCGCGGCGGCAAGCGGCACAGTATGACCGTTTTCGCGTTCCTTATCGCGGCAACTACAACGCCCGCTTCAACGCCTTCTCCGGCTACATCGGCATCCGGTATGATGGAACAGCTGCGCCGCCGGATGCCGCAAATCATCGACACTGCCGAATTGGCGGTGGCGGCAGGGCTGGTGGTATTGGCATTCGTAATCGGCCATTTCGTCGGGCGCGCCGTCGGCAAACGGATCGCGGCATTTCTTGATTTGCAAGACGCCGATGAAATGCCGCGTTACGAACATGTACTGCGTGCGTCGTCCTTGATCGTGCGCGCTTTGACCGCCGCTGTGTTGTTGGCGGCGGCGCGCTATGGCTGGGAATGGCAGCTTTACTCCGAAATCATCGTGGGCGCAGGCATGGCTATCGCTGTCGCCATCGCGGCGCAATCGTTGCTGCGCGCATTAAGCATCGGATTTGTAACCGCCATCGCCGCGTCAACCGCGTTATTCAGCATTTTGTTTTCAGCGACCGTGGGCGGCGTCATGCCGGTCAGCAATCTGCTGGAAAAGGCCAATTTTCAATTGGGCACGTACCGGTTTTCGCTGCTGACTTTGGTCAGCGCGGTGCTGATCGGGATATTCCTTGTTGCCGGTGTGCGGCTGGTCAATAACACGGTCAAGCTGCTGCTGGGCCGTAACAAGAGCCTTGATGGCGGACAGCGGTTGTTGGGCGAAAAACTGGCGTTGGTCGGGTTGGTGATTGCCGCGTTTTTCATCGGCATCGATTTGCTTGGTATCGACCTGACGGCGTTCGCGGTTTTCTCTGGCGCGTTCGGATTGGCGATTGGCTTTGGCTTGCAAAAGACATTCGGCAATTTGATCGCGGGGATCATTTTGTTGATGGACCGGTCGATCAAGCCGGGGGATGTTATCGCGGTCGGCGAAAGCTTTGGTTCGGTGAACAAGATCGGCGTGCGCGCGGTTTCGGTGCTGACCCGCGACGGCATCGAGCATTTGATTCCCAATGAAAACATGATGACCAACGAGGTCCAAAACTGGTCCTATTCCAGCCGCGATGTCCGCGTCAAAATCCCCATTGGCGTCGCATATTCGTCCGACATGAAACTGGTCGAGGAATTATTGCTGCGCGCCACCAAAGAATCCCCCCGCGTTCAAAACCGCCCCGCACCCGCCGTATGGATGGCGGGCTTTGGTGAAAGCAGCGTCGATTTTGAAATACAGGCATGGATCATCGACCCCGAAGAAGGCGTCGGCAACGTGCGGTCGGACGTGCTGAAACGGGTATGGTGGTTGTTTCAGGAACACGGCATCGAGATCCCGTTCCCGCAGCGCGAGGTGCATGTGCGCGGGGTTGATGGGGGCGTAATGACGCAGGGGGCGGCAAAGGTGGCGGCTGCGGCCAAACCCAAGGCGGCGGCGAAGCCCAAGCCATAAAACGACGCCGCTCCAGCACAGGCTGGAGCCCATCACACGTTTCGATGCCTGCGACCCGTCCGTCAATATGGATCAAGCGGCAGCTCAAGAGTAGGTTCATAAAAGCCGCAAAGGGAACAAGATAAAAGGGTAAAACATGCTAGGCTGGGTCCGTGAAGAGGCCGTATCGTTCCTAATCCTTTTTCCTTTTGTGGCTTTTATGAACCAATCGCTCAAATGAGCTTTAGACATTACCGTACATTTTCGGGGGTAATCATCCAGAGTATGACGGCTCAAGATTGATTGATTACCGTAGTGCTGAGCCTGTCGAAGTACGCCTAACCGTGAAGCGCCCGTGGGCAGGCTCATGGCTGCGGTTAAGTTTCAACCTTATGTCATCACCAACTCAGCAATGCACCGTTGACCTGTGGCCGCGATAAGTACCAAGTCATTGCTGGAGCGGCGCGGTGTGAACAAACGGGCTGTCGTCGCGCCTCAATGTCCTGCCATTTGTTTCGCGCAAAGACCGCAGAGACGCCGAGATGATTTTAGTTGATTAATCAAGCGCAGCGTCAACGTAATTTCGAGATGCATCGGTGTCCGCACTACTTTTTTGTTACCTCGGAACTCACAACGGACGGTTAATCAGCGCTAATCACCCCTAATCAGTGCTAATCACCCCTAATCACCGTCAATCATTAATCGGAAAACAGATTTAAATCCAAGGCCTTTCGCTCTTCAACCGAGCGAATTGCATTTATCCACGCAGCAAACGACTTAGTTGGCAATTTATAATAACCTTGTCGGCTAGTATCGGAAAGAATGATATTTCGCGCTTTGAGTGCATTCATTGCATTGGCGACGGTTGTTTGCTTCACGCCCGATTCTTGCACAATTTCTTTCCGGCTCACCCATGCATCGCTATGCGTAGACATCGCATCCAATACCTTTCGATAGTCGTCTGACGATATTTTACCATAATACATTTCGTTGAAGTATTTATTTCCAAGCTGTTCAATGGCACCGCGATCACCATAAGAGCCTTGTAAAACATCTGCTACGTCAATGGCATAATCATCATTCGCTTCAAAGGAGCTGTAGGAAAACTGTTGAACGAAATGCGGGTAACCCTCCGAAAGTTCGGCGAGCAGCTGCAGCGCATCATTACTTATTGAAGTCTGATCTGCATTGCGCTCATTCGCGATCTCTAAACCTCGTCGGACCACGTCCATTCTTTCTTCGTTCTCTAATGGTTCCAAGGTTAAAATCGAAAATATTCGGGGGGAAGATTCATGGCTAGCACGTAATTTGCCTAGAAGCGTAGGCAGGCCAGCCAATCCCACCAAAACTTTGTTGCAACCCCGCTTGGTCAGCCTTTCAGTAAATGTCTTCAAAAACTCGCCTAGACCTGCTTCAACTGGAGGGGCATCAGCCTCATCAATGATGATGAAAATTCCATCAATTTCACAACCATTTTCGGCACACAGCGCGGTTATCTGATCAATTAGCTCATCACGGGCGTCATCCGCATGAGGAACAGTATCGGTTGGCCTATTATATTTTACGCCTAAAATTTCCCATGACGAGAGAAAGTCCCAGACTTTCTTTGCGGCTTCGGTGCCAGCCTTGATTTTATTGATCTGCGATTTAAGTTCACGCGCTATAGCGCGAACAATGTCAAGTTGGCTCGCTACATTGCCAAGATCAACGGACAAAACTAAAAAATTCATTGATATTGTATTCATAGGGGGAATCCGACCATCTGCGAACCCTGAAACTAAGAAAAAAAGTGACGACTTGCCAATTCCTCGCTCGCCTTGCACAAGGAAGTGCTGCGGGTTGCCGTTTTTCGTTTGAAACAAACATCTCTCAATAGTCTTGATTTCGTCAAGGCGTCCAATGAACATGCCTGGAGCAACAATTTGATTCGGTTGGAAAGGATTATATCGCATTCCTCTGCATATCCAAGAAATGTAGCTGCGGCTAGACCGTTAAACTCCATCGCGTAAGAGTTACTGAAACAGTGCATTTAATCAACTCTAGTTTGCCAATTCCAACTCACCCACTCGCCGCGATCAGCCGCCGCGTCGCCTCGTGCTTTGGCGCCGCAAACAGCGCCTCGCGGGTTGCGGTTTCCACGATGCGCCCGTCCGCCATTACTGCAATCCGGTGTGCCAGACGCCGTGCCATTGCCAGGTCGTGGGTGATGAACAGCAGCGATAGGCCGCGCCCATGTTGCAGCCGTGCAAACAGCTGCGCCACGCCGTCGGCCACCAGCGGATCAAGCGCAGATGTCGCCTCATCCAGCAGCAACATTTCGGGGTTCGCGGCAAGGGCGCGGGCGATGGCGACGCGCTGCGCCTGGCCGCCTGACAGTGCGGCGGGTTTGCGGGATGCGAACTCTGGCGGCAGGTCAACCTCCGCCAATAGCTGCGCAATGCGGGTGCCGCGCTCCGCATCCGGCAGCAACCAGCGCAGCGGTTCAGCGATAATATCGGCGACGGTCCAGCGCGGGTCGAGGCTGGCGACGGGGTCTTGGAATACCGGCTGGATAAGGCGGCGATGAACGGGCGTGCGGCGTTCGCGCGGCGGCAGCCGTTCGCCTTGCCACTGGATTTCGCCCGCCTGCATCGGCCCAAGTCCGGCAATCGCGCGGCCCAATGTGGACTTGCCCGAACCCGATCCGCCGACGAGCGCCAGCGTCTCGCCGCGTGCCAGCGTCAGCGATGCGCCCGCCACCGCCTGCAGCCATCCGCCGCGCCAGCCGGGGCGTTTGAAGCGCACCGATATACCGTCAGCGCGCAGCAATGCCTCGCCGGGTGCAGGTAATGGCGTGATCGCTTCACTCAGCCTAGGCGTCGCAGCCATCAGCCGTTTGCCATATTCCGACGCGGGCGAAAGCGCGACGTCTCGCGCCGCACCCGCCTCTGCGACCGCGCCATTTTCGAGCAGCAACAGCCGGTCTGCGTGCGCCTCAATCCCCGCCAGATCGTGACTGACCAGCAGCATCGCCATGCCGTCTTCGCGGCATAGCCGGGTGAGCAGCGCCATCACTTCCTTACGCAATGCGGCGTCGAGCGCGCTGACAGGCTCGTCAGCAATCAGCAGTTTTGGGCGGTGCGCGGTGGCCATGGCGATCAGCAGCCGTTGCCGTTCCCCGCCCGACATCTGGTGCGGATATTGCGCCAGCCGCGATGCCGGATTTGTCAGGCCGACGCGGGTGAGCATATCGGTGACGGCTGCCTTATCAGGACGCGGCGCGCCCGATTGACACGCGGCCTCGGTTATGTGCGCCAACACATTGCGGTGCGGGGTCAGCGCAGTAAGTGGCTGTTGGAAAACAAAGCCCAGTTTGGCGGCGCGGATATCGCGCAGCTGGCGTTCCGCCATGCCGATTAGTTCATCGCCGTCCAGTACCGCCGATCCGCTGGCGGTGGCGGCGGTTAAGCCAAAGGGCGTCATCGCGCTCATGCTTTTGCCCGCGCCCGATGCACCTGCCAGCGCGACGATTTCGCCCGGGGCAATGGAGAAATCAATGCCGCTGACGATGCTGGCCTCGCCGATATGGACGCGCAAATCGCGCACCTGATATAGCGCGTTCATCGGCTGGCTTGCCCCGCCAGATGGTCGCGGTATTTCTCACCAGCCAGTGTCAGGCAGATGATGATGCAGACCAATATTCCGCCCGGCAGCAGCAACGCGGCGGGGACCATATCCATCTCGTCCGCACCCTCATTCACCAATATGCCCAGCGAGGTCAGCGGTTCCTGCACGCCAAGGCCAAGGAAGGACAGAAAGCTCTCGACCATCACCACTTGCGGCACAGTCAGCATCAGATAGGCGATGGCAACGCCCGCGACATTGGGCAGGATGTGCTTGATCAGCGTCACGCGCCCGGGCGATCCGGCGGCTTCGGCGGCCAGCACAAACGGACGCGATTTCAGCGCCATCACTTGCGCGCGCACCACCCGCGCCATCGTCAGCCACTCAACCGCGCCGATGCCGATGAAGACCAATAAGATCGACCGCCCGAATACTACCATCAACAGGATAACAACGAACATAAACGGCAGCGCATATAACGCGTCGACGATCCGCATCATCACTTCGTCCGTGCGCCCGCCGATCCAACCGGCAACCGCGCCCCAGATTGTGCCGATGATCAGTGCGACAAAAGCTGCCGCAAATGCCACCGTCAAAGTGATCCGTGTACCGACCAGCAATCGCGCCAACCGGTCGCGGCCCAGGTCGTCGGTGCCCAATATATGACCGCCCTCAAACATCGCGGCGCGCACGCTATCCCAATCAATCTGGGCATGGTCCCACGGCAGCAAAGGCGGCACCAGCAACGCGGCGAGTGTGATTATCGCGATGAGGATTAGGGGGAGTTTCATGGGCAAGAATTTTGATCAAAGAAGTAGCTAGGTTTGGTAGAGGAATGGCCAATTGCTTCACACAAAGAAAACAAGAAAAAGAAGGAAATAAGATCACGTTGCATGATTGTTGACGATCCTCCTAATGCCTTGTTTGAAAGACTCACCGCCAAAATTGAGCAATAGGCCCAATGGCAAATTCATTAACCGCAAATAAGTTAGCGTTTGCATATTATGGATCGTCACCAGTTTTTCAGCCGATTTAAGTTCCAACAGGAGCTTACTTTCGACGAGCAAATCGGCGCGAAAAGCATCTGGCAGTGTCAACCCATCGACATGGATGCTGACTGCCTTTTGGCGTTCAACAGCCAATCCCATTCTAACGAGACGGTGCCCCAATACGGCCTCATATACCGATTCCATCAGCCCGGGACCAAGATCAATGTGAATCTTTAACCCGCAATCGACCACCATGGTTGCAAGTCGCTCAATATCATCCGATAAAATCATCTTCTTATTTTCTTCTTTATCTTATTTTCTTTGCGTGAAACAAATGGCACCGGTCTTGCCAATTAGGTTAACCTATTTGTAATCCGATATACTTCTCACCCCTCCCGCATGCGCGGATCGAGCCAGCCGTAGATCAGGTCGGCGAACAGGTTGAACAGGATGATCAGCGCCGCGTAAAGTGTGACCACGCCGAGCACCAAAGGATAGTCGCGGTTGAGTGCGCCTTGGACAAAATAGCGGCCTAACCCGGGCAGCCCGAACACGGTTTCGATCACCACCGCGCCGGTGAGCAAGCTGGCGGCGGCGGGGCCGAGGTAGCTGGCAACTGGAACCAGCGCGGGGCGCAAGGCATGGCGGCGCAGGACAGTCATCGGTGATAGCCCGCGGGCATGCGCGGCGCGGATATGGTCCTGCCCCAAAATCTCGGCAAGGCCCGCGCGCGCCAGTTTGGCAACCGCGCCCGCCACAGGCAATGCCAGCGCGATAACGGGCAGGATAAGCCATGCGATGCCGCCGCCTTGCCCCGAAACCGGCAGCCACCCGAGCCAAAGCCCGAAAACAAGCGCCAACAACGGCCCGGTTACAAATGTCGGCAACGCGGTTAGCAATGTCGCGGCCAGCATTAGCGCCTGATCCGCCCAGCGCCCTGCGCGCACTGCGGCAACAAGTCCCGCCGCTATGCCAAGCGCGCTGGCCAACAGCAACGCCAAGCCGCCAAGCAACAGAGAGATCGGCAAGCTTTGTGCGATCAATTCGGTAACGGTAAAATCGCGGTAGACCAGACTGGGTCCGAAATCACCCTGCGCGATCCGCGACAGATACATCCAGACCTGCTGCCAAATCGGCTTGTCCAAACCATAAGCCGCCTCCAACGCCGCCTTGGTTTCGGGCGCGAGCGGGCGTTCACCATCAAATGGCCCGCCCGGCGCAAATCGCATGAGCAGGAACGACAATATGATGATCGCCAGCAAAGTCGGGATGGCGGTGAGTAAGCGGCGGGTGATTAGTTTCAGCATGATTGATTATCCAGAACCGTAGCCCTGAGCCTGCCGAAGGGTGTCTGTATTACATGCGCGCTTCGACAGGCTCAGCACCACGGTTTTGTTCAAGTAATGGCGCACCTAAAGCGCCATCGCTGCAAACGCCGCGCGTACCTCCGCCACGAACAATTCAGGCCGCTCCATAGCCAAAAAATGCCCGCCCTGTTCCGGCTCGCTCCAATAGACGATGTTCTTCATTCGCTGGGCGGCCCAGCGCCGCGACGGCCCGAATATCTCCAGCGGCGCGACGGTGCCGCCGACCGGGATTACAATCTCTTCGGCCGATTGCGATTTGAAGCTCTGCCAATATAGCCGTGCCGATGATGCCGCGCTGTTGGTCAGCCAATATAGCATAACATTGTCGAGCATGTGATCACGCGAAAACACGCTTTCCGGATCGCCATTGCAGTCGCTCCAACCGTGGAATTTCTCCAGTATCCACGCCATCTGCCCGGCCGGAGAATCGGCAAGGCCATAGCCCAATGTTTGCGGCCGGGTCGCCTGCTGCGTCGAATAGCCATTGTCCTTGTCCTGATACCAAGCCATCCGCGCCAAAGCCGCCTGTTCGCGGGTTGTCAGATCGCCCATCGTGGCGGGATCAGGCCGCGCCACCACCATGTTCATGTGGATCCCGGCACATCCGCCCAGATTTTGCTGCCCGATATTGTCGGTTACCACTGCGCCCCAATCGCCGCCTTGGGCGAAATACCGGTCATAGCCAAGGCCGCGCATCAACGCATCCCATGCCGCTGCCGTGTGCGCCACATCCCAGCCGGGCTTGGTCGGCTTTCCCGAAAAACCATATCCGGGCAGCGACGGGATAACGAGATGATAGTCACGCGAAAGCGGTTCGATCACACCCATAAATTCCAGCACGCTGCCGGGCCACCCGTGGGTCATAATTACCGGCCGCGCATCGGGATTGCCCGAACGCACATGGATGAAGTATATCTCTAGCCCGTCAATCTCCGCCATAAATTGGGGCAGGGTGTTCAGCTGCGCCTCGCACCGCCGCCAGTCGTAATGACTGCGCCAATATTCGGTCAAATCGCGGACATAAGAGAGCGGCATACCCTGATCCCAATCGTCCACGGTCTCCTTTTCAGGAAAGCGCGTCAGCGCCAGCCGCGCGTGCAGGTCGCCGATTTGCGATGCCGGAATGTCGATGGTGAACGGACGGATGTTGGTCGCTTGCATGGGCAGGTTCCTCTTTACGCTATTGATGGCAGCGATTGCGGGACAGGACAAGGGCGCGTCAACCGAACCCAGATAGAAACTTGCTAATAAACTTTAACTCGTCATTGCGAGCGGAGCGAAGCAATCCAGAGCAGGCTTATCCAACACTGGATTGCTTCGCTTCGCTCGCAATGACGAGCCAATTTGCAGGTCTCTTCAGTAAATTGCTCACCGCGTCGGCACCGGCACGTCGCCTGAATAATCGTAAAACCCGCGCTTCACTTTACGCCCCAGCCAACCCGCCTCGACATATTTTTGCAGCAAGGGTGCGGGGCGGAATTTGGGATCGCCGGTCGATTGGAACAGTATGTTGGTGATATCGAGGCAGGTATCAAGGCCAATGAAATCGGCCAAAGTCAGCGGACCCATCGGGTGGTTCAGGCCCAGCTGGCATGCGGTGTCGATGTCGCGGATCGACGCAACGCCCTCGCCCAGCGCAAAAATCGCTTCGTTGATCATCGGCATCAATACGCGGTTGACGATGAAGCCGGGCGCATCCTGCGCGAACACCATTTGCTTGCCCAACGCGTCGCCGTATCGGCCAATGATGGCGACCGTTTCATCCGATGTCGCAAGGCCACGAATAACTTCGATCAAGCCCATGACCGGCACCGGGTTAAAGAAATGGACGCCGATGAAACGTTTGGGATCGGGTGATGCCTGCGCCAAACGGGTGATCGGAATCGACGACGTGTTTGATGCCAATACCGCTTTATGGCCAAGGACCTTGCCAACTTCGCCAAATATCTTGCGCTTTATCTCTTCGCTTTCGGTGGCGGCTTCGATGATCAGATCGGCGGCCGCCATCGGCTCATATCCGACGACAGGTTCAATCCGGTCCAGCAGAGTATCCGCTTCATCCCGGCCAATCTTTTCCTTGTCAACCATCCGGTCCAGCGCCTTGGCAATTCCCGATTTGGCCTGCTGTGCCAGTGCCAGATCAAGGTCGGAGAGGAACACATGATAGCCGGCCGCTGCGCTGACTTGCGCGATTCCTGCGCCCATTTGTCCGGCTCCGATGACAGCGACTGCGCGCATTTTCTGCTCCTTGAATTGCGTATTGATTTGCCCCTAGCCTAGGCTTGGCAAAAGGGCTAGTCTGCCTGATATGTCAATGAAGAAGGCGTTCTTTGCTGCTGTAGTTGGGGCATTACTTGTGATCGTTGCAGTTCCTGCTGCTGCGGACGTAAAGCTTGGCGCAACGCGCTATTTCAAAAACTGGGCTGCGGGCTGCGACAATGTTCTGAACTGTGAAGCGGTTGCGATGCTGCCGCCGGA
>JAYUPJ010000219.1:0-14101 GCA_043760195.1 Sphingomonadales bacterium | reverse complement strand
AATAAGATGATGATAGATGATGTGATGTGGGTAAGTCGCCGCTTTAGGGGCTTATCCTGTTTTTGCCAACAGCTTGACGGCGCGCATCTTTGGCTAATTATCCGATTCGCAAAATCTATGCCCGTTATCCACAGCATGTGCAAAACCGATTCCGGCTGTGGATAGGCTGCGGACGAATCCAGAGGTTAAATCGGCGCAGCGGGAATGAAATGCGTGCCTGTTTTTTGTCCCTTGATTTATCCCCAGCCAACCCACAATGCTGCACACATGGCGACACGCTTTCATTTGCATCTATTATCTGACTCCACTGGCGAGACATTGGAAAACATTGCAAAAGCAGCGTTGGCGCAGTTTGACGACGCCGAACATGTGGTCAAGCATTTTTGGCCGATGGTGCGTTCCGAAAGCCATTTGGAGCGGATATTGGCGGATGTTGCGGCCAATCCCGGGCTGGTGCTGTTCACTTTGGTCAGCCGCGATATCCGGCGCAAATTGGAACAGCGCTGCCTGGCGCTGGGATTACCGGCGATCCCGGCGCTGGATACCGTCACCGATGCCCTGTCGACGATGCTTGGCCAGACGGCAAAGGCGCGGCCGGGGCGTCAGCATTTGATGGACGCGGCCTATTTCGCCCGGGTCGAAGCGATTCAGTTTACCATCGCCCATGATGACGGCATCAATTGGGAACATTGGGAGGAAGCGGATATTGTGCTGGCCGGTGTTTCGCGGACATCGAAAACGCCGACGAGCATTTATCTTGCCAATCGCGGCTATAAAACTGCGAATATTCCTATTGTCCCTGAATCGCCGCCGCCCGAAAGCCTGTATTCGCTGAAACGGCCATTGGTGGTAGGCTTAATCACCAACACCGAACGGCTGATTCAGGTGCGGCGCAACCGGTTGTTGTCGCTCAACCAGACGCCAGATACCGATTATGTCGACGAAGACCGGGTGAAAGCCGAAGTGGCATTTGCACGCAGAATGTTTGCGGATAATGACTGGCCCGTGATAGATGTTACTCGCCGTTCAATCGAAGAAAGCGCGGCGGCGATCATCAATCTGGTCAATGAACGGATATAGCTATCAACTGCACCTGCCCCCGGCCTAATGGGAATTTAGCATCATGAATAAAGTCATATCCAAATCGATCATTCTTGCATCCAAGAGCGCGGCGCGGCTGGCGATGATGCAGGCCGCCGGGCTAAAATTGGACGCGGTCGCGCCGATGGTGGACGAAGACAATATCCGCCAGTCGATGATCTTGTCAGGGCAAAGCGCCCGCGATCTGAGCGATGCTTTGGCCGAGGCAAAGGCGGTGAAGGTATCGCGCAAATATCCAGGTACGCTGGTGCTGGGTTCAGACCAGATATTGGAGCGCGATGACGGCGCAATATTGACCAAGGCGGAGACCCCCGATCAAGCCAAGGCGGCGCTGGCCGCATTGTCGGGAAAAACCCACCGTCTGTACAGCGCCGCAGTCATCGCGGAAGGGGGCCAGCCAGTGTGGCGGCATGTTGATAAAGCAACCATGAAAATGCGGACATTGAGCGCCGCGTTTATCGATCATTATGTGGCCGAATATTGGGAAGAGATCCGGCCGTGCGTCGGCTGTTACCGGATCGAAGCCGAAGGCGCGCAGTTGTTTGCCAAAGCCGAGGGCAGCCAGTTCACCATCATGGGCATGCCGCTGTTACAGGTGCTCGATTATCTGCGAGTTCGGGGAAACATGCCGTCATGACACCGTCTGCCGGGGTATATGCAGAGGTTATCGGCGACCCGATTGCGCACAGCAAATCACCTATAATCCACCGGTTTTGGCTGGATGCGCTTGGCATTGTTGCAGGTTATGACGCCTGCCATGTCAAGCCCGACGGGCTGGCGGCCTATTTTGACGCGCGCCGCAATGACGTCAATTGGCGCGGCTGCAACATAACCATTCCGCATAAGATAACGGCGCTCGATTTCGTCACCGACCCCGGCGATGTCCGGCATTCCATTGGCGCGATCAACACCGTGTTCCGCGATGGCACAGGCGCGCTGGTCGGTACCAACACCGATGCCGGCGGGTTCTACTTGCCGATCGCGGACCTTGATTGGCAAGGCGAACAAGCGGTCGTCATCGGATCCGGCGGCGCGGCGCGTGCGGTCTTATTTGCGTTAGCGCAGGCGGATATTGGCGAAGTTACGATCTTGGCGCGAAACGGTCTGAAAGCCGCCGGATTACTCGCGCAATTCGGGCTAAAAGGCAGCGTGCTGGCGCTGGATGCGCGGCTACCCAAGGCGGCGCTGCTGGTCAACGCCAGCCCGCTGGGAATGACCGGGCAATTGCCGCTGGAGATTGATCTGTCGCGGCTGGCCGATGGCGCATTGGTCTATGATCTGGTCTATGCGCCGCTGGAAACGCCGCTGTTAAAGGCGGCAAGGCAGCGTGAATTGGAAACTGTGGACGGGCTGGATATGCTGATCGGGCAAGCCGCACTGGCGTTTGAGCTATTCTTTGGCAAAGCGCCGCCCGCCGGATTGGAAGATGAACTGCGGACAAGGTTGACGGCATGACGGCACATAAGAGCCCTCTTGAACGCCCTCTTGTCATTGGCTTAACCGGTTCAATCGGAATGGGAAAATCGACCGTCGCAAAAATGTTTGAAGACGCGGGCGTGGCGGTGTTCGATGCCGACGCTGCTGTCCACCGGATGCAATCGGCGGGCGGATCGTTGGTACCGACAATAGAGGCGGCGTTTCCCGGGACCAGCTATGCAAGCGGCACCGACCGGCAAAAACTTGGCGCGGCGGTTTTTGGTGACAAGGTGAAGCTGGCCTTGCTCGAATCGATTATCCACCCTGCGGTGGCCAAGGAACGTGCGGCTTTTTTCAAGGCACATCGCCGTGACGCTCTGTTGGTTTTTGACATACCGTTGCTGTTTGAAAAAGACGGAGCGGATGCCGTCGACATCGTGGTCGTCGTTTCTGCGCCAGCCGATGTCCAGCGCGAGCGCGTATTGGCCCGGCCGGGGATGACCCAGGAGAAATTCCAGCAGATTTTGAAACTGCAAACCCCGGACGCTGAAAAACGCAGCCGCGCTGATTATATCATCGACACATCGGGCGAATTGAGCGCCACGGCGCAGCAAGTGCAGAATATTCTGCAAAATCTGCACGCGGGCCTTGCGCATCAAAAAAAATGAGCCGATATAAATTGTAGAATGAGAGAAATCATCTTCGATACCGAAACAACCGGATTTGATCCCCAGAACGGGGACCGAATGGTTGAGATAGGATGTATCGAAATGGTCGACCGGGTGATGACCGGCGAAACCTATCATTGTTATTTCAACCCGATGCGCGCGATGCCGTCTGCGGCGGAACAAGTGCACGGTCTGTCTGAAAAATTCCTGTCCGATAAGCCATTGTTTTCGCAAAAGGCATCCGAACTGCTGACCTTTTTGGGCGATGCGCCGTTGGTTGCGCACAACGCGAATTTTGATTTCGGTTTCTTGAACATGGAGCTGCAGAATTGCGGTGAGCGCGCGATTGATCTGGGCCGGATGGTCGATACCATCGCGATTGCGCGGGTTAAACATCCCGGTGCCAAGATGTCGTTGGATGCGTTGTGTACGCGCTATGGAATCGACCGCAGCCACCGCGTCAAGCACGGCGCATTATTGGACGCAGAATTGCTCGCGCAATTGTACATCGAGCTTACCGGCGGGCGGCAAATCGGTTTGGGATTAGGCGACGATGTTTCGTCTGGTGAAAACGAAGCGGGCGGGCGGATCAGCACTCTGGTTCAAGACCGGCCGTTTCGCGAACCGCGACCGCACACGGTCCCAGCGGCGGAACTGGAGCGGCATCAACAGTTTGTCGCAGGCATCAATGACGCGATCTGGAACGACAATGGACGCCAGTAAACAGCGCAAAATAGGTTAAGCAGCGCAAAATAGGGTTAAGTAACGGGGGCGCAGATTCATTTCACCAGCAGTTGACACTAAGGAGAAAAGCGATGGAAATACGGGTTTCGGGTCATCAGGTTGAAACGGGTGCAGCATTACAAACGCACGTTGAAACGCGCCTCTCCGCAGTTGCAGGCAAGTATTTTCCAAAGGCAATGTCGGCGCACGCCACGTTCGGCCGCGCACCGCATGACAGTTTCACTAGCGACATTGTCTGCCACGTTATGCAGGGGCTGGTTCTGAAAGGGCGCGCAGAGGCAAAGGACGCGCATGTCGCATTTGATACCGCCGCCGACCGCATCGAAAAACAGTTGCGCCGGTATATGCGGCGGTTGCAGGATCATCATTCGCAGTCGGCTTACGCATTGAAGCAAGAAGAAGCCGCTTACACGGTTTTTGATGGTCAGGATTATGAAGACGACAAAGAGGTGGTCGATGCGCCGGTGATCGTTGCCGAAATGGCGGTCGACATTCCCGAATCAACGGTCTCCGATGCGGTTATGTTGATGGATCTGCGCAACACGCCCGCTTTGCTTTTCAAAAACACTGGCACTGGCCGACATAATATGGTTTACCGCCGCGAAGATGGAACAATCGGCTGGGTGGAACCAAGATCGGCAGCCTGAAATTTCCATCAATGAGTGCGATTTTCAAGATATGTATCAATAAATTGGGGTTGTTCTAGCCGGGTTTAAAAGCCTGCTTATATAGAAATTGGGCTATGATTCGAATCACGTCAACACTTGCCGACGGGGCAGTGGCAACCGACGTTCATTGCGCAACCAAGATGGCTATTTTGGAAAAACTGGCCGAACTTGCTGCGAAAAACTATGGGCTCGATGCTGCTGCCATATTGGATGGACTGGATGAACGCGAACGCCTTGGGCCGACGGGTTTTGGCGGCGGCACCGCAATTCCGCATTGCAAAATGGCGGGGCTAACAGAGCCTGTCGGTGTTTTCCTGCAATTGGATAAACCGGTTCATTACGATGCCGTCGATGACAAATCGGTCGACCTTGTGTTTGGATTAATCTCTCCTGCCAGCGACGGCGCGGCGCATTTGCGCGCCTTGGCCGAAGTTTCCCGGATGTTTAGAGACGAAAAAAGCTGCCGCCAATTGCGCGGCGCAGCAGACGCCTCGGCGCTGTATGCTTTGCTGGCGCTAACCGAAGAACGGGATGCGGCGTAATATTGCCGGGTCATCGCTCAAACACCATCCCACTCGAATGATTCGGTTATGACCATAGAGCCGCGACTCGCCACGCACATGCAGGTTAGCGCGTTTATCCGGCTGGCCAATGCAGGCGGAGACTTTGCTACGGTCTTGCGAAAAGGCGATGCGACGTCGGGCGCGATATTGCTGGTCGGTTTGATCCGGGGCCAGAATCCTATCTTTTACGAACGTTTTCCAACGCTTGACGGATTATCGGCGTGGCAGATGAGCGCAAGCGCCGAGACGATGTCGCCTGAAAAGATGGCGGAATTCATCGAAAAACGCGGCCAGCGCGACCCTGATTTATGGATAATTGAACTGGACGCCGCAGACCATGAACGGTTGGACCGACTTTTGGGCGCAGGGGATTGACATTGCTGCGCTGCACAATAATTAGAGCGCAGACGGACAGCGAAGGTTGCCAGCGGGTCACAAAAAGGGGTGCCCAAGGAAAACACGCGAGCCGGATGTAACAAATTGGGGGCCGTTAGGTTTCAGTATTTACTGGCCTCCATGCTGGTGCAACCGCACTAAATGATAATCGAATGTTGAAAATTACCAAGGCTGCAACTTTTGCGGCCATTATTGCTAGTATCTCTGCGGCGGCAATTTATGCTGACCCTATCTTCGCTTTTGGTAACCCCGAAAGCAACATGGCCCTCTCGGCTGAAACAGTCATGATTGATCCCGCCGTTTTGGCGTCGGATCTCAGAGAGCAAGAACTGGCCGCCGAACCAACGGTCGCCATGACAATCGAAAAAAACGGTGACGTTATGTTCACCCCTGGCATTGGCAATACCCAGCCAATGGCCATTCCCGCAGATTTAGACGCCGAAATGGTGCAAGAAATCGTTCAGGCGGATGAAGACAATGCCGATAACGATGCCGATAAAGATGTTCGCACCGCTGGTTCGCTATCTGAACTCGTCCGGTTGCAGAAAACTGGCGGATCGCTGGACAAGCAAGCGCAATGCCTTGCCGGTGCAGTATATTTTGAATCAAAGGGCGAATCGCTCGCGGGCCAATTGGCGGTCGCCAAAGTGGTGATGGCGCGGGCCAAGTCCGGCCGGTTTGCGCCGACTTTGTGCGGCGTAGTTTTCCAAAAAAGCCAATTCTCCTTCGTTCGCGGCGGCCAAATGCCCAATATCGACAAGAACGGAACGCATTGGAAAAATGCCGTCGCGATCAGCAAGATCGCGCTGAACAATGCTTGGAAAAGCCCGGTTGAAGGCGCGTTATATTTCCATGCCCGCTACGTTTCGCCCGGCTGGAAATTGCAGCGTGTCGGCTCTGTCGATCAGCATGTGTTTTACCGGTGATCGCAATTTGAAATCCGCAAACTATAAAGGCTCCATTTTTGGGGCCTTTATTTTGTTCATATTATGTTCTAGAGATGCAACATGAGTGACGATCCAAACACAATGCTTTCGGCAACATGCGATAGTCTAGCCGCCACCACCGCTGCCGCTGTTGCCCGCGGGGTGGGGCGATTGTTTGTTCGCCACCAGATTATTGTCCAACCAGAGGTATCGCTGCGCAACAATCGCCGTGCCGATTTGATGGGCATCAATGCCAAGGGCGAAATCATCATTGTCGAGATTAAATGCTCCCGCGCCGATTTGCTTGGTGACCAAAAATGGCCCGAATATCTGGATTATTGTGACCGTTATTTCTGGGCGGTACCAGCCGGTTTCGATTTGTCGTCCTTTGATAAGCCAGCGTTTCTGCCTGACCGCGCCGGTTTGATTGTCGCCGATGCTTATGATGCAGAAATGATCCGGCCGGCCGCCTATGTGCCGGTGGCATCGGCGCGGCGAAAAACCGAAACGCAGCGGCTGGCGCGCGCCGCGATGCGCCGCCTGTTGGCATTTTCCGATCCGGAATTGACCTTGGCAACGGATGAATGGGTGACCGCAGAATAGAGTAGAAGCTTACAAAGCCGCTATCGCAGCGGCAACAATAGGCTCCATATCATATGTGCTGGCTTGCGGTCCTGCGCGCCTTCCAACCCGACAATCTGGCCTTCGCGGCCATCGGCAGACTCGGCTTGATAATGGCCTGACCACCGGTCCCAGCAGCTGATCGCAAAGCCAAAATTCCGGTGCTGTTCGCCCACGCGCACGCTGTGATGGACGAAATGATAGTCCGGCGTCACCAATAGCGGACGCAACATCCGGTCCAGCCACCTTGGCAGCGCGATATTGCTATGGTTGAACAGGGCGTTCGCATTGAGCCAAAGTTCAAATGCCAACGCGGTCCAAACCGGCACGCCCAACAACGCCACCCACGCCGATTTATACAGCACCGACACCGCGATTTCGAATGGATGAAACCGCAACGCGCTGCTGACATCCAGATCGCGGTCGCTGTGGTGAACCTTGTGCATCCGCCACAGCAACGGCACTTTATGCATCAACAAATGTTGAAGCCAAACCGCAAAATCGAGCACAATGAACGCCAGCAAAGCCTCCGCCGAACTGGGCCATGACGTCAATACGAACAGGCCGAAACCCGATGCCTGCGCCCAACTTGCCGCGCCGCCGACCGAAACCAGCAAGATCATCGCGCGTCCGGTGAGCAGATTGCATGCGGCGAAAATTGCGTGGGTAATCCATCTGGGATTGCGCCCCAGCGCCAGTTGCCGCCTAGGTGCCAGATATTCCAGCGCCGCCAATAACAGGAACAGCGCGGCGGGAATTGCGATACCCCAATACCCCATCACGCCGCGCCTCCTTGATCAATGATGCGGGTTACGCCGGAACCGATTCCAAAGTCGGATAATCGGTGTAGCCTTCGGGGCCCGGTGAATACCAGGTTTTGAAGTTATCTGGAGCCCACTGCGCGCCCGTTTGGATCCGTTCGGCCAAATCGGGGTTGCTGATAAATGGCCGCCCGAAACTGATCGCATCGGCCAGGCCGGAACGCAGGTCTTCATCGGCGCGCTCGGGGGTGTATTCCTGATTCAGAACCAGCGGTCCTTTGAACACTTTGCGAATTTCGGGGGAAACGCGCGGAACCTCGGTTTGACCGAAATTGCCGTAGCTGGTCACTTCGCGCAGTTCCAGAAACGCAATGCCGATCTCTTGCAAGGCGGCGGCGGCGGCGGTGAATAGGGCAACCGGGTTGCTATCGTCGCAGCCCTGGGTTTCGCCATTGGGGGACATCCGCACCGACGTCCGGTCGGCACCGACAGCATCGGCAACGGCCTGCGTTACCTCTCGCAGCAGCCGGATGCGGTTTTCAACCGGTCCGCCATATTCATCGGTACGGAAATTTGCGTTGTCGCGCAAAAATTGGTCGATCAGATATCCGTTGGCGCTGTGGATCTGCACGCCGTCAAATCCTGCGGCAATCGCGTTTTTGGCGGCATGCACATAATCTGCGATCACTCGTGGAATTTCGGAAAGCTCCAATGCGCGGGCCTCGGTATAATCCTTTTTGCCTTCTGCGGTATGGGCATAGCCGGGCGCGGTTGTCGCCGATGACGATACCGGCTGGGCCCCGCCAAGAAAATCAGGATGGACCAAGCGGCCCATGTGCCACAGCTGCAATATGATCTTGCCGCCTGCATGATGTACCGCTTCGGTCACCGGCTTCCATGCCGCCACTTGGGCATCGGACCAGACGCCGGGGGCCGATGGCCAACCCAGACCTTCCTGCGAAATGCCCGTGGCCTCGGCGATAATCAGACCAGCGCCCGCGCGCTGGGCATAATATTCAGCCTTCAGCGCGGTGACAGGCACATGGCCTGCTTCACTACGTCCGCGGGTGAGCGGTGCCATCAATATGCGGTTGGGCGCGCTGATCGCACCAAGTTGGATCGGATCGAGCAGGGAAATTGCGTCGGACAAATTTTATTCCTTTTCCTTTTGCGGTATTTCTAACGACACGGCATTTGACTGCGGCTAAGCCAAGGTGGCAATAAAGATTGCATATTGCAACGGGGGTTTATGACTAAACAGAAAATTTTTGCCGCTACCCCGTCTGCTGCGCCTATTCATGCCCGAAAAGGACTGGCATTTGCGGCGCTGATACTGGGAAATGTCGCGATTGCGTTCGGCCCGTTATTGGTGCGCTATGCCGACACCGGACCAATTGCCACGGGGTTCTGGCGATTGGCGCTGGCGCTGCCATTTCTGGCTTATTTTGGGCACCGTTCGGGATTTCGCCTTGGCAAAGTGCCGCCGAACATATTGTGGCTGGCGATTTTTGCTGGAACCGCCTTTGGGCTTGATATTGTCGCGTGGCACATCGGGATTTTCCAAACCAAAATGGCCAACGCCACATTGTTCGCCAATTGCGCCAGCATATTGCTGGTCTTTTATGGCATCTATTTGGCTCGCAAGCTGCCCGGCAAAATGCAGATGATTGCGATCTTGCTGGCGTTTGCGGGCAGCGCGTTATTGATGGGGCAAAGTTTTGAATTGTCGCCGCGCAATTTTGTTGGCGATCTGCTGTGTCTGGTCGCGGGCTTGCTGTACACCGTCTATCTGGTGTTCATGATCCGGGTCCGCGCGACTACGGAAAGCTGGGGCGCATTGGCGATGGCCAGCAGCGTCGGTTCGCTTGTCTTGCTGGCCGCGGCGATCATGGCCGGTGAACAGATTATCCCGGGCAATTGGGGGCCGGTGTTGATCCTGGCACTGACATCGCAAGTCATTGGCCAAGGATGCCTGACCTATGCCTTGCCGCATTTCAGCCCGTTGATCATTGGCTTGGCGCTGTTGTTGCAACCGGCGCTGTCGGCCACCGCTGGATGGATCGCATTTGGCGAAACATTGACGCCGTTCGATTTTATCGGCGGTGTACTGGTGATGGCGGCATTGGTGCTGGTGCGGATGTCGGAACCGGCGCGATAGAGCTTTTATTGCGCCGCGATGCGTCCTATATCATCATCATGAAAAACGCCCTCCCAGCTGATCCGACCTTAGATGAAATCCGCGCCGCATTGTCTCCTGCGCTTGCGCTGCATGCCGCCTTTGATGGCTGGAGCGAGAAAGCCGTGCGCGCCGCAGCATCCGATTTGGGCGTTGACGGCGATATTGCCGCACTGGCGTTCAAGGGTAGCGCGATCGGCTTGGTCGAACATTGGATCCACAGCGTCGATGCCGAAATGGCCCGCCGCCTGCCGCCTGAAAAATTGGGCGCGATGAAAATCCGCGCAAAGATCACGGCGTTGGTGGCAACCCGGCTGGATATCATGGCCCCCAACAAAGAAGCGTTGCGCCGGGCGATGGCGATTATGGCGATGCCCGGTAATATATTCCGCACCACCAGGATCGGTTGGCATTCAGCGGACCAGATGTGGCGATTGGCCGGTGATACCGCCACCGATTTCAACCATTATACCAAACGGATGACGTTGTCGGCGGTATATGCCAGCACGCTTGCGGTGTTTGTGAACGATGAAAGCGACGATTTTGCCGATAGCCGTGCGTTTCTGGACCGGCGGATTGAGAATGTCATGCAGTTTGAAAAGGCCAAGGCACAGGCCAAATCCCGGCAAGAATATGTTCCCAGCCTGTCGCGGCTTGTCGGGCGATTGCGCTACCCGCCGCGATAGGTATCGCGAACGCATCGGCATAGTTTCAAGCTGCGGCCCCATTCCGCGCTTGATGTTAATGCGAATCGGTTGCAGATAGGCGAAATGCAACTGGATCAACTTCCCCTTGGTCAATTCGCGCGCGTCGACGCGGTCAATTGGCCCGCCATTCCCGATAGTGAAGCCCACCGGTTGCGCTCGCTTGGTTTGGAAGAAGGCGTGACGGTGGAAACATTGCACCGTGGAATCCTGTTTTTTCGTGACCCGCTGGCGATCCGCGTTGGCCGTATGACCATCGCCCTGCGCAGCAAAGTGGCCGCCGCAATAACCTGCGTGGTATTAGATCAATGACGAAATTTCCGCCGCTTGTCGCTTTGGTCGGCAACCCCAATTCGGGCAAAAGCGCGCTGTTCAACGCGCTAACTGGTGCGCGGCAAAAAATTGGCAATTACCCCGGCGTCACGGTTGAACGGAAAGTTGGGAAGCTGGTTATCGCCGACGGCAGCGCGATTGAGCTGGTCGATTTGCCGGGGGCATATAGCCTGACACCCGACAGCCTGGATGAACAGGTTACCCGCAATGTCGTGTTGGGAATGCAAGCGGGGCAAAGGCGGCCGGACGCTTTGGTCGTTGTCGTTGACGCGGCAAATCTGGACAATCATCTGCGATTTACATTGGAACTGATTGGGTTAGGATTGCCCGTTGTCGTGGCGCTCAACATGTTCGATCTGGCGGAACGCGATGGGTTGAAGCTTGATCCTGACCTGCTGTCGCAGGCATTGGGTGTGCCGGTTGTCGCCACCGTCGCGGTGCGCAAGCGCGGGCTGGACAATCTGTCACAGCAATTGGCGGCATTGTTGGCGCAGCCCCAAACATTGCCCAAGACATTGCCCCAAATATTAGAAGCGCCGCTGGAAAGCGACCGCAAGGCGTTAACCCGGCAGGCGCATAAAATTGCGCGAGAGGTCATCGTCAGTGAAACCGCAACGCGGCAATGGACGCGAATGTTGGACGGGGTGTTGCTGCATCCGGTGGCGGGTGTATTTTTCCTGCTCGCTATATTGTTCGTTATGTTTCAGGCGGTGTTTGCTTGGTCTGAGGCACCCATCGGCTGGATTGAAAGCGTCTTTGCACTGTTATCGAACCAGGTCAGCGCGATCACGCCGGACAATTGGGTCCGGTCACTGATCAACGACGGTGTCATTTCCGGCGTTGGCGCGGTTGTCGTCTTCTTGCCGCAGATATTGATCTTGTTCCTGTTTATCCTGCTGCTCGAATCAACCGGCTATATGACCCGCGCCGCATTTGTCATGGACCGGATGATGGCTGCGGTCGGATTGTCGGGACACAGTTTCATTCCGCTGCTGTCGTCATTTGCCTGCGCCATTCCCGGCATCATGGCGACGCGGACGATCATGGATCAAAAAGACCGGCTGACGACGATATTGATCGCGCCATTGATGACATGTTCGGCGCGATTGCCGGTCTATACCGTTATTATCGGCGCATTCATTCCCGAACGCGCAATCGGACCGGGGATCGGATTGAAGGGGTTGGTGCTTTTCGGGCTATATGTGCTCGGCATTGCCGGTGCGATGGTGGCCGCATTGGCAATCCGGCGCAGCGTTGCCAAAGGCGCAAGTGGCAGTTTCCTGATCGAAATGCCCAGGTATCAAATGCCCCGATTGCGCGATATTGCATTGGGACTGTGGCAGCGGGCCTATTTGTTCCTGCGCCGCGCGGGCACAATCATCTTTGTATCGACGATAGTGTTGTGGGCGCTGCTCAGCTTTCCCAAAGCGCCAGAGGGCAGTGACGTCGGACAAGCGCAATATTCCATCGCCGGCAGGATTGCAGACGGCGTCGAAGTGGTTGTCCGGCCGATTGGTTTTAACAAGGAAATCGCGCTCGCCTTGATCCCGGCAATGGCGGCCCGCGAAGTTGCGGTGTCGGCGCTGGCCACCACTTATGCCATAGACGATAAAGGCGATGACGCCGCCGTTGCCGCGTCACTGGGTGACCGGTTGGCGGCCAAATGGTCGCTGGCGACGGCGCTGGCGTTTCTGGCTTGGTTCGTGTTTGCACCGCAATGCATATCAACCATCGCGGTTACGCGGCGGGAAACCAATGGATGGAAATGGCCGATTTTTATGGTCAGCTATTTATTTGCGATGGCGTATGTTGCGGCGGGCATTACCTATTGGACTGCGGTGGCTTTCGGGCTAGGCTAAATTCAATAGTTCAAAATTAGATGAGGGGTAAGTCATGGCGGGAAGCGTCAATAAAGTAATCATCGTCGGCAATCTGGGCGCGGACCCGGAAGTAAAGTCATTTCAAAATGGCGGCCGCATTTGCAATTTGCGGATCGCAACGTCAGAAGACTGGAAAGACAAAGCGACCGGCGAGAAAAAAGAGCGCACCGAATGGCACAGCGTCACCCTGCAAAACGACGGGCTTGTCGGTGTCGCCGAACGCTTCCTGAAAAAGGGATCAAAGGTATATATCGAGGGCCAGCTGCGGACCCGCAAATGGCAGGATCAATCGGGCAATGACCGTTACACCACAGAAATTAGCGTTGCCGGATTTGACGGCAAGCTAGTGATGCTAGACGGACCCAAGGGCGGTTCGGGCGGCGGTTCATCCGATGGCTGGGGCGCAGGCGCGTCTGGCGGCGGCGGCTCAGGTGGCGGTGGTTCGGGCGGCGGCTCCGGTAGCGGTTCAGGCAGCGCAGGCGGCGGCTGGAATCAAGGCGGCGGCGGCGGTTTTGACAGCGACCTTGACGACGACGTACCGTTTTGATCGCAAATAGCCGGATGAATCGTAACCTTATGCTCAGGCGGAGCGTAATCAGGACATGAACAAAAAAATTATCCTACTGGGGGCGCTGGCCGCTGCCATTTTCGCGTATTTCTATTTTGGGCTCAACGAATATCTCACGCTTGCTGAATTGAAACAGCGGCAATCGGGATTGACCGAAAGCTACAACGCCAATCCGCTGCCTTTCCTCGCCGGGTTTTTCTTTGCCTATGTGGCGGTGACATCGCTTTCACTGCCGGGGGCGGCGATATTGACGTTGGTTGCGGGTGCGTTGTTCGGGCTGGTGACGGGAACGATATTGGTATCCTTTGCCTCGACTATTGGCGCGACATTGGCGTTTCTGTCGTCGCGGTTCCTGCTGCGCGACTGGGTCCAGAACAAATTCGGCGACCGGCTTCGCGGTTTGAACGACGGGCTGGAACGCGACGGCGCATTCTATCTTTTCACCATCCGCATGATCCCCGCATTTCCGTTTTTCATTATCAATTTGCTGATGGGCCTGACCAAGATTCGCGCGTCGACATATTATTGGGTCAGCCAATTGGGCATGTTGGCGGGGACGATTGTTTTCGTCAACGC
>JAYUPJ010000218.1:0-14114 GCA_043760195.1 Sphingomonadales bacterium | reverse complement strand
GCGGTGTTGCTTGCTGAGTATCCGTCATCATTCGCCCAATTACGCGCCGTCACCCTGAACTTGTTTCAGGGTCCATCGTGCCGCAACAACTGGTATAGCTGCGAAATGGATGCTGAAACAAGTTCGGCATGACGAAATTGGTGAAATCTATCGAATTGCCGCCAACTGACATCTGTCAAAGCGTGATTTGCAATTGGCAAACGAGACCGCGCAGCGCTATATTCGCCAAATGAGTATATATGCCATCCTTGTCACTATCGCCGCGTCGGTTCTCGCGATGGAGATGATCGCGTGGGGCGCGCACAAATATATCATGCACGGCTGGGGCTGGGCATGGCACCGCGACCATCATGAGCCGCATGATAACGCGCTGGAAAAGAATGACCTTTATGGCATTGCCGGTGCAGTGATCAGCATCAGCATGTTTGCCATCGGATCTCCGCTGATCATGGGCACATCGGCGTGGCAGCCGGGGACGTGGATCGGGCTAGGCGTACTGATTTACGGCATCATCTATACGTTGATCCATGACGGCCTGGTGCATCAGAGGTATTTCAAATACGTTCCCAAACGCGGCTATGCCAAACGTTTGGTACAGGCACATAAGCTGCACCACGCCACCATTGGCAAAGAAGGCGGCGTGTCGTTCGGTTTCGTGTTCGCCCGCGATCCCGCCGCATTGAAGCGCGAGTTAAAAGTTCAGCGCGAGGCGGGCGTGGCCGTGGTGCGGGATGCGGCTGTTTAGAGCTCCGGTGATAGGCACCCTAAATTCACAAACGAAGTGCAACACCCCGCCAACGCTGCTGCATTATGTCTAACCGGCGCACAAAAAAAAGGGCCGCAAACCTTGCGGTTGCGGCCCTTTTCAAATCTTGTTTAAGCTAGAGGCTTATTCGCCCAGACTTACTCGCTCTCGTCCCCGTCGACATCAACGGGGCCGCTGTCTTTGCCTTTTTCGGACACGTCGCGGTCAATCAGTTCGATCACGCCCATTGGCGCAGCGTCGGAGCCGCGGAAACCGGCTTTGATCACGCGGGTGTAGCCGCCTGCGCGGTCAGAATAGCGTTCCGCCAATACTTCGAACAATTTCTTCAACTGGCCTTCATCCATCAAACGGCTCATCGCCAAGCGGCGATTGGATAGACCGCCTTTTTTCGCCAGCGTGATCAGTTTTTCAACATACGGACGCAGCTCGCGGACCTTTGGCAATGTCGATTGGATCTGCTCATGTTTGATCAGCGACGCCGCCATGTTGCGCAACATCGCATTACGGTGCGCGGTCGGGCGCTGAAGCTTACGGTGACCAACTTTATGACGCATAGATAGTTCCTTTGTTCGTTATGGACCCGTATCAGGTTGTCCGTAGCAGGTAGCTTTCAGGTCGCTACCCTTTAACCTTTAACCGTAGCCCTGAGCTTGTCGAAGGGTGTTTCCATTACATGCGCCCTTCGACAGGCTCAGGGCTACGGTTTAGAAGGGCGGTCGCGCAATTGCGTGCCGCCGTTTCGCGTTTAACCCAGCAGCTCTTGCTCCAGCTTCTTGGCCATTTCTTCGATGTTTTCAGGCGGCCATCCGGGGATGTCCATGCCCAAACGAAGTCCCATGCTGGACAGCACTTCTTTGATTTCGTTCAGCGATTTGCGGCCGAAATTCGGTGTACGCAGCATTTCTGCTTCGCTCTTTTGCACCAGATCGCCGATATAGATGATATTGTCGTTCTTCAGGCAATTTGCGCTGCGGACAGACAATTCCAGCTCGTCGACTTTCTTCAGCAAATAACGGTTGAGTTGGTTCGCATCGGACTCGTCGCTGCTCGAAGGAGCGGCTTGGCCGATCATTGGCGAAGACGCCGCCATTGAATCTTCGAAATGCACGAACACTTGCAACTGGTCCTGCAAAATGCGGGCGGCATAAGCCACGGCATCTTCAGGGGTCACGGTGCCATCGGTTTCAACGGTCAGTGACAATTTGTCATAGTCCAGCTCTTGTCCGATACGCGCATTGTCGACCTTGTATGCGACCTGACGCACAGGCGAGAACAGCGAGTCAACCGGGATCAAACCGATGGGTGCATCGGCAGGACGATTGGCCACCGCAGGGACATAGCCCTTGCCGATGTCGCAAGTGATTTCCATGTTCAGCGTCGCGCCTTCATCCAAGTGACAGATCACGAGATCTTTGTTCATCACTTCGATGTCGCCCGAAACCGCAATGTCGCCAGCCTTAACGTCGCCGGGGCCGGTTGCCGAAAGCTGGAGCCGCTTTGGACCTTCACCTTCCATTTTGAGCGCAACCTGCTTCATGTTGAGCACGATATCGGTAATGTCTTCGCGGACACCGGCCAGCGACGAGAATTCGTGCAGCACGTTTTCGATCTTAATCGACGTGATCGCGGCGCCCTGCAATGAAGAGAGCAATACGCGGCGCAGGGAGTTGCCCAGCGTCAAGCCAAAACCGCGTTCCAACGGTTCGGCGACAAACGTGGCTTTGCGTTTAGCGTCACTGCCGCTTTTCAATTCAAGCGCGGTGGGCTTTTTCAATTCCTGCCAGTTCTTAAGGTTGACTGTCATGGATATCCCCTAGTCTGTCTTTGGCGGGAACGGGTGTTAGTGCACTTGCCCGTCCGGCCGTTTATTAAGAGGAGACGGCGATTGCCGCCCCCGGATGCGAATAGCTTCGGTTAAACGCGCCGACGCTTGGACGGACGAACACCATTATGCGGTATTGGCGTAACGTCGCGGATCGATGTGATTGTGAAACCAACTGCTTGCAACGCGCGCAAAGCAGACTCGCGGCCCGAACCTGGGCCCTTCACTTCAACTTCCAATGTCCGCACGCCGTGATCGGCGGCTTTCTTACCGGCGTCTTCGGCTGCGACCTGCGCTGCATAAGGGGTCGATTTGCGCGAACCCTTAAAACCCATGGTGCCAGCGGATGACCAGCTGATGGTGTTGCCTTGGGCGTCGGTGATCGTGATCATTGTGTTGTTAAAGCTGGCGTTGACATGGGCGACACCTGCGGAAATATTCTTGCGCTCCCGCTTCTTAATGCGCTGTGGCTCGCGTGCCATATGAAATTCCTGACTTAATTAAAAACTGAATAGCTGCTGTGGCAGAGAAGAAGAATTCATCCCCCGGATGAATTATTTCTTCTTACCGGCAATCGCCTTTGGCTTGCCCTTGCGGGTACGCGCATTGGTGTGCGTGCGCTGACCACGAACAGGCAGACCCTTACGATGACGCAGGCCGCGATAGCAGGCCAGGTCCATAAGGCGCTTGATGTTCATCGACACGGTCCGGCGAAGATCACCTTCTACGGTATAACCCGCATCAAGCGTTTCGCGGATCGACAGGATTTCGGCATCCGAAAGATCCTGAACACGGCGGCTATGATCAATTTTCAACTTATCGGCGATTTCAAGCGCCTTGGTACGGCCGATGCCGTGAATGTAAGTTAGCGCGATGATCACGCGCTTATTTGTTGGGAGGTTAACTCCGGCAATACGTGCCACTATCTAAAACTCCTGCTCCACAAGGCGCCGGAATTGGGCCTTATCTCATCGCTGAAATACCGCACAACGCACAAAACCAGCGGACGCGAATTAAGCGCTGCTGGCTTTACCAGTTATGTGGAATGAGCGGGCCTTAATCCGAGTCGGCGATTCTGTCAAGCGGGGCAATGATGCGGCGCAACACCAACGCGAATTTGCGCTTGAAGGCGGTGTAATTGAGGCACATAGCATAATAAAGCAATACGGCTTCGCATTTTGTGCGAACCGCGCGGGGAGTGAGTATCTATGGCGAGCACAAATAATATCCGCGAAGGTTTCAACTTTGCCGGACATTTGGTCGGCGCAGGAACGTCAGCCAAAATTGCGATCCCCGTCAGCGACCTTTCGGCGGGTATGCAGGCACAGCTTGAGGCGCGGGTTTTTCACGGAGCAAAGGACGGCCCGGCGATATTTGTCAGCGCCGCGATCCACGGCGACGAAATTATCGGCACCGAAATCATCCGCCGCGTGATGAACAAATTGCAGCCGGAAAAAATGGCAGGAACCGTGATCTTTATTCCGGTGGTCAACATGTTCGGCTTTATTGCCCACAACCGCTATCTGCCCGACCGGCGCGACTTGAACCGCAGCTTTCCGGGGTCCGGGCGCGGGTCATTGGCATCGCAGCTTGCCAACATATTCTACAGCGAAGTGGTGATGAAATGTTCGCTGGGTATCGACATCCACAGCGCCGCGTCCGGTCGCTATAACCTGCCGCAAATCCGCATCGCTTCGGGCAATCCCGAACTTAAGAAGCTGGCACTGGAATTTGGCGCGCCCGCAGTGATCGAAGCGCCGCTGCGCGATGGGTCGTTGCGTGAAGTCGCACAACGCGGCGGCGTTGCGATGTTGTTGCTGGAGGCAGGCGAAGGATTGCGCTTCGATCCGCTTTCAGTGCTTACCGGCGCGATCGGTATATTGCGGGTGATGCGTTCATTGGGCATGCTGGGATCAAAGCGGCTCAGCAAAAAAGCCGCCCCATCGGCGCAGGTCACTGATACTCGCTGGCTGCGCGCCAGCCGCGGCGGGGTGTGCCGCTTGCAAGAAATATCGGGCGGCGGCGTGGCTGCGGGACAGACACTTGCGATCATCAGCGATATTTTCGGCGAAGAAGAAGAACTGGTCAAAGCGCCCTTTGACGGCATCATCATCGGCCACGCCACGTTGCCCGTGGTCAACCAGGGCGACGCGATAATCCATCTGGCGAAGGTCCGCGCCTTTGACGATGCCGAGGTCCATATCGACGCGATCAGCGAAGCCGTGCTGAACAATCCGATGCTGGATGAGGATGAGGTGATTTAGGGTCAGATTTTGCCTACATGCCTTAAGGCCAAAACCGCCCAAGTTGACACCTAGTTGACAAGGTTGACGCCTATTTTGACATTTTGCGAAAGAACGGCGTTCGATTATTTCCTACATCGTGTTTTTTTGTAGGCTTTGGTTTTTGCCGATTTTCGGGGCGACGGATGTGACAAGCAACCTGTACTTCGACAGGCTCAGCACGAACGGTTTTGGTTCATTCAAGCGCTCCCTCTCCGTTCGTCCTGTCTCCCGGCGGGTCGATGTCGAAGGATGAAACCAGTAACCTGCTCAACCCGCCGGAAAACAGCACGAACGGTCTTGCCCCATTCAAATGCCTTCCTGCTTAACCGCCAACAATGTCAAAGAGCCCGACCCTGAAATAGCGGCCACGCCCTTTGTTTCCAGAACAAATCCTACATTGCAAGTGCTGATATGCGATGGGGATTGAATGACGTTTGACTTGGCATTTGGCCACGCCGTCATCCTGAACACCGCGCCGTCATCCTGAACTTGATTCAGGATACATAGCCCCGAAGCCTGAATGTATGCGCGGTATGTATCCTGAAATAAATTCAGGATGACGAATCTTTGAGACGCAGACTTCAGTTTCAAGTGGTTCGCCCGAGACGAGATTTGAATGAAACAAAATACATAAAAACATAGGCTTCGTCATTCTTGCGAATGCGGGAATGACGATGCACTTTTTATCGCGCCAACTTTTAAATGGCACCGCCCGCCCTAACCCCGGCCTCGCTCAACCCTTGCCTTTGGTTTTCGTCGCTCCGGGTTTTGCGTTCTTTTCGACAAATTCGATGATCTTGGTGGCGACGTCCAGCCCGGTTGCGGCCTCAATTCCTTGCAATCCGGGCGAACTGTTGACTTCCATCAGCACCGGCCCGTGATTGGCGCGCAAGATATCAACGCCCGCGACATTTAACCCCATCACTTTGGCCGCACGAATGGCCGTTGACCGTTCTTCGGGGGTGATTTTTATCATTTTGGCAGAACCGCCGCGGTGCAGGTTGGACCGGAAATCTCCCGCCGCGCCGGTGCGCTTCATCGACGCCACGACTTTGCCGCCGACGATGAATATCCGAATGTCGCTTGATCCGGCTTCTTTGATAAATTCCTGCACCAATATATTCACATTCGCGCCGCGAAACGCCTCGATCACTGATTTTGCCGACTTTTCAGTTTCGCCCAGCACCACGCCAATCCCTTGCGTGCCCTCCAGCAGTTTAATCACCACCGGAGCGCCGCCAACAATTTTCAACACCTCGTCGGTTTGGCGCGGGTCGTGGGCGAATGCGGTGACCGGCAAGCCAAGGCCGTGCTTGGCAAATATCTGCATCGAACGTAATTTGTCGCGGCTGCGGCCAATCGCTACACTTTCATTGAGCGACCACACCCCGATCATTTCGAACTGGCGCAGCACCGCCAGGCCATATTGCGTTACCGACGCGCCGATGCGCGGGATAACCGCATCATATCCAGCCAGCGTCTCGCCATTATAGAGGATGGACGGACGGTGCGACGTGATGTTCATCGTACAGCGCAGCGTGTTGATGATATCAAACTGGTGCCCCCGTTTTTCGGCAACGTCTTTCAGGCGTTGGTGCGAATAAAGTTTCGGGTTGCGCGCAAGCATCGCAATTTTCATTAATCGTCCTTTATCACGTCTTTTGATGCCGGTTTACCCAGCATCCATCTCTTACCGCTGTTCACCAGAAAGCCCCGGCGCAATGCCCGCCGCCCGATCAACACTGGAAACGCCATCGTGCCGCGATTTGCCAGCGTCAAATGCCCGTCCCAACACAGATTACCAAGGCAGAATTGCGCTTCGATGACATAGCGCAATTCCTGAACCCCGTTGGAGCTGCGTATCGCCCGTTGATCCGAAACAAGCGCGGACAGTTTGACTGCGCGGTCCGCAGTACTGGCCTTGAACCAGAATGAAACCCATAATTTTCCTGCCTTCTCAAATGGCTTTACCCGGGTGGCGTGGATCGAAGATGTCGCTGCGCCGCTGTCCATTTTGGCATGGACATTTGTCAAACCAAGGGTCGGAATATCAACCAGTTCACACCAGCCAATTTCGGTTTTTAATTTGGAAGACACTTTCCTGCGCAATGTTCGAACCGGCATTTTCGCCGCCGCCCCTTTGCCAACGACGCTATCGCTATCGGCAAACAATCAACGTTCTTTCTTCGGATCGGCTGGTTTTTTTACGCCCTCTTTGATAAATTTTTCCTTGGGCGGTGTTTTGGTGTTTATGCTCTCTATGGTTTTGACGGCATTGGCTGGTTCGACTGCTGCATCCGCTTCTGGCGCATCGCTGGTGCCGGTTTTGACCCCGTCATCGGCAAGCTTGTCAATATCGAGCGACCAGTTTGATGCCTTGTCGTCGCCCACGCCCTCGCCTGCGCCGGATTTGCCGAACGGCTTAATCAAGCTGGCAAATTGTTCACCAATGACCTTGTCAACCGCAGGCGCAATTTCGCTTACTTTGTAACGCATATAGCCGCCGACGACGTAAGAAAAACTCAGCTTGGTAAGCGGCTTGCCGCCATTTTTTGCAGATATTGGCTGTATCGCGACGGTCAATGTGCCCAATACCGCTTCGGATTGCAGCGGGCCAAGCGCGCCTTGCATCCGCAGCACTTTGCCGGGCTGCGCAAAAATAACCCGCATATGTTCCACGCTGCCCGCGTTTGCCGGTTTGCTGTCCGTTTGTGTGCCCTGCAAGAGTTCGCAAAAACAGCCGCCCGCTTGTGCGTCAATAAAAAAGCCTGCGGATGATCCCGACCAGCTATGCTCTTTGTTCCAATAATCCTTGGGCGATAACAGCCGCTTCCAAATTTCATCGGGCGCAGCTTCCACCTCGGCGATATGGACGACGTTGAAACCATTTTCGCCCTGCGCCTTAATTTCTGCGCGGGCGGGTGCGGAAGAGGCCAATATGCAAGCGGCCAAAATAGCGATTCTTTTCATGCCGCCTTGTACACGCCGCCGATAGCGGCGGGCAAGTTATAGTATGCTGCTTGAATTCTATCGAGGTTGCTGCGTTCCCCGGCGAAGGCAGAGTATGTGTTGAAGTTCAGAAATTAATTTTAGAAAAAATATATCGTCATTCCCGCGAAGGCGGGAATCCATCACCGGACCTGTCAACATTAAGCCAACTCGCTTAAAATGCGAGTTCAGGTGATGGATTCCCGCCTTCGCGGGAATGACGAAGCTTATGTTTTTTATGTATTTTACAATCTGAGTGTCAACGGTATCCAGACTCAGGACCCAGCCTTAAACCACGAACGCAGCCGTCGTTTTTGCCGCCACCTCATCGGCCGTCACGCCCGGCGCAAGTTCGATCAGCTTGAACGGTGACTGATGATCCGGCCGCTGGAACACCGCCAAATCTGTGATAATCATGTCCACGACGTTCTTGCCAGTAAGCGGCAGCGTACACGCCGGGATAAATTTCGGGCTGCCGTCCTTGGCATTATGCTCCATCACGACGATGATTTTTTTTACGCCCGCGACCAGATCCATCGCGCCGCCCATGCCCTTGATCATCTTGCCGGGGATCATCCAGTTGGCGATGTCGCCGTTTTCGGCAACCTCCATCGCGCCCAGCACTGTCAGGTCAATATGCCCGCCGCGGATCATCGCAAAGCTGGCGGCGCTGTCAAAATAGGCAGATTGCGGCAGTTCGGAAATCGTCTGTTTCCCCGCATTGATCAGATCGGCGTCTTCTTCACCTGCGAGAGGAAACGGCCCGATGCCCAGCATGCCGTTTTCCGATTGCAGCGTTACTTCGACTCCGGCGGGGATGTGGTTGGCGACCAATGTCGGAATGCCGATGCCCAGGTTGACATAATATCCATCGCGCAATTCCTTTGCGGCGCGTGCGGCCATATCGTCACGGGTCCAGCCTGCAGCCATTATCATCTCGGTCATTCGGGTTCTTCCTGACTTAGGGTTATGTCTTCAATCTCGGGGGCGGCGACGCTGGTGGGGTGGGGTACAAGGAACCAACCTTGATTCCAGAATTTGTCCAAACTGACTGCATAGGAAGGGTTACGGACATAATCGAAAAGCTCGTCAAAGTCGTTTTGCTGGTCACCGGCAACCGCAGCGATGCAGTAATATTGCGCCAGATTCCAGCGTCGTTCCTGCTTGCGAAGTCCTGCCTTTTCTTGCAGCGATATTAGATCTTCGGCCTTGATCGCGGGGTTGGTACCCTGACGCAGCGGATCAAGCGTCGATGCAACCTCTGATTGGCGGCGGCCGCTGATCCAGATCAGCCTGATGCCCGCTTGACGCATTTCTTCAAACAGTGATCCCAGTGGCCGGGTGAGGCTTTCCTCATTTTTCGCCGGGACCGCGCCTGCATCCAAATCAATGATCACAGCGATCGGCTTTGCCTGACACGCCACCGTTTCAGGCCGCATCAACGACACCTGTTCAACCAGCACCGCCGATTGCACGCCCAGCCCCTGATCCCGGCGGCTGGCCTGTGCCAATGCATATTGCGAAAAGTTCAAATACGGGTGGCGGCTTGGCGCGGGCAATGCGTTCGCGTTCAATATCGCAAACTCGTCATTGCCCGGAATTTCCGATACGCCGGGTTGCACAGGACGCGGCACAAGGTCTGGCCCGCCAACCGTTACCACGGGTTGGCCTTTGTTTACTTGCGGCAGTTCCAGTCCAGCCTCGGCCCGCCGGGCGCGCTTTGCCGCATCAACGCGGGTTTTGCCAATCACACCTGCCGCCGCAATTGGCAACAGGGCAACCGCGCAGCCCTGTAGCAGCAATGCGCCAACCGCCAAGATATGCAGCGCCGACAGCCGCATCAGTTGCTGCCCGGGTTGCGGTCCGGCTCGCGGTCCGGCTTGCGGCTGCGTTGTTTGCCGGTCATGCCGCCTCCGGTTCCCTTACTGTCCTGAACTCGATCTTTTTATCATAAGGCGCGCCCAATATTACGCGCTGCACATAAACGCCGGGCAGATGGATGCAATCCGGATCGAGCGCACCGACGGGGACAATTTCCTCCACTTCGGCAACGCATATTTTTCCGCAAGTGGCCGCAGGTTGATTGAAGTTACGCGCGGTTTTACGAAAAACCAGATTGCCGCTTTCGTCGGCCTTCCACGCCTTGATAATCGACAGATCGGCAAAAATGCCGTGTTCGAGAATATATTCTTCTGGTCCGTTTGGGCCGTCAAATATCTTCACTTCCTTGCCATGCGCGACCTGCGTGCCGACACCGGTTTTGGTGTAGAATCCGGGAATGCCCGCACCGCCAGCCCGCATCCGTTCGGCCAACGTGCCTTGCGGACAGAATTCCACCTCCAGCTCTCCCGCCAGATATTGCCGTTCAAATTCCTTGTTTTCACCTACATAGGACGACATCATTTTGGCGATTTGCTTGGTGCGCAGCAGCTTGCCCAGTCCCTCGCCGTCGATCCCGGCATTGTTCGACGCGACGGTCAATCCGGTGACGCCGCTGTCGACAATCGCGTCGATCAAGCGTTCGGGAATACCGCACAGCCCAAATCCGCCCGCCGCAATCAGCATTTCGTTGGTCAGCAAGCCTTGCAATGCAGCGGCGGCATCTGGGTAGAGTTTTTTCATGTGCGTATCGGCTCCCGGCTATGCTGCGTTCCCTAACGGCAATTGCCGCCGATAACAATTGCAACGATTATCGGGCGCGGGTCAATTCGTGCAATTGGCCTACAAATCCAATCCCAGCAAGCCGCCGAGTTCGGCCAAGGCCTGTTCGCCGCTGGTCACCTTGATGGCGGCCATGCCCAGTGCGGCGGCGGGTTTGCAGTTGATACCCAGATCGTCGAGATAGATGCAAGCGGCGGGTTCAACCGACAAAATCTCGCACATCGTCTGGTAAATTCGCGGATCAGGTTTGCGGATGCCGACCTTGCTGCTTTCAATGACATGATCGAACCGCGCCATGATCGCGGCGACCGCATCAGCCTTTTCTGCGGTCATCGCCATGCCTGCGCCTTTGCCGGCGGGGACATTGTTGGTGATACAGCCCAGGGTGTAGCCGCGTTCTTTCAGCGTATCGAGCGCCGTCACCATCGCGGGCCTGATCGCTCCCGCCAGCACCGCGAGTACATCGCCGCCGCGCAGGTTCACGCCCAGCGCCGCAGCCTCGGCAGCAAACAGCGTATCAAACGCCGCCGCATCGATTTCCGAACGTTCAAACAGCGCCCATGCGTTGCCATCGGGATTGGCCGAATTGATCCGCCGCACACTGTCATGCGGCTGGCCCCGCTCTGCCTCCAGCCGGTTGAACGCCTCAAACGGTGAAGAAGTTATCACCCCGCCGAAATCGAAAATTATGGTCGTGTATATGCTCACCATAGCCGAATCACTCCAAATTGGTCGAAGCGCTTTTCATTGGAAATCAGCGTCATTTGTTCGATCTGGGCCTGCGCGACCAACATCCGGTCGAACGGGTCTTGATGCGGAATAAGCAAATTGCCACCGTGTTGCGCGTGCGCGGCGGTCAACGGCAGTTCGACAAATCCTTCAACTCTTATTTCATCGACGAATGCTGTCGCAAGGGACTTGGCCATCTCCAGCTTTCCAATGCGATATTTGGTCGATATTTCCATTGCAGAAACCGCACTGCAATATATGATTGATGCCGCATCTGCTATGGCGTTGTTGACCTGCGGCGACAGTCTTTCCGGCTCATAAAACCACCACAGCAGCGTATGCGTGTCCAGCAAATATTTGGCGGCCAAATCTAGTCACCCTCTCCGTTCCACAGTCTTAGCATATCGTCAGGCAACGGATCGAAGAACCCATGGTCCAATATCCCCTTGGTCTGCTCAGTTGCCAATCGGCCGGGAACGCGGTTCTTTTTAAGAGGCGGATTTACTGCACTCAATCGCACCACTGGCTCTTTCCCACGCGCGATTATCACCTCTTCGCCCGCCAGCACCTTGGCGATCAAGCGGGAAAGATGCGTTTTGGCTTCATGGACAGTGACAGTGGTCATGCTTAGTCATATAACTTAGCTAAGTGACTAAGTCAATATCGCAGCTTCAATCCCGGCCGTTTCCAACGCATCTTCGCCAACTGTCCGGTGCCGGATAAACAGATGTAGGCGTCCATCCGGTCATCCCCGCCCCAGCAGATATTGGTGGTAAACACATCGGGCGTGGCGACAAATTCAACTAGCTCGCCTTCGGGTGAAATCACGCTGATCCCGCTTTCGCCGATGGTGGCGACACAGATATTGCCGCATTCCTCAACGCCCAGACTGTCGAAGAATTTGTAACCAGCCGGGCGATATACCGGGATTCCAGGCCCACCGGGGCCAGCATCGGGCGCGACTTTGCCCGGCGCAGTGATGTTAAATTTCATCAGGCGGCAGGTATAGGTTTCGGCTGCGTATAAAGTCTTGCCATCGGGCGACAGGCCGACGCCATTGGGGTTGTTCGATGGAAAAATGACCTCTTCCAAAAAGCTGCCGTCGGTTTTGGCATAGAAGATGCCGACAATGTCATGGGCGCGATTGACGTAATCGACCTTGCCATGGTCGGTGAACCAGAACCCGCCATGTTCATCGAACACAATGTCGTTGGGACCGCGCAGCGAACACCCGAAATCACCGGATTTGTAGAGCACTTCCACCGCGCCAGTGGCGATGTCGATGCGTTCGATCCGGCCGCCTGAATAATCCGACGCGATGCCGTGCGGGGTCAGATAGCCGTTGGCATCAGACCAGTTAAAGCCGCCATTGTTGCAGCAATATAGTTTGCCATCGGGGCCAACCGCCAAACCATTGGGTCCGCCGCCGGTGTCGGCAACTTTGGTCTGAGTGCCATCGGGGGCAACGCGGGTAATCTGGCCGCGTTCAATTTCGGTAAGGATGATGCTGCCATCCGGCATGGCAACCGGCCCTTCGGGAAAGCGCAAGCCAGCCGTGACGATTTCGATATCGCTCATAATCAAGAATCTCCTCTTATCTCTGCGTTAGTTATGCGGTTGCCGTTCTGATATGGAAAGCACAAATTGGCCGCTTGACCTTTTTGCGCGGCCCGTGCGACATCATGCGATGAACCAAGCCGACGCACAGGGCCAATCGTTACCGCGCAAGTCGATGGGCCTTTGGACAGCATTGGCGCTGGTCATGGGCAGCATGATCGGATCGGGCGTATTCCTTCTGCCCGCCAGCCTGGCCCCGTTGGGATGGAACAGCGTGCTGGGATGGTTGATTACCGTCGCAGGCGCGATGTGCGTGGCGGGCGTATTCGCCAAGCTGGCCCGCAGCTTTCCCGAAGCGGGCGGACCTTATGCCTATACCCGCCATGCGTTCGGCCCTGCCCCCGCATTTGCCGTTGCCTGGGCGTATTGGATATCAATGTGGGTCGGCAACGCCGCGATAGCAACCGGCGCAGTCAGCTATCTCAGCCGCTTGTTCCCCGTGCTCGGCGACACCGGAAATTCGGCGATAGCAACCATCGCGATCATCTGGTGCTTCACATTCATCAACTTACGCGGCGTTGCCACGGCGGGCAAAGTGCAATTGGTCACAACGATTATCAAGCTGGTGCCATTGCTTGCCGTCATCATTCTCGCATTTTATGTGCTTGCCGGGCAAGGCACGGCGGTGATCCGGCCGTTCGATAGCAGCGAGCTGAGCCTGGCCAGCATTTCTGCGGCAACCACGCTTACGCTTTGGGCGATGCTCGGCCTTGAAACCGCGACTGTTCCGGCGGATCAAATGGATGACCCCGAACGCACGATACCGCGCGCGACATTGTTTGGTACCGCGGGCGCGGGGATTATCTATATCATCGTCTGTTCAGCGGTGGTGCTGATGTTGCCGCCCGCGCTGACCGCCACGTCGGCGGCACCTTTTGCCGATTTCGTTGAACGCTTTGGCGGTGCGGACGCCGGAACCCTGATTGCGGCATTCGGCGCGATCAGTGCGCTGGGCGCGCTGAATGGCTGGATAATGGTGCAGGGCGAGTTGCCTGCCGCAATCGCCCGCGACGGCCTGTTCCCCGCATGGATGGCGAAAGCGGGCAAATATGGCGCGCCGGTATATGCCCATATCGTCTCCAGCAGCTTGTTGACCATCGTGCTGATGTTCAACTTTTCCCGGTCGATGGCGTCGCTGTTTGAATTTCTGATCCTGCTGACGACATCGGTGGTATTGTTCATGTACCTGTGCTGCGCCGCCGCCGCCGCCCGGTTGATGTACACCGGCCAGATCAAGGCCACGCCG
>JAYUPJ010000217.1:0-5223 GCA_043760195.1 Sphingomonadales bacterium | reverse complement strand
AGAAGTTTCTCGCCATGGGAACCGCGTAATCAGCTGAGCATTTGAACGTTTCAAATTTTTACGCTGCCAAATTCTATATTATGTTAGCATGAGCAGAGAATCAGCAAGGAGAACGATCATGGCATTGCAAACGAAACTGTTTTTGTGGACTGGCGTCGCATTGGCGATGTCGCTTACGCCCATAGGCGCTTTAGATGCGAGAAAGAAGAAAAAGGCCGTGTCCACTGTTCCGCAGGCAATTACAGCGGCGGAAAAACAGCAAGGTGCCAAGGCGCACCCTGAGATTTTGCAAGAATTTGGCGGAAGCTATGAAAGCGCGCAAACGGCCTATGTCGTCCGCGTCGGTAAGAACATCGCGGTCCAGTCCGGACTTGGCAACGCCGAAAGCGACTTTACGGTCAGCTTTCTCAACTCGCCGGTAAACAACGCCTTCGCCATTCCCGGCGGTTATATCTACATCACGCGCCAGTTGGCGGCGCTGTGCAACAGCGAAGCGGAAATGGCCGGCGTGCTGGGTCACGAGGTCGGCCATGTCGCGGCAAGGCATAGCAAGAAACGTCAAAAGCGCGCCACTATCGCCGGAATCTTGGGCGCGGTCGGCACAATTGGCGGCGCTATTTTGGGCGATAAGGGCGGACTGGCGGGGCTTTTGGGCGGTGCGGCAAAGGAATATTCCGGGACGCTGGCGCAGATTTTCACCCTATCTTATTCGCGCGGTCAGGAAGAACAAGCCGATGATTTGGGCATCCAGTATCTGAGCAAAGCCGGTTATGAACCTGCGGCACTATCGGAAATGCTGGCGTCGTTGGCGATGCAAAGCTCGCTGGACGTGAGGGCATCGGGCCAAGAAGCGCGCTCGGTTCCCGAATGGGCAAGCACGCACCCGGATCCGATCAAACGGGTTTCAAGAGCAGCGACGAACGCCAAACAATACACATCCAACGGCGTTCGCAAACAAGACACGCACTTCGCCGCGATCAACAATATGCTGTACGGCGACGATCCGCGGCAGGGCGTTGTCGAAGGCCGGGATTTCCTGCATCCTGACTTGCTTTTGAAATTCAGCGTTCCAAGCGGATACGGGATGCAGAATTCTACGCAGGCCGTTATCATCAACGGAACTGGCGGTAAGGCCATGTTTTCAACAGCGGCATATAGCGGTAATAAGCAAGCCTATGTCGACGCAGCTTTCAAGAGCATTGCCGGTGACCAGAAGCTGAATTACGGCGCGATTAGCCAAACGACGGTCAACGGCATCCCGGCATTTTATTCAACTGCGACGGTGGCCACCCAAGGCGGGGGAAGCAATTCGATTACCGTTTTCGGATATGAATTCTCAAATTCGCAAGCATTTCATTTTGTCACCATCGCGCCCGCTAATGCCGCCCCGTTCGATAGCATGTATCAGAGCGTCCGTAAGCTCACCAAGGCGGAGGCCGATGGAATCAAACCGCGTAAAATCAAGATTGTTACCGTTGGCAAAGGGGACACCACTTCGTCGCTGGCGGCAAAGATGGCATACCGCGATTTGCAAACAGAGCGGTTTATGGCTCTCAACGGTTTGCAAAACGGAGCGACCTTGCAATCAGGACGCAAGGTGAAAATCGTTACTTACTGATCGAAGGCGTTCTCATCGAAGATATCGCCTGAAATTTGTATTTGATTTCAGGTAATAGCAAAAAGGGCGGCGACCAATGGTCACCGCCCTAATTCGTTTCCAACTAGAAAGTTGGATCAACGTTCGCGTTCGGCTTACTTGGCGCCGTCGAGCTCGTTGTTAACTTTGTTGAATGTGTTGCTGAGGTTTTCACCCAGGCTGGTCATTGCAGTGATAGCAGCGACCGCGATAAGAGCAGCAATCAGGCCATACTCGATTGCAGTTGCGCCTTCTTCGTTCTGGTTGAATTTTGCTTTGATTTTTGCAAGAATTTTCATGTTAGGTCTCCATTTAAATGTTCAATACCCGGCTAGTTGTTTTTTCTGGTCAAACAACCTTCCAAAAATGACAATAAACTATGTCTATTAACAAATGTTTAATTTAACTTCATCAAACATTTACTTGCTTACTTCAGTAACTTGATTGGAAACGGTATTCCACATTTCTGAAGTAGACGTTGCAACGTTGCCAATCGCCGTTAACATGGCGATAACTATCAACGATGCAATTAAGCCATACTCTACTGCCGTCGCACCCTGTTCACATCTCGCGATGTTACGAATTGTTTCCAACATTTTCTTTGGTCCCGTTTCAAGATTGGGTTGTGACTGTTCCTTATTTTCCACAAATCTATTAAGAAATACTTACCAGCAGAAAAGAATATGGAAGAAAAACCGACAATGTTACATGTAGTTGCCGCCGCGTTAACCACCGAAGACGGCAGAATCCTTGTCCAAAAGCGTCCGGAAGGGCGCGCTATGGCGGGGCTGTGGGAATTCCCCGGAGGCAAGCTCGACGCGGCTGAAGCGCCCGAAGAAGCCTTGATTCGGGAATTAAACGAAGAACTCGGCATTGGTGTAGAGGCTTGCGATCTGGTTCCATGCACCTTTGCCAGCGAGGATTTGGACGGCACGCGGCTTGTCTTGCTGCTGTACCGGTGCAGGAAATGGAGCGGCGAACCAATGGCGCTGGATGGTCAGGAAATCCGCTGGGTCGACACCGAAGCAATGAAGTTACTAAAAATGCCGCCCGCCGACGCGCCGTTCATTGCGTTTCTTGAGAGAAATTAGCCGAATTTTGGTTTCAGCGCGTCGGCCAATGATACCGTGCCGCTGCCGCGCCGTGCTGGCTTGGGTTGGCTGGGCGATGGAGCCCAACCGCTTAGACTGATAAATGCAAATTGTTCGCTAACCTTGCCGCCTGCATCCGCCATCTCTTGCCAAGCATGCATCAGGCGCGCGGCATAACGCCGGCCAAGGAACCGCCGCGCCCCGGCAAATTTGCCCGTTTGCCCGCCATCCCGCAAATCCGTTATCAGGTTCCACAGCGCCGAATAACGGACCGTCACATAATCAACGTCAGCCACCGGCAGCGCAAAGCCGGTGCGGGAGAGCAGATCGGCGGCGCTGCGCAGCTCGATTTGCGGGTGAATATGCGCGCTGATCCTCGCTCCATCGGCTGTCATCATCGCAGACCGCAAAGTTCGCAGGGTGCCTGCGCCAAACAGCGTGGCAAGCAACAGCCCATCCGGCTTCAACGTGCGCCGCAATTGAATGAGCGCGCCGGGCAGATCGTTCACACTATCCAAAGTGCCTGCTGAAATGATCAGGTCGAAGCTTTTTTCGGCAAAGGGCAGATGATCTTCATCGATCAGTTGCCGGTTGCCCGCGTTTAACTCGGCCGGACATACCGCCGCAAAACTTGGCTCGGCTTGACGCCCGGCCAGTATCTGCGGCGCAAAATATCCGATGGGGCCAACGAACAGCACACTGCCAAAATCGCGGGTCACAGCGCCGAGCCGGTCGGTCAAATCGTCCGCCATCTGCTGCCATAGGAAGCTGCGGGCGATGCCGCGATCCACGGCGCGGTTCAAAACGGACTGCTTGCGCTGCTTGTCAAAAATCACGGGAGGCGTTTGCGGGGGCGTTTGCATAGTCATTTCCGTTCTTGTGCCGCCGCAATTTCTGTTCGACAATAGCATTGTGATCAACAACTTCGAATTTTTGCGGCCTGCGCTCGATTTGGTCTTGCCCGAACGGTGCCCATGTTGCGGGGCGATAACGCCGCCGGGCGGGAATTTTTGCGGCGAGTGTTGGCAGCAATTGCATTTCCAGACGCCGCCCTGGTGCGCCAGCTGCGCTCTGCCGTTGGAATTCGCGGTTGGCGACGACCAGATATGTGCCGTCTGTATCGGCACACCGCCCCGGCACGACGGCATACGCGCAGCGGTCGCTTACAATGAGACATCACGGCAAGTTATCTTACGCATGAAACATGGCGGAAAGATTGGGATGGCGGCCTTGATCGCCAAGCATCTCGCACGGCATTTGCCAGAGGAGACGGGAAATCTGCTGATCGTTCCTGTGCCGCTGCACTGGACGCGGCTTTGGAGCCGGGGGTTCAATCAATCCGCGTTGATCGCCAAATCATTGGCCAAATCCGCCGATGCGGAATTTTGCCCGGATATGCTGGTGCGCCAGAAACGGACGCCGTTCCTGCGCGGGATGACCGGCAAAGAACGCGGCAAGATGGTCGGCACGGCATTTGCGATCAATCCCAAATGGATGGGGAGCCTTGACGGTGCGCGCATATTGTTAATTGACGACGTGGTGACCAGCGGCGCAACCAGCAACGCCTGCGTCAAAGCGTTAAAGAAGGGCGGGGCGCAGTGGGTCCAGATTTTTTGTTGGGCGCGCGTTTTGCGCGGCGAAAATGGGGTGGAATCGTCTTCGTTGGCGCAGCAGACTTGACAGCGACTATAACCAATCCCATCTTCTAATCATGAATACTTTGATTGAGATTTACACCAAATTTGGCTGTCCCTATTGCAGCCGCGCCAAACAATTGCTGACCAGCAAGGCGGTAGAATTTGTCGAACATGACATCAGCTTTGGCGGACCAAAGCGCGACGAGATGAACCAGCGCGCGCCAAGCGCCCGAACCGTGCCGCAAATCTTTATCGGTGCGGCGCATGTCGGCGGCTGCGACGATTTGGTTGCCTTGGAACAGGCAGGAAAGCTGGATCCGATGTTGGCCGCATTGGCCGTTCGATGATTGCGTATGATTTAAGCTACGCCGCAGCGCACCGATTTGAAGGTTGGTTCTCTTGCGCCAGCGATTATGATCTGCAAAAGTCACAGGGCTTGCTGCGTTGCCCGTTTTGCGACGATGGCGAAATCACCAAACAATTGAGCGCACCAAATATTGGCCGCAAAACCAACCAAAGCGCAGCATCGCGGCCCGGCAATGCGTTGCAGCAAACTGAAACCGCCCAAATTCAGGAGGCCGCTCCGCCGCCGCCCGAAGCCATGGCTGCCGTAATTGATAAACTGACCCAATTTCAGAGCGAGGTTTTGAAAGATTCAAAATGGGTCGGCCGCAAATTCGCCGAAGAAGCCCGCGCAATCCATTATGGTGAAAGCGAACCGCAACAGATCCATGGAGAATCCAGCCCGCAAGAAGCCAAAGATCTGGCCGACGAAGGGATCGCAATTTGCGCGTTGCCGCTGCCATTCATTCCGCCAGAGGCAAAGAATTGACCCCGCGCCGATACCAAGCTAGATCCC
>JAYUPJ010000216.1:0-5266 GCA_043760195.1 Sphingomonadales bacterium | reverse complement strand
CAATCCGGAACTCGCCGTCGCCAAGCGGCGCATCGGGGGTCTCGACCATTTGGAAATTGTCCGCTACCGGCATTCCGGCGGGGCGGCTCTTTAGGGCCTATGCGCGCATAATTATCTTCCTTGTTGTTGTTGAGGTTGTTGTGGTTCGGTTGAACGAGGCTCAGTTACAATGGGTTTCGAATTGCCACGCTTATACACGGGGCGGCCACCAACCCAAGTCTCTTCGACAATAGTGCCGCGAATTTCGGTTGGTGACGCCAGCAACGGATCTTTGTCGACCAAGATGAAATCGGCGCGGTGGCCGGGCGTGAGTGACCCCAATTTGGTTTCGGCAAATGAGGCATAGGCAGCATTCGTCGTAAAACCCGCCAGCGCTTGTTCGCGGCTGACGCGTTCTTGCGGTATCCAGCCGCCGAACGGTTGGCCTTTGGCGTCTTCCCGCGTGAAGGCGGTGGCCAGCCCGGCAAATGGATCAGCAGACTCGACGGGGGCATCGGAGCCAAAAGCAAGCTTGCCGCCCGCCTTCAATATTGATTGCCAAGCATACGCACCGGTTAATCGGCCCGGACCAAGCCGCACCTCAGCCATCGTCCGGTCCGACGTTTGGTGCACCGGCTGCATCGAAGAAATGATGCCATATTTGCCCAGCCGGGGCAGATCGGCAGGATCAACTATCTGGGTGTGTTCGATGCGCCAGCGGCGGTCGCCCGGAAACGTACCGGACAATTCCTCAACGGCGTTGATCACTTCAGAATTGGCCGCATCGCCGATGGCGTGCACAGCGGTTTGAAAGCCGTCCATCGTCGCGCGCACCATCAAATTGCGGATCTCGGCGCTTTGCAAAAATTGCAGGCCGGTTTGTCCGGCGGCATCGGCATACGGTTTTTTCAGCCAAGCGCCCCTGCTGCCCAGCGCGCCATCCAGATACAGCTTCACCCCGGCAAGGCGCAGTTTATCCTCGTATAGCCAAGGCGTCGGACCCGGACCCGCAATCGCGACCATATTGTCTATTCCGCCGGCATAGCCAAAAATCCTGACAGATAGCCAGCCGGCATCCCCTGCACGGCGATAGCTTTGCCAATCTTCAATCGTTGTGCCCATGTCGGCGATTGCAGTAATGCCTTGCGACAGCAAAATTTCCTGCGCCTTTGCGAACGCGAAGTCACGTTCGGCCGGGCGCGGGACGGGGACGTTTTTGCCGACCAGTTCGGATGCGGCGTCGACAAAGATGCCGCTGGGCTTTCCGGCAATCTGTTCGATGCGCCCGCCCGCCGGTGATTTGGTGGCGGCGGTTACGCCGGATATCTCCATCGCACGGCTATTCGCCCATCCTGCATGGCCGTCAACGCGCTCCAAAAATACCGGGCGGTCCGAAATGATGCTGTCGAGATCGGCCGCATTGGGAAAACGGCCCAAGCCCCATTTTTCCTGGTTCCACCCGCGCCCGATGATCCAGCGCCGTTCAGGATATTTTGCCGCATAGGCGGCGATAGCAGCCTGCGCCTCTGCCAATGAATTGGTTGCACTTAGATCCAGTGTCAACGCCTGAAACCCGATGCCCATAACATGGCCGTGCGCATCGATCAGGCCGGGCAACATCGTCATGCCCTTGCCGTCCTGCCGGAAATCGAGCTGTTTGGGCAGCTTGTCCTTGCGGGTCAGCAACTGGGTTACTTTGCCGTCTGGCCCGATCAATATCGCCGTGAACCGGACGACCTTGCCATTTTCATCAAGGGTAATGCCGTTGACATTGTCGACAAGGCCATCGGCCACAGCCGCCGCCGAAACCAATGCCGCCGACAGCATGGCTGCCGCAAATTTGAACTTTGTCATCGTTTTGGAAGCCTTCTGATTAACGCGCTGGTGTCTTGCCGTCCGCCGCCCATATATTGCACGTCGGAGTAATTTTGATCGGTGATCGCCGCCATTGGGATTGATGCGCCGTTTGCGCGCGCTTCATCAATCGCCAGCCCAAGGTCTTTGCGCATCCAATCGACCGCAAAGCCAAAGTCAAATTCACCCTTTGCCATCGTTGCCCAGCGATTGTCCATTTGCCAGCTTTGCGCGGCGCCGCCGGAAATCGCCTCGAACACTTTGGCCAGATCCATCTCGGCGCATTGGGCAAAATGCATGGCTTCCGAAAGCCCCTGAATGACCCCGGCAATTGCAATCTGGTTGACCATCTTGGCAGTCTGCCCTGCGCCCGGACCACCGACATGGACGATCCGTTTGGCATAGGCTTGCATGATCGGTTCAGCCGCAGCAACCGCCTCTGCACGTCCGCCGCACATGATGGAAAGCGTCCCGTTTTCGGCGCCAGCCTGACCACCGGAAACCGGCGCATCGACGCATTGCAGGCCGCGCGATTTCGCCTCCACTGCCAACTGCCGTGCAATCCGTGCCGACACGGTTGTGTGGTCAATAAACAGCGTTCCTTTGGCCATCGCGGTAAACGCGCCATCGCGGCCAAGGGTAATACTGGCCAGATCATCGTCGGTGCCAACGCAGCTGATCACGACGTCTGCGCCGGATGCTGCCTGCGCCGGTGATGCCGCCAAAACGCCGCCATTGGCCGCGATCCAACTGTCGGCTTTGCCCTTTGAACGATTGAAAATAGTCATTTCATGCCCGGCGGCGTGCAAATGCCGCGCCATTGCGCCGCCCATGATACCCACCCCGATAAATGCAATTTTTGCCATCGCGCTCCCTTTATCCGCGCCAACCCTTAAACGCTGTTTCTAATAAGCGCCAGATGGGTTAGGGCGTTGGCCAATATGACTGACTTGCTGACCCTAGATCATGTCCGCGCTGCTCACGCCCGGATCAAAGACTCCATCGTTGATACGCCAACATTGCACAGCAAGACGCTGTCGGCGTTAACCGGCGCGAATATCTTTCTGAAGTTTGAAAACTTGCAATTCACCGCAGCCTATAAAGAACGCGGCGCGTTAAACGCGCTGCTGCTGCTCAGCGATGAAGCGCGGGCCAGGGGCGTGATCGCGGCATCGGCAGGCAATCATGCACAAGGTTTAAGCTATCACGGCACGCGGCTGGGTGTGCCGGTCACGATCGTGATGCCGGTTACCACGCCAACCGTAAAAGTGATGCAAACCGAAAGCGTGGGAGGCAATGTCGTTCTGCATGGGGAGACATTTGACGATGCGTATAAATATGCGCGCACGTTGGAGGTGGAACGCGGGCTGACCTTTGTGCATCCGTTTGACGATCCCAATGTTGCCGCTGGCCAAGGGACCGTGGCGCTCGAAATGATGGCGGCGATCCCTGATTTGGATATGCTGGTCGTGCCCATTGGCGGCGGCGGCTTGCTGTCGGGCATGGGCACAGCGGCGCGCGCGATCAATCCGGACATCGGCCTTATCGGGGTGCAGGCGGAACTGTATCCATCAATGTACGCGCATATCAATGGCAAGCAGATGGCCTGCGAAGGCGATACGCTGGCCGAAGGTATCGCGGTCAAAGTGCCCGGCGCGTTTACCGCCAAGGTAATCGAAAAACTGGACTGCGAAATCGTGCTGGTATCCGAAGCGGATTTGGAAACTGCCGTCAGCCTGCTGCTGCAAATCGAGAAGACGGTTGTTGAAGGCGCAGGGGCCGCCGGGCTTGCTGCGATCATGGCCCATAAAGAAAAATTCGCCGGAAAGAATGTCGGCGTCGTGCTGTGCGGCGGCAATATCGACACGCGGTTGCTGGCCAATGTCTTGCTGCGCGATCTGGCGCGATCGGGCCGTTTGGCGCGGCTGCGTATTACCTTGCAGGATCGCCCCGGCGCGCTGTTCAAGGTTATGCGGCTGTTTAACGAGCACAATGTCAACATCATTGAAATCTATCATCAACGGATATTTACGACGCTGCCGGCCAAGGGTTTGATTACCGATATTGAATGCGAAGCCCGCGATGCGGACCAGTTGCAAGGTTTGGTCGATGGCTTGAAAAAGGCCAAGTATAAGGTTGAGCGCGTCGAGTTGAATTGAGGCGCGGAAAACCGCCCGAACTTATTCGATATTTTCATGGTAAACGCCCTTTTCATCTAGGCCACTTGCATGCATAACCGGTAACTTGAACAACATGATCAAGGCACCGATTGAAAATGAGCGCACCGGTAAAATTTCCGCGATTTTTCGTGACAAATCCCGGGCCGTGTCCGTATTTGCCCGGCAAGACCGAACGCAAGGTTTTTACCGAACTGAACGGTCCACATGCCGATGAATTGAACGATGCTTTGGGCAGGATCGGTTTCCGGCGCAGTCAAAATGTTGCCTACCGGCCAAGTTGCATTGATTGCAAGGCGTGCATTTCGGTGCGTGTGCTCACCGCAGAGTTTGAACCCAATGCAACACAGCGCAGGATTTTACGCCGCAATGAAGATTTGCAGGTCAGCGCCTGCCGGCCATGGTCCACCGGCGAACAATATTCCCTGATGCGCCGTTATCTAGGGCAACGCCATCCCGGCGGCGGCATGGTGAACATGGACGAGATGGATTATGCCGACATGGTTGAACAATCGCCGGTGCATAGCCAAATCATCGAATATCGGACCCCGGCCCGTTTTGGCCGTGCGGGCGAACTGGTGGGCGCTTGTTTGACCGACAATCAAGGCGACGGCCTGTCGATGATCTATAGCTTTTACGATGCCCACGTCGAAGGGCGCAGCGGGCTTGGCAATTACATCATCATGGATCACATCATCCGCGCCCGCGAAGCCGGATTGCCCTATGTCTACCTTGGTTACTGGGTCGAAGGATCGCCGCGGATGACATACAAAACCCGTTATCAGCCGCTTGAAAAACTCGGGCCAGAAGGCTGGGCGCGGTTCGTTCCGGAGTAAGTTTGGGCTTTGCATACGCCGATAAGCCACCGCGTTGGCGATGGGCGGTAGGCGGCTAGCGGGGATGCTGGATCCGGGCAAGCCGCAGAGTGGGAAATTGGGGTCAAATTTGCCTACATCGCCCGGGGCCAAAAACGCCCAAAACCGCCCAAGTTGACACCTAGTTGACAAGGTTGACACCTATTTTGACATTTCGCGAAAGAAGAGCGTTCGATTATTTCCTACATCGTGTTTTCTTGTAGGATGTAATTTTCGCCGATTTTCGGGGCGACGGATGTGACAAGCAACCTGTACTTCGACAGGCTCAGCACGAACGGTATTGTTTTAATTCGAACGTTTCAAACTTTAGGTTGTGTTGACATGAAGAAATTACTTTTTGAAAAAGATATCGTCATTCCCGCGAAGGCGGGAATCCATCAC
>JAYUPJ010000215.1:0-14333 GCA_043760195.1 Sphingomonadales bacterium | reverse complement strand
AGCCGATATTGTTCGACCTGCTTGATGCAACGCATCATACCGGCATCACGCTGACCGAGAGCTTTGCAATGTTGCCGACGGCGGCGGTATCGGGTTTCTATTTCGGCCATCCGCAATCCGAATATTTCGGCGTGGCGCGGGTGGGCGAGGATCAGGTGGCCGAATATGCGGCACGGCGCGGCATCGCGCTGGACCGGGCAAAACAATATCTGCGGCCCAATTTGAACGATTAGGACGGGCGGGGTGAGTTGTATGGCATTGAGCCATACCCCTAAATCCCCCGTCATTCCCGCGTCGGCGGGAATCCATCACCTGTGCTATCGCCATTAAGCGAGCTTGTTTAAGACTCTATAATTCAGGTGATGGATTCCCGCCTTCGCGGGAATGACGAGTGGTTTTTCGGGAGTTATTGTCGGAATGCAGCATCCCCGGCCCAACGTTAAACCTCTCCCCCGGGCCTGTCCCCATGCAGGACACGCCCGATAATCTGTGGTTAATCGGCTGGCGGTTATGGTCATTCTGATATTAAGCCATCCATAACGTTCCCTGTTCAAAGGCCTGAACCATGCGCAAAATCTCGCTCTATCTTCTTCCCATGATCGCGGCCATCGGCAGCGCGGCTGGCGCGCAAAACGATGCCGCCCCGTTTACCATCGCCGAATCTGGGCGCGGCTTTAACAGTTTGGCCGACGCCGTGAACGCGGTGGGCGACAATCAGGCCACCATCGTCATCCGCTCCGGCGTGTATCAGCAGTGCGCGGTGCAGCAGGCCGGGATCATCGCATATCGCGCCGCTGTCCCGGGCCAAGTCATGTTGGAACGCGCGATGTGTGAAGGCAAGGCCGCTTTGGTATTGCGCGGACGCGGGGCCAGCATCGACGGCATAATCTTTCAACGCATGGCCGTTCCCGACGGAAATGGTGCAGGTATACGATTGGAAAAGGGCAATCTGGCGATCACCCGCGCGATCTTTAGGGACAGCGAACAGGGCATATTGACTGCCGAAGACCTGACAGGATCAATCACGATCGATCAGTCGACATTTTCCGGATTGGGCCGCTGTGACCGGGGATTATCCTGCGCACACAGCATCTATATCGGCAATTACGGATCACTTACCGTTACCAACAGCAGGTTCGAGCGCGGCGCAGGCGGCCATTATGTCAAAAGCCGTGCGGCGCGGGTCAACATCCGCAGCAACGCATTTGACGATAGCCGGGGCAAAGAAACCAATTACATGATCGACCTGCCCGGCGGCGCAAACGGCGTGATCGCGGGCAACACATTCTTACAGGGCGCCAGCAAAGAGAATTACAGCGCCTTCATCACCGTCGCCCCCGAAGGCAAAGTGCACGACAGCAACAACCTGACCATCGCCGACAACGACGCCCGGATCGCGCCGAATGTAGAACGCGAAACGACGTTCCTGGCAAACTGGACCGATGACCGGGTGAAACTGGGCGCGAACCGTTTAGGGCGCGGGTTGAAGCCGTTTGAGCGGCGGTAATTAGGTTACGCCGTCTGTGAGGAATGACTAAAAATCACGTCATTGCGAGCGTAGCGAAGCAATCCAGAGAGGCGCTGCACAACTCTGGATTGCCGCGCTCCGCTCGCAATGACGAATTTATGAACTTGATTGAAATTAGGTCTATCTGCGGAGCATATCCCTCACCGCCCTTGACTACGCCACCGCCGCACAACCCGCTCCAGTATTTCTTGTTCGCCGCCGGTTTCTTGCCATAGGACGCTGAACAGCGGATCTTCGGATGCGGGGCGTTTGTTTTCTTCGAGATTGTCGAGCGCGACACGGATCGGGATGCTGACGCCTTCGCCGCAGATGATGCATTCGCGGTTGCGTAGCGCCGGGATGGCGTCGAGAAACCCGCGCGCGCCCTCGGGCATGGCGGCGCGGACGAATGCTTGGTCGCGGTCGTTGTTCAGGCGCATCGAGATGATCGTGCCGCACTGTGACAGCACACCCTCGGCCAGATCGGATGGCCGCTGCGTTATCAGACCCAGCGACACGCCGTATTTCCGGCCTTCTTTGGCGATTCGTTCCAATATCGTACGGACCGCGCTGTTGCCTTGAATCTTGTCCGACGGAATATATCTATGTGCTTCTTCACAGACGAACAGGATCGGGCGCTGCGGTTCGTTGCGTGACCAGATGGCATAATCGAACACCAACCGGCTGAGCACCGCGACCACGGTTGCGGTAATGTCGGACGGCATCGACGATACATCGATGATCGAGATTGGCTTGCCGTTCGATGGCAGGCGGAAAATTTTACCGATAAATTCGGTCATCGTATCGCCGACCAGCATGCCGGAGAACATGAAATTATAACGCGGATCGGCCTTCAACTCGTCAATCTTACCCTTCAGCCGCATGAACGGCGCGGACGATGTCGCCTTGTCCAGCTTGCCCATTTCATTCTGGATGATCGTGGTCAAATCAGACAGCAGATACGGGATCGGTGCATCGACGGTCAGCTTGCCAACGGTTTCGGCCACGCGGTTTTTTGCGCGGGCTTGCAGCAGGCATTTGGCAAGGATGTCGCAATCGATCTGCCGGTCATCGCCCTTTGACGTGACGAACACTTCGCAATGCTCGGCAAAGTTCATAATCCAATAGGGCATGGCCAGATTGTTGACATCGTACAGCGATCCATTGCCCTTAAACGCGGCGCTATATTCGCCGTGCGGATCGACCATGACGATGTGGCCTTCGGGGGCCATGTCGCAGATGCGGTGCAGGATCAGCGCGGCGCTGGTGGATTTACCGGTACCGGTCGATCCCAGCAGCGCGAAATGCTTGCCGAGCATCGCGTCAACATAGAGCGAGGCGCGAATGTCGCGCGTTGGAAACACCGTGCCGATTTGAATGTTGGCGCGGGAATCGGTGGCGTACACCTGATTCATATCGGCGGTGGAAACCGCAAATACTTCTGCGCCGGGAACCGGATAGCGCGTCACGCCTCGGCGGAAATTGTATATTTTTCCGGTCAGCCGTTCTTCATCGCCCTCGCCCAGAAAATCGACCGCTGCGACAATCGCGCTGTTATCCCGGTCATGCAATTTCTGGGTACGGATGCTGGCGAGCAACCAGGTGCTGCCGATGCGGATCTTGATCTGGCTGCCAACTTGTCCCGCCATGCCAATGCTCGGATCCTTATGATCGAGCAGCTTCCGCAGAATCCCCGCGTCAAGCGCAACCTGTGAACCGGAACCGGCAATTTCGGTAACGAAGCCAATCATGTGCAAACCGCCGTGATTGGCGGTGCCCGATGGTTGTGCTGTTTGGGATTGATTGTTTGGTTCAGGTAAAGCCACCCCGCCACCGGGGGCCAGCGATATCGTGGTTTGCGCCGGAATTGCCGCACCTTCGCCGTTTGGACTTTCGGCCGAATTTCCTCTCGAAAAACCGTTCCGTTCCATATTGTCCATTTAAGCGTGCCCTCAATAATCCAAGATTGAACACACGGATAGCCTAGCAAAGTAAAGATTTGTTTACCAAGGCCGGGGTTCCACCAAGTGCCGCGCGTTCGGTGGGGAAGTTACCGCCGGCTGGGGCTAGGTAGTGTTTACGTTTAGATAATAACGCGCTTAACAACAGAGGCTTCGTCATTCCCGCGAAGGCGGGAATCCATCACCCGAGCTAACAGCTATAAGCCAACTTGCTTAAAACGCGAGTGCAGGTGATGGATTCCCGCCTTCGCGGGAATGACGATATTCTTTTTTCAAAAAGTAAATTTTGGATATCAACACCACCTAAAACTTCCTGAAAACGAAACCCGCAAACCAGCCGAGAAACAGCGAGATAAACACCGCAATCGCGCCGTAAGTGAACGAATATTTTTCCGCGAGGACGGTGACAAATTGTTCAAACCCGGTTTTTTGGATGTCAATTTCGACCTTGTCGTCGGCGATGATCACGCGGCCATTGCGGATTAACAGCGTCTCTGCGGTATACCGTCCAACCGGGACACTGGATGGAATATCGAGATGGACGCGGTATAGCACATTGTCTGTTATCTCCACGGTGCCCGCGCTTTGCCGGTACAATCCGTTGCGGCTGTTTAAGCCGACGAGCCCGGCCATGAAACGCTTTTGATCGGCGCTTACAATCTCGCCGCTGGGGGAAAGCTGCAGGCGGTCCAACCCAAGTTCATAAATCGCGGCGGTTTTGGTATCGACAATTTGCGCAATTGGCCGCGAAGATGCGACGGCATAATAGGTTGGAACAGAGCGAAAATCCTGACTTTTCGCATTCACCCATATGCCCGCAATCTTTTGTTTTTCGCGCAGTGTAATCGGCCGGGTGGGCCCGCGTAGCACGACCGCAACATCCACTTGTTCGTCGGGCGCAATTCCGCGGGGATAGATGATCGCACCGAACATCAGCAGCTGCGCGCCTGTAAATCCGGCTTGGATGCGGATTTTACGCTGGGAGACGTCTGGCACCAGCTTTGGTTCTACCGCATGGGCAATGGACGGCGACAACAGCAAAAACAGAGGGGGGATGGCCTTCTTCACCATAGTTTTCACAATAGCTGCACCGTAAATATCTCATCGGGCCGCCAACCAAGGCCAATCGCCATTCGCAGCGCGACGAGCAATACAATAGCGGACAGCGCCAACCGCAGATATTCAGGCTGCATCCGCTGCGCCAATCTGGCCCCGATTTGCGCGCCGGTAACGCTTCCGATCAAAAGGAAAACCGACAGGACAATGTCCACGGCCTTTGTCGTCAGACTGTGCATCATGGTCGACGACATGGTCACGAACAATATCTGAAACAAAGACGTGCCAACAACAACATGCGCGCCCATTCCCAAAAGATAGAGCATCGCTGGCACCATGATAAAGCCGCCGCCAACGCCCAGCAGCATGGTCAATATGCCCGTCAGAAAGCCAAGGATCAGGGGGGCCAGCGGCGAAATATACAAGCCCGATTTGTAAAAACGCCAGCGCAGCGGCAAGCTTGCGACCAGCGGATGATGCCGCCTTTTTCGGGCAGGCAGCGGCTTTCCGCTGCGCGTCGCATGCACGCTTTGCCAGCTTTCTTTGGCCATCAAGCCGCCGATGCTGCCCAACATCAGGACATACAGAATGTTGATGACGGTATCAATTTGCCCCAGGCTTTCCAACAACGCAAAAATTCCGGCGCCCGCCAGCGTACCGAACACGCCGCCAACCACCAGCACCCCGCCCATTTGAAAATCGACGCCCCCGCGTTTCAAATGCGCGAACACCCCCGAAACACTTGATCCTGTCACTTGGGTTGATGCAGACGCGGCTGCTACCGCTGGCGGTATGCCGTAAAAGATCAGCAAAGGCGTCGTCAGAAATCCTCCGCCGACGCCAAACATGCCGGACAGCATGCCGACCAGACCACCCAGCAAGATGATCACAAGCGCGTTAACCGACAGGTTCGCAATCGGAAGATAAATATCCATAAACTCAAAATCATCCCTAACGGGATTTTGCGGCGCAATAAAGGTCGGCTGTAATTATTGCGGAATAAACATCATGTTCCTTCGGGGCAGGCGTTCCGCTCCCTTTTTTGTCCAGTCATTTGCAATGCAAACTTGCGCCGTCCCTCGGTTCATAGAAGCCGCAAAGGGAAGAAGATAGAAGGGTGGGGGCTGATGTGTCGGGCAAACTGGCAAAGTCGTCGTGCCAGTGGTGTATATCGCCATCGGTATTTCCGGCGCGATCCAGCATCTGGCCGGAATGAAAGACAGCAAAGTCATCGTCGCGGTCAACAAAGATGAAGACGCGCCGATATTCCAAGTCGCCGATCTGTGATTGGTCGCCGTTTTGTTTACCGCCGTGCCGGAGTTGACGGCCGCAGTGTAAAGCGTTTCGACCAAAGTGGTACTATGACCGAGAAGGAAATTGCTCAATAGTCAAGAATCACAAGATATTCTTGGAGTCCTAAAAAGAATACCATTAAATCAAAGTATTAGGGATAGGAGTCCATAAAATATTAATTGAAGTCTGATTTTCTCTTGCATCTTTCTGTGCGCCGCAATACAATAACGGAATGACTACACTTCGAGATTTCATCGCTGCTCGTGAAGCAGACATAAAAAGTCAGATGAAAGCGCTTCGTAGCGAGCTTGGTGATTTAAAAATAGCGAAGTCAGCGCTTGATCCCTTATCAAGCGAGATCGAGCCAGGTGGGCTACAATCAGGCTCTCGAACAATTAAAGATATGGTGCGTACAATATTGAAGTCTGATTCTACAGGACTGACTGCCACTGATATTCTTGCCAAAATTAAGGAAAATTTTGATCGCGACCTTGGGCGAACGAGTCTTTCACCACAGCTTAGTCGCATGAAAGAAGATGGCGAAGTCATAGTCAACGATAACTCTTGGTTCTTAGCAGTTCCGCTTGAAGAAGAAATTACCGGATCAAAATTCTCATCCCATACTTCCAGTAATTGGGATTCGGATTGGGAGGATGATTCAGAGGTTCCATTTTGAACTTCGTAAACAAATTAAGGTCGCCACTACTAATGGCGACCTTAATAGGAGGCGGACATACCACGCTCGTGCTTGTGTAAGCGATACGATGTTAGTGGGGCCCTTTTCATTAGTCAACGCTGCCGTGTGTCCTGGCAGCGCAAATTGAAAAGAACTATAATATGGCAAAGCCAATTGGAACCACTGCACGGACCGGTGAAAAATGTCCAGAATCTGGAGTATGGGAAGCACAATCGTCACCATCGACGACTGCGCCAATTGCAGTAGGCAACGTCATGCCTCCATATCGCGGCAATGCCGTGACGTGGAAATTGATCCGTTACGCCTAAATTTAGTCGTTACGCCAAGTGGGGTGGGGTGGGGCGGGCTTTAAGGGCCCGTCTCAACTTTCCAATTTCAAAGGACATAAAATGACTAAACATCGCGAAACCGAGCTTGCAAAAGCCGTGGGAAATTACCTTTTTGACGCTGGCGGTAAAGCATCCATCAGTCAGATCAGGCGCAATCTGCCTTTCTATATCACCCTAACCGAGGCCGACCGTATGCCATCTACAACCAGACCCCGTGAAGAAATGTGGGAGCAGCTGGTCCGCAACATCGTCTGTCACAGAGACGTGATCGGTAATGCAGTGAATTCAGAAAAGTTGCGCTACTCGCCTCGCCACCTTTCATTGCCAATCGGACCACAGGGTGAGTTAGGACTTTGAAGGCAATAGCAGTAGTGTAATCTTTCGGTTCATAAACGCCACAAGGGGAAGAAGGAAAAAGGGGAATACGTTTACCCCGCGCCGCCAAATTGCGCCTCGCTCTTCTATCTTCTTCCCTTTGCGGCTTTTATGAACCGAGATCGCCCACCGCACCCGATTACTTGCGCGCGCCGCCAGCGGCATAACTTTGCCACGCTTGCAAATTCGCGAAACAAATGTTATTACATCCATATGAACAAACAAACCAAAATCACCAAACCGTTGAAAATCATCAAAGTAGGCAACAGTGCAGGCCTGATTCTGCCCAAGGATGTGCTGGCGCAGTTGCGGGTTTCTGCGGGTGACAATCTGTTTCTGTCTGAAACCGCCGATGGTGGCTTTCGCATCACAGCAACCGATCCCGGCTTTGCTGAAAAAATGGCGATGGCTGAAACAATCATGCGCGAAGACAGAGATATCCTGCGCGTTCTGGCGCAATAGGTTCACACAATGACAAATGAATTGCGCGCCGAGCCGATCTGGCTGGAAGCCCGTGACGCGTTGGCAATACATGACCGGCAAATTGCCGAACATGGCGGATTATCCGGCGTCCGCGACTTGGCATTATTGGATTCCGCTCTCTCTCGCCCCGTCAATATATGGCATTATGGCGAGGATGATGTCAGCCAATTGGCGGCGGCTTATGCCTTTGGTATTGCGCGCAATCACCCGTTTTCCGACGGCAACAAGCGGACAGCATGGGTACTCGCACGATTGTTTTTGGCACTTAACGGTTATACACTTGCCTTTAACGCGCAGGATGCAATCGCCACGGTAATAGCACTGGCCGCAGGTGAACTGTCCGAGGATGAACTCGCGTCATGGCTGCGCGAGCATCTGGCTTAGGGCATCAAATCCGCAGGCATTGTCGGCTCGCTCAAAATCTTCTCCATGCGTTCCCAGCGGGTTTTGGCATCGGGCGTCATGCCCTGCGCTCCGCTCCGCTCGATATAATCGCTGACCAGATCTTTGCCCCAGCCATAGTTGATCACATAGCTGCGATAATGGTCGGTGAAAGCAACCGACTGTTCGGCGCGGGCGGGCGATAGCAGCAGGTATTTCTGGGTCAGGTCCACCGCCTTTGCGCGGCTGATTTCGCCATCCAGATACATTTTCGCAATCGTCAACCTTGCCCCCGATAGTGCGTCGGTCATCTGTTGCATCCGCCAATATGCCTCCGCAGATTTGGGATCGAGGCCTGCCAGCGGATACAACACGTCACGTTCAAACGCCAACCGCTCGGCTGCCGGAAAGGCAAGATCAATGCCGTAATTGGCGCTGCCTTCGGAGATCATGCTTTGCGGGCTGTACAGCGGGTTGACCTGATATTCGCTCCAGCCGTTTGCCCGCGCCAACTTGCTTTCAATCATCAGGTTCAGCACATGGTGACCGGGATAGCCTTCGTGACAGCCAAGGTCGACGGCGCGGCTGATGCGGATCGGTAGGTCGGTGTTGATCTGGATCAGGCTTTTGTAATTGCCCTGATAATAATTGTAGCCCGACCATGTCTTGCCGGTGACGAACTCCATCGTAAAGCTCTCGCCCTGCGGCAACCCGATGTGCTGCGCTGTGCGGCGTTTGCATTCGGCAATCGCGGCGTCGAACACCGGGCGCAGGCGGTCCTTGGGGATCGTGTAGCGTTCGTTAAACGCATCTACCCGCGCGGCAAGCGCACCCGTGCCGGGAACTTGTCGGGTAAGCTTAGCGAGAATGGGATCGAAATGCGCCAATGGCTTCAGCGATGGCACAGTCGCGAACAGCCCTTTGGCTTCGTCCCCGAAACTGAATTTCGTGCCGCCGATCATCTGCAGCCGGGTAATCGCCGCCTGCAACTGGCCGCGCAGCATATTGGCGCGGGACTGCCATGCCGGTTCGCTCGCCAAATCGGGCAATATTTTGGTTTCGATGCGGGTGATGCTTTCTTGTGCCGCCGCAATCAGCGCGCTGCGCGAACGCGGCGCAGCCTCGGCCTGCGCCTTGATCGAAGCCGGACCGTAATAGGCATCGACATACTCGGCTTCATAAGTCCCCGCTTCCAAGGTCAAGCTCAGGAAAGCAGACGCCTCTGTTTCCAAAGCACGGGCGGCGATTTGGAGGGGCTGCAGCGGCGGTTCGGGCAAGCCAGGGCTGTAAGGCGGAACTGCGGCGGGCAGCGAGAGTGCCGGGCCGGATTGCGGCGCAGTGCATCCAGGCAGCGCCAAAACTGCCAAGCCCAAATAAACGCGAAACGGTATCATATTGCCAACTCCTTTGCGGCCTTGTCTTTGCGCAGCGGCGGTGCAAATCGCAGCACCAGATATCCTAGCACCGCCGAAGCGAGTGAGCCCATCAACACGCCAATTTTCACGGCATCGCCGACCGCAGGGTCGCTGAACGCAAGGCCGCCGATAAACAGGCTCATGGTAAAACCGATCCCGCAGAGCAAGGCAATGCCGTAAACCTGCAACCAGCTGGCGTCCTTTGGCCGCACCGATAGGCCCAGTTTTGCGGCGCACCATACGCTGCCAAAAATGCCGATCTGTTTGCCCATAAAAAGCCCGAGCGCAATTCCAAGCGGCAGCGGTGCCAAGGCCTGCGCCAACCCCACGCCTTGCAGAGACACACCGGCGTTGGCAAAACCGAACAGCGGCACAATCAAAAACGCCACCGGCTTGGCAAGTAAATGTTCCAGCCGGTGCAGCGCCGAATCCTGCGCATCGGGGGCGGCAAGTGTGCGCCGGAACGGGATCGCAAATGCCGCCATCACACCGGCAATGGTGGCATGCACCCCCGACAATAATGTCGCATACCACAGCAGCGCGGCCAGTATCAGATAGGGTGAAAGCGCGTTTACCTTTAGCCTGCTGAGCGCCATCATTATGAGCCAGATTATGATCGCTGCGGCCAATGCGGCAAAGTTCAATTCGGCAGTATAGAATAAAGCAATGATCGCAACCGCCCCCATATCGTCGACAATGGCCACGGTTGTCAGAAACAATTTCAGCGACGTTGGTGCGCGGCTGCCGAGCAGTGCCAACACACCGATGGCAAAGGCAATATCGGTGGCCGCCGGAATGGCCCATCCGCGCGCCAACGTGGGATCGCCGCTGGTGACGCCCAAATAGACGAACGCAGGCAGGATCATGCCAGCGGCTGCGGCAAGGATGGGCAGCGTGCGGTCCGCCCAAGTGGACAAATGCCCATCGACAAATTCGCGTTTTATTTCCAGCCCGACCAGCATGAAGAAAACCGCCATCAGCCCGTCGTTGATCCACAAATGCACCGTCATAGGCCCAAGCTTTGGTGTCAACTCGGGGCCTGTAACGGCGTGGATGAAGTGAAAATAGCTGGCCGAGAACGCGGAGTTTGCAGCCAGCATTGCCAAACTAGCGGCGGCGATAAGCAATAGCCCGCCCGCAGCCTCGCTGGAAAGAAACTCCCGAAGCGCCGACCGGGGGCTTTCTTTTTTGGCGATCATCATCTCGCGGCTTATGCCTCTCGCAGTTGGAAGTGGCAAGTACTGCAAAGCCGGACGGCTATATCTGAGCGCGATGGCATATAGCTACACCGTAGTGCTGAGCCTGTCGAATTACATCTCTAAGTGAAGCGCCCTTCGACAGGCTCAGGGCTACGGTTAAGTTGCAACCGTATGTCATCAACATCTAGGTTGACAAGCCGACTGATATATTGTGTCCATATCGGATGAAAACGGAGTGAATTCTGATGGCAGGAAAAAGGCAACTCAATCTCACGGACGGCCAGAAAGACTGTCTGCGTATGGTTGATGATCTTTTGACATCCAAAGAGATTGCGCGAAAACTCGGAATTTCAAGGTTCACCGTTGACCAACGCCTCGATTCAGCAAGGCGCAAGTTGAACGCGCCAAACCGGAAAGAGGCCGCCAAGATATATGTCGCCATCGAGGCGCGATGCTTACCCGAAGCGATAGTATATGATCCGGCAAATATTGCCGACTTTGATTTCAGGTCCATACTCCCCGCAGTAAAGGGCGTGGAGGGCAAACAATCGGACCGGGAATGCATCGTTGGACAAGGCCACCAGATTTTCGATCAGAGCGCGGCAACCGCCAAACCAAAACCATTCAGCGGAGTGGTGCTGGCGCTTTTGGAAACTGGACTGATTTCGGTAATATTGGTCAGTGCAATGACATTGATTATCGCGAACATGATGCGCGCCCTATCCTGATTTAGTTTTGCACTGCACTCCCCCAAGCGCAATTTGAGGCGGGGAGTTAACAATGAAAATCGCCGTACCAAATCTTTGCCCGCAATTTTTCTGCGGTTGGCAAAAGGGTGCTCGATGCGTGCAGCCTGATGGCAGACTGTATCTGCGTGGCTGAGTATTCGTGACGTGATATTCCAGACCATCTTCATGGCGACGATCCTGTTAAGCTGCGCCTATGCCGCCCGGGTTGGTCAGCGCGCGGGAAGATTTACCGCTGCGATAATAATGTTCAGCGCCGCCATAACAATTGGCGCAGGCGGCTGGCAAGGCTGGCAAACAACATCGTTCATGGTCATGGCGTCCGATGTGCTGGTCTTTCTGGCGCTCGGTACCCTTGTGTCATATTTTCATAGCAGATGGCTGGTGTGCATTGCCGGGTTGCAGCTTGCCAAACTGGCCACGCATTTGGCGACGCTCGTTTCGCCTTCCTTTCCGCCTGCGCTTTATCAGGCATTGACCGAAACATGGGTCATATTGATCGTGGCGGCGATGGCCGGTGGTCTATGGCTGGAGCGCCGGAAACGGTTATGACCAGTTTTCACTTTCCAAAAATCAACCGCCGGACAATTTTGGCGTTCGCGGCGGCGCGAAGTTGATGGCGAGTATTTACGGCGCTATGGATGTCTTGCTGCTGGAACTATTGCTGTTCTGCGGGTTCTGGTTTTTGATCGGAGCGATCGACGATTTTTGCATCGATGTAATCTGGATCATCAGACGGATTTACCGAAAATTGCGATATTATCGTCATGTGAGTCCGATGACGGTTGAACAGCTGCCCGCGCCCAAAAATCCCGGGCGGTTGGCGGTTTTCATTCCGACGTGGCAGGAATCGGCGATCATTGAAAAAACATTGCGGCGATGCCTTTCTGCGTGGGGAGAAGGTGGCAATTACGTCATCCATGTTGGATGTTACCCGAACGATGATGACGGCATAGAAGCGGTCAAAAAATTCGCGGATATCAGCCCGGCTGTGCGCCTGATAATCTGCGATGCGCCCGGTCCCACCACCAAGGCCGACTGCTTAAATCAAATCTGGCGGACAATGGTATATGATGAACTGAGCGGCGGCATAAAGATGAAGGCGGTTATTCTGCATGATGCCGAAGATCTGGTGCATGCCGATGAGCTAAAAATATATGACGCGCTGATTGAGAAAAACGATGCCGTGCAAATTCCGGTTATCCCCGTGCGCGTTGCCGGGTCGCGGTGGATCAGCGGCCATTATTGCGATGAATTTGCCGAATCGCATGGCAAATCAATGGTTGTGCGTGAGGCGTTGGGGGCGGCTTTACCGCTGGCCGGGGTTGGCTGTGCGATAGAGAGAAATCTGCTGGGGCGTATCGCCTTACAAAAAAATCAGCACCCATTTGACGCGACCAGCCTGACCGAAGACTATGAGCTTGGTTTGAAAATCGGGCGGTTGGGCGGCAGCACTATCTTGGCGCGGATATGTAATTCAGACGGTGATTTGATTGGCACCCGGGCCTGCTTTCCGGCCACCTTGGAGACGTCAGTGCGCCAAAAAACGCGCTGGTTGACCGGCATCGCTTTGGCCGGGTGGGATAGGTTGGGCTGGCAAGGGGGCGCGATCCAATTCTGGATGTTGTGCCGGGACCGCAAGGCGATATTTGCGGCGTTGGTGCTTACGCTGGCTTATGTTGTGTTTACTGTGGCGGTTATTTTGGGCGCGCTGCACGCCACGGGCCTGCATCATTTTCAGGTGCTGCCGGAACTCATTTTTGCGCTGGTTCTGGCCAACGGTATATTCTTGTTTTGGCGAATGGCTATGCGCGCCATATTCGTTTGGAAAATTTACGGCCCGGCAGAGGCGGCGTTCTCGGTTCCCCGCGTGATCATTTCAAACATTGTTGCCATCATGGCCGCGCGCCGGGCGGTGTTTGCTTACGTACGCCATTGCTTTGGCGCTGATCTAACATGGGATAAGACCACCCATCTGCATTTCCCGCCCGAACAAGGCAAAGACTGAATTGCGCGGGCGTCCACTTGGATTGTGCGCGGGGCTGTTGATATTGTGGACAATGGCGCGGATCAACAATGCAGAGATTGAATCGTTCACGCCGCAATTGCCAGCAAAAGCGCGGGCCGCAGATGTCATCGCGGTGTCATCGCCGATTGCGGCTGTTAAAATACTTCCAGCGGCATTTGAATTCGAAAATGTCATGCCGCAGCAGCGCGGTTTCTATGCCGTTATGCCGCGCAGCATCGCCGGGCCTACCGCCAAGCCTTGGCCGATCCTTGCCGTGAAAGTTGATCCGCCGCATCCACTCCAAGTGACGCCTGATGCGCTACCGAGTCCGACCCATTTCCCGATGAGCACGTTCCCGAACAAAATGGCGCGTTCGCAAGTTACTTCACCCGTCCCGCCATTACCGTCGGCAGTCCCCCCGCAATCACCGCGCAGGCTGCGATATTACGCCTACAGCTTTTGGCGGTCCGGCCAGCCGGGCACGGACCAGATCGCACCGGCGGCGCAATATGGCGGCAGCCAAAGCGGCATCATCGCTAACTACCGGCTGACCGATCATGGTGGCGGCGGGGGCGGCAGCGGCGGCGGCGGAGGCTTATCATTGCTGGTTCGAGCCGCAGCGACGCCGGGCAAATTTTCCGACGAAGAATTGGCCGTTGGCCTGCGCTGGCAACCGATCAATGCATTGCCGCTGAACGTTTCGGTGGAGCGTCGGATACGGACGAAGAGCGCCGATCATTTCGCTGTATATGCCGCCGGTTCAGCCGATAACGTACCGCTGATATTGGGACTGAGCGGGCGCGGCTTTGCGCAGGCTGGCGTCATTCCCGCGCGGCGGCCCAACATCTTTTTCGATGCGGGCATACGCGCCGAAACCAAGGTT
>JAYUPJ010000214.1:0-14385 GCA_043760195.1 Sphingomonadales bacterium | reverse complement strand
AGATGCCTGAAAGTTTAAGGCATGAATTTAAACGAGACATTATCGCGTCCTCCATGGAAGTATGCTGGTTGTGAAAGAGACCAGAAATCTCGCGTTGCCGCGCTGGTTCAAGCCGCCAACATTGCGTGTTGGCACCGCAAGCGTCGCATCCAATCGCGCCCGGTCGGCGAAATTCAGCCGCATGCCCCCGCCCAGCGAGCTAATTCTTTCGGAGCCGCCAACGCCCTTGTTCCAAACCCAGGCATTGTCGGCGAACGCATAAGGTTGCAGTTTTAGTTTGCCGTTTTTGGAAATCTGCAGATTATCAATCCTGATCTCGCCAGAAAAACCGATGCCGCGGTCGCCAACCGAAGCCCCGGGATCATAGCCCCGGCCGATGGTATAATTGCCCAAAGAAAACTGTTCAAATGCGGGCAATGCCGAACTCGAAGTCTGCCCGCGCCCTTGCAGTGAAATTGACAAATTGCGGGCAATACGGACATCTCCTGCCGCGGCCGCGCGAAAAATCGTCGGCGTCGGGTCCCCGTCGATTAAGCTTGGCGGGACAAATCCTGCCGCCGTGCACAGCGCCCGGTTGGTGACACAGTTCGGGCTGGCATTGAAAATATCAAATCCGCGCCGGGCCTCAATTTCTCCGCCCAGCCGCCAGCCGATACTGCCGCCCGGACCGATGCCTTTTAGATCAACGGTTTCGCCTTGCAGCTTGACAAAGCCGGTGCGAATCCGGTCCCGGCTGAGCGGGAGCGCGGCAAAATCGACCTTTTGGTTGACGTAATCCAAACCAATAGCACCGCGTAAACTGCCCGCCAATTGATGGATCAGCGGGTATGAGAGTTCCAACGATGCGAACAGCGTTTTGGCCTTTACGTCCGGGAAAGTCGCACCCAGCGAAGGCTTGCTCCACGCGTAATTCATTCGCCCTGCAACCCGCAATCCGTTGCTACCCAACTGCATTTCATGCGCGGCTTGCACAATCTGTTGTTCACGAAAATCGGCGGTGCTGTAAAAACCCAAAGTCGTTCGGTCGCCCATTCCTGTCAGGCCATTAAACTGCACCCGCATCTGTCCGCCAAAACGGCCGGTATCGCGCGCCGCCAAATTTTGAATTGAAAGATCCGCTTCGATGCGGTTCTGCCGAAGGACGACTTCGCCGATCATATCACCCGGCGTTACCCCAGTAGGCTTGAGCGTCAGCCGCAATTGATAACCAGGGATGTCGCGCGCGAGCAGCAGATGCCGTTCCGCGTCCAGCCGGTTAAATGGCTGGCCTGTCACCAACCGCCCCAATGTCTTTTCCAGCAGATTCGCGTTGCTTCCCGCTTCGCCCAAAACACGGATGGCGGTAAGCTTAGCATATAGAATTTCGAAATTGACGATGCCATTTTCAATCCGCTGCACCGGCACTTCAACCGCAGCCAGATAACCGCGATTTCGCAGCAATGTCGCCGCTGCATCCCTGATGTCGCAAACCGCCGCGATCGGTAGCTCGCGGCCAATGTAACTGGAATATGTCTGGCGCAGGTCGGCGGCATCCACCGGCCCAAGATTGTTAAACTTCGCTTCGTTGAATGTAAATTTTATCGCGGCATAGGCAGGGTTGGCCAAAGCACATGGCGCGCGTTCGATGTCGCCGCTTACATCAACCTTGGTCGCATTTTCCTGCGGCGCGACCGGTTTGATTTCCAATTCGTCGCGGGAGGGCAGGGGGGTATTGGGTGTTTGCGCCGCCGCCGCCGTTGGACAAAACAGCGCCAAAGATGCACTCATCGAAATCAAAAAGGGCCCCGCCCAAGTGGTGCCAGATTCCAGTTTTCGCCTCGTCTTGCGATAACTCATGCGCTGCTCCCCCAATATGGAACTAACGCGACCCTTTGATATTATTATGTTTACTGTGTCTTTTGTCGCACAGATCGTGCAATCGATAACAGAATTTAGCGTGCCAGACAAGCAGGCAAACGTCTCAGTCCGTCCCGCTATTGCCGTCGCATTTTAATTCATACTCCCACCGCACGATTGGCGAAAAACGCCATTATTTGGATGGCGTCATATCAATCTTGGGCGCTTCCTGGGCGTTTGTGGTGGTCGCGGCAAAAGGAACCATTGGTTTTGCACCGTGAATGATTTTCGCGCCGATAATGTCGGGGAACGTGCGGATCGTTGTGTTATATGCTTGGACCGAAATATTATAGTCACGGCGCGCAATTCTGATCTTATTTTCCGCGCCCTCAAGCTGGCTTTGCAGCGTTTGCACATTCTCGTTCGATTTGATCTGCGGATATGCCTCTACGCTGACCAGCAACCGGCCAAGTGAACTGCTAAGGCCAGCCTGCGCCTGTTCGAATTGCGCAACTTTTGCGGGGTCAGCCAAATCTGCTGCACTCAGCTGGATCGAAGTCGCCTTGGCTCTCGCCTCTGTGACTCCGACCAAGACATCCTTTTCCTGCTGCATCGCGCCTTTTACAACTTCGACCAAGTTTGGAACCAGATCCGCGCGGCTTTGGTAACTATTCTGGACCTCGGCCCATTTCGCTTTGGCATCCTCTTCTGCCGCAGGCACGCTGTTTATACCGCATCCGGCGAGTGACGCAGCGGCGACGGGGACCAATAAGAGCTTTGCAAAATGGGGACGCATATTCAGAGTTTCCTTCCTCAAAGGCTTGTCGTTAAGCGGTATGTAGGCAGTTTTGGAATGTGGTTCAATCGTTGCTATCGACAAAAGTGAAATTTTAGTGCAGAAAGAACCTCTTGCAATCAAGAGAGGGAGAGCAATTATGAGTATGAGAGAAGAGTTTAAGGCCTTTATCAATCAAGGTAATGTAATGGGGTTGGCAGTCGGTGTCATCATCGGCGCAGGTTTTGGCAAGATCATTACCTCCTTAACCGATGACGTTTTGATGCCGCTGATTGGCGCTGTGACCGGCGGAACCGATTTCACCAACAGGTTCATTCTATTGGGCGATGCGGCCGGTAAAGATGTGTCGACACTGGCTGCTGTAAAGGCCGCTGGGGTTCCATTCTTGGGCTGGGGCAGCCTTTTGACTGCGATCATCAATTTTGTCATTATGGCATTTGTGATTTTCCTGTTGGTCCGCCAAGTAAACAAAATGATGCCGCCAGCCGCAGCTGGTCCGTCTGAAGTTGATTTGTTGACTGAAATTCGGGATTCGTTGAAAAAGTAAGCGATACTTGCGGTCGCGCTAATTACGGCGATTGCATTGGCAATTTGGCTGTAGCATAGGCCGCCGTCATGAATATGCCGGATACAGAAAAAGGTCGTCACTTAACCGCAATTGAGCATGCTCAACCGGGGAGTGGCGGCCTTTTTAGTTCGTTTTTTGACAAAATCGCTGCACGCCGTTGCAATATTTTGCTCGATCAAATGGATCGCGGGGTTCTGGTTGGCTCTGTTGGGGGAACCTTGCCAGATGGCAGCAGGCGCATCTTGGGCGGACGCGCGCCCGGCCCGAATGCCGAAATGAACATCCGAAATTGGCGCGCGCTGCTTCGAATTGGCTGGGCGGGGTCGGTTGGCCTGTATGAAGGTTGGTTAGCCCGCGAGTGGGACAGCCCTGATCCGGTGCAGATTTTCGATTTGTTTGTCCGCAATCGCCGGTCTTTGGGCGACGTGGCAAGGGCGTCCTCGATTGCGCGAATATCCGCGAAATTGCTGCATTGGCTGCGCCGTAACAGCAGGGCAGGGGCGCGGCGGAACATCGAATTTCATTATGATCTGGGTAATGATTTTTACGCCGCATGGCTTGATGAAACCATGACTTACTCCAGCGCCTTGTTTGCCGAACCGATGTCGCAGCATGAGCATCTGGCAACGGCGCAAGCATCGAAAAATCAAGCATTGCTGGAAAGGTTGCAGCTGAATGATGGCGACAGCTTGCTGGAAATTGGCTGCGGATGGGGCGGCTTGGCAATGGCCGCACTCGGCGCGCGCGACATTGATTATCATGGCCTGACCCTGTCGCGTGAACAAAAGGCATATACTGATCAAAGGCTGGCCGACGCCGGTTACACGCCGCGCGCCTTGGTCAGCATTACCGATTACCGTGATGCGGACGGCCAATATGATGCCATTGCCAGCGTGGAAATGGTCGAGGCTGTGGGGCAGGAATATTGGCCCGATTATCTTGATGCTATTTGGGATAGATTAAAGCCCGGCGGGCGCGCAGCCATCCAGTATATCCGGATCGAAGACGATATATTTGACGCTTATGCAAACAGCGTCGATTTTATTCAGCGGTATGTTTTTCCCGGCGGCATGCTTTTGTCAGAAAGCCGTTTTCGCAAACTGGCCGAAGAGCGCGGACTATTGTGGCATGACCAACGGGATTTTGGGCAACATTATGCCGAAACCTTGCGCCGTTGGCACATCAGGTTTGACGCCGCCGCCGCCGAAGGCAGATTGCCCGCAGGCTTCGATGAAAAATTCACTCGCCTTTGGCGATTTTATCTGATGTATTGTGAAGGCGGCTTTCGCGGCGGCGGTATCAACGTTGCGCAAGTCACGTTGATAAAGCCCGGCCATAGTCAGGCATAATGTTGAATTGGGGGAGTACGCATGTGGAAATGGATCGGCGGCATATTGGTTTTGATCGCAGCTGGATTGGGCATCGCCTATTTTTCGGCAGACAAAGACACGCGCAACTTGATCGCCAACTTGCCGACGGATCGTAACGTGCTGTTCTGGACCATACCGCAACGCGACGCGGCATTTCGCGCTTTGGACGGGATCCCCGCTTTGTCGAAGGCGAACATCATTGAGGCTGGCGACACCGTCCTTCCGTTGCCAGCGGGCACGCCGATCAACATTTCCACCGACGTTGACGCCTATATGAAGGATCAGCGCACGGCGGGATTGGTCATTGTCCAGGACGGCAAAGTAAGGCTGGAAAAATATGGCCTTGATTTTACCGCACAAGGCCGCTGGACCAGTTTTTCGGTCGCCAAATCATTCACCTCCAGTCTGGTTGGCGGGGCGATTAAAGACGGTTACATCAAAAGCATCGATGACAAGGTATCTGCTTACATCCCCGACCTTAAAGGGTCGGTATATGATGATGTGTCGATCCAGCAATTGCTGACAATGACGTCCGGCGTCAAATGGAACGAGGATTACGAGGACAAGAAAAGCGACGTTGCGCGCTTTAACGACCACAAGGCGGAACCCGGCATCGATGTCACCGTCAGCTATATGCGAAAGCTGGAACGGGAAGCACCCGCTGGCACGAAATGGGTTTACAAAACCGGCGAGACAAACCTGATCGGCGTATTGGTCAGCAGCGCCACCAAAAAGCAATTGTCGGCTTACTTGTCCGAGAAAATCTGGGCACCTTATGGCATGGAACAGGACGCCAGCTGGCTAACCGGATCGACCGGCCATGAAATCAGCGGTTGCTGTATACAGGCATCGACCCGCGATTTCGCGCGTTTTGGCATGTTCGTCATGGGCGGCGGTATCGTTGGCGGAAAAGCGGTTTTCCCGGATGACTGGCTGGCCCCGGCAACATCAAAGCAAGCCGAAATCGGCGTTGTGGGCAAAGGCTATGGCTATCAATGGTGGACTTATGATGATGGCAGTTTCGCCGCGCAGGGCATTTTCGGTCAAGGCATTTTCATCGACCCGAAACGCAAACTGATAATCGCATCCAACAGCAACTGGCCGAGGGCAACAGACCCTGAAAGCGTGGGCGCGCAGCGTGAGGCCTTTTACAAATCGGTCCAAGCTGCTGTCGATGCGGAGAATTAAGCGTCAACCCCGCTCAACGGTCCTCGATAGCTTGATGATGATTTAGGATCGCATCGAGCACGGCGGCGTTCAACAAAATGTTAAAGCTGCAGCCGATCATAATTCCATCATTCCATTCTACTTCGGCCTGTTGCGGGCACAGGCCGGGGATAGAAATCCAAACCCGCGTCCCTGCCTTCATTCCGGTAAGTGCTTCTGCTGCAAAACCCGCAACGGATAAATCCTGTATCATCACGCTGAAACCCGGCGATCCGGATTGTCGCAGTGACGCAGGGATGCGAATTTTGATCCGCGGCGCGCACCGGTCTTCTAAGGGTGCAGCTTCATAGTCCACTGGATTGTCGAATGTGGGGCATTCATAAGTCATCAAACCATCTCCGTTGTTGGAGAATTCTTTCTATCAAAGCACGGTGAATACCGGGTTCCAATATGTATTTAAGTGATTATTAACCATGAATAATTTGCTATTAGTTCAGGCAAATGCTGCAAATCGCAGCGCAGGCTTGCATTTCCGGCCCGCCTTCGCCATATCGCGCCTTGGGAGTCGGATGGGCGTGGCACTCGCCAATCTGGTCAGATCCTGACGGAAGCAGCCACAACGAATTCGCTGCGGGTCATCCGGCTCCTACTTCACCTGACATTGGCAGCCGGTGTGGTGCGTCGTTAAGGCGCGCCCCGTTATTCCCGTTATGTTAACTTGAACTATCGGCGGACGCGGCCCGATTGGGCGAGGCGTTGGCGCGATGTGTTGCCGGGTACAGCAATGTGTACGGCCGGGTCATAAGCCTTGCCGACCCCGCCGCTGCCCTTCACCACCCAAATCTGCACCAGCGTCTGGCTATAGCTTGTTGGAATGTAGCGGATGAAATAGCCGTCAGGATGCGCGCTCCAACGGCCTGATGGTGTATCCAGACTGCCGCTGCCACGCGGTGCTTGACCCGCCAGAACAGCGACACGTTCAAGTTCAGCATAAGAATAGCTTGGCCCTGACAGCATGCTGCGCATTCTGGATTCCGCCTCCAGAACTTGCCTGACACCGGGAGGCGCGCCACCGATCAGGCGCGAAAGCTGCGGGCTGGTGAGAACGGATAGCGCATTCCGGTTGAGCGACGCCAATTGCTGCGGTGTCAGCAGCTTGGACGCCGTCGCTTTTAGGCTGACCGACAAATCTTCAAATTTGGATCGCGATACGATCGCCCATAACAGCGCTTGAATATCACGCTGGTCAATTTCAGGATGAGCCACCGAATTTTGCAAGATGGAGGTGACGGCATCCTTTGCCGCGCCCTTAACCGGTGCATATAAATACCCATCGCCGCCGCCCGGACCATAGGTACCGGCGTGCAAACAATAGCTTTGGGCAATCATCTCAAAATATCCCTCTTTGAGCATAAAGCCGCCAGTCGCAGTGCGCGCAAGGGACAGTAATGATTTCGCTTGGCCAGTTGGTCCGGAATTATCCTTGCTGGCATCCCCGTAAACGGCGTCGTTCAAATTCGTTGTTATCGGTTGCGATCCAGCCATGATGCTGGGCAGTTTTGGCTTGGGCAGGGCCTTTACGACATATCCCAGTCCACCAAATTGCGCCGATGCGCTCGTCATCGCCCCGAAAGCACCGAACAAGAGAAAAGCCATGTAAACTGGTTTGATACGCATGATCGGATAAATCCCTGACTATTAACAAAAATATGATTTAGCGTTGGAATGGTATGTTGTCCAACACAATGCACGCCGCAGATTTTGTGGTCTAACGTCACCCGATCATGCACGCTCAGTCACCGCTGACTAGTAACGTGTTCTGGGAACTGCGGATAAATCAACACGCACTAACTGTTGACAAATTGGCGATATTCCTGTCCGTTACTGCGGATTGACGATGCGAGGTTGCTAAGTAAATTTGGAATTCGGGTTCCGTAAATGCTTAGTTCTAAATGGGGCATTCCGCAGGGGGCAAATTATGCGTATATCAGGCCAAGCACACAGGTTCGCGTTTATTCTGGCTATCCCGCTTAGTCTGGCTGCATGTGGCGGCGCGGGGGGCGGGGTTGCTTCAACGCCGCCGCCATCGCCGCCGCCGCCGGCTGTCAATGCGGATTTGATCACGCCGACAGTAAACGAGAATTTCGCAAACGATTCTGCATCGGCCAGCGTGTCGGGCGCGGCGGGCGGCGGGTTATCTATTAACGCTGCGGCTTCAACCTCAACTGTCGCTTTCACGGCAAGCAACCGCTCGCTTGCCCTCACGACGGCCACAGGCACGCAAACCTTTCTGCAAACTGATAAGGTTGCACAATCCGGTGTTAACGACCGCGACGTTTTCCGCAAATCAGAGGGGCAGACCGAGGACAGGCTGGAACTCAGCTATGCCGGAAGCGCGCCTGTGCACAGTTTTCGGTATGTTGCGGGCCTTATCTGGTCGCGCGGGACAAGCGGCACAAGCCTAAAGGCAGACGCGATCAGCTATGGCGTCCGCACAGCCGACACGGCGGTTCCAAGGACTGGCACGGGCGAATTCGACGCCCGCCTGATTGGTCAGGGATTCTGGCAGAATGACTATACATATTTGACGGGCAGGGGCACAGTCTCGCTCAATTTTGGTTCAGGCGCGCTGACGGGATCGGGCGTAGCATTGGAGGAAAGCACCGCCGCATCGCGGACACCGCGCGCCAACGGGAATTGGAGTTTAAGCGCCACGCTATCGTCCTCTGTCAATGCGTTTTCGGGCAGCCTGAAGCTATATGAGGACAAGGGCTTCACACTGACGGGGCCGTTGGCAGGAAAGCTTTATGGACCTGCCGCGAACGAACTGGGCGGGGCATTTGCAGTGAACGGCACGTCATCGCTGGGCAGTGGCAGTGTGGTCGGAACGCTTTTGGCGGCGCGAACCGATCCGGCAGCTGTCAACAAGACACTTGCTCCGATCACCGCGAGCCAGGCATTCGACGCGCGGTCGGCGTTAATTACTCAAGATGTTGTCACGGCGACCAATTTGATCGAAGGGTCCAATTTCAACCCTGATCCGGTGAAATATGTTTTTGGCGTCGAATATCGCGCGTCGGACAACACCTATATACTGCGTGAGACCAACCGCGCGGGACCGGTTGTTTTCACGACTGCGGGTACCACCGACGCCGCGACAAGTACAAGCCGGTTTGCAAGCTATGTGACGACGACGGGCAATGTTACCGAACAGGTAAAGCTCTATCGGCCCGCTGGCTCCAACAGCGAACTGGCGCTGACGTACAGTGGCTTCGGCCTCTATCGGAAAAGGGAACCGTCCAGCCGCGCGGACCGAACGCGTGTGACCGAGAACTGGTTCGCTTATGGCCTGATCTCGGATCGTGCAGCTATTCCAGCCACCGGAACCGGCACTTATCGGGGCGTGCTCCACGGAACCGGCTCGACGGGACTTGCCGGTAATGAAATTCAATCACTGGAGGGAACCAGCCTGTTAAGCTTTGACTTTTCGAACGATAGTTTGACCGGAAACTTCCACGCTTTTCTGGTGAATTCGGCCGGTGTCCGCACCGATCTTGGGCCATGGGCTTTAGCCAACTTCTCGCCAGCTTATCGCAGCACGCCATTTCCAAGCTTTTCTGCTGCCCTCCAAACAAATGCGGGCGTGAATGGGCAGGTGCTCGGGCAGTTTTTCGGGCCGAAAGCGGATGAAGTGGCGGGCAGCTTCTCCGTGCGCTTCCGGCCATCCGGCGGTTTCGGCAATGAAGGATTTGCGGTCGGCGCCTTTGGCGCTACCAAGCAATGATAGGTTGAAGCGGGACGGTATACGGCTTGCGATTGGGTTGCATCCGTCAACGTAACCCCGGGGTAAGTTTGGTGCGTTTGGAAGACTGGAGCTGTTATTCTAATTCGAGATCGTAGCAATGCCATTCGCTTACTTAAACATCGACAACCCTCTTTGCGCGTGGGCTGTTTATCGAGGCAAATTGGTTTTGCCGCCAAACGAGCCAGGATTTATTTCTATCTGGATGACGGGCTTGTACCGCAGCGGGGACGTCGCCCGATATAATCGAGAGGTAGCTCTAGAAATTGTGCGCGCCTCCAAATACCCCCATTGCATTTCGAGGCTGCGGTGCATTTTTGGCTTTGAGAGTAAGGATCTAGCAGATCGTGCATTAAAGTGGGGGGAGAGCGAGCGAACCCATTTTCAGCCTGAGTATTTAGCGGAGCTTATTGTTGAAAGTCCCAGCACCGTGGGGCAGCACTTCGATGCAAATTGGATTTCACATTCAAATAAATTGGGCGCTAGCCACCCGGAATGGATGGAGTTATACTGGGCAGGAGAATCGTTTCCAGGTGCACATCCACACTGGGAATCTCTTTATAGTGGAACCCTTATCGTTTGCGACAGTGATATACGTCAACGCGCACATCAAGAGCTGAAAAGTCATTTCCCAGAAAGTGTGAGCTTGATTGAGTTCGCTCGGCTTGCGGCATGTATTGGTTCAGATTTTGGTATGGCGTCGGCATTTCTCAGGCGAGACGGAAACAAAAAAATATTGGATTATATTATGAACTTTGTGGATGAAGACAATCCTCAATTTCATGAAAAGTTGAGGGCCTATTTGGATAGCGGGTACCCCGTCAATTGGCAGGATATTCACCCTAACCTTGCTTGGAATGACTACGGTCGGACACCTGATATGAGGCTCTACCGGATGGAATGGGATCTTTCGAATTCTGCAGAATTGCAATTACGATGACAGGTGCTACGTCTCTAATTAGGCATTGCAACATAGCCACTTAAAAGACATGCCCATTTGATGAATAGATTCGAATGGAGGGGTGATCGCCCCCGGCATCATAACTCCACCGCGCAGATAGCAATGAATTGTCCATGACAAAAACCCGTAACCTTATCGTCATTCTGGGCGATCAGATGACACCCAATCTATCCAGCCTTGCCGCCGGAGACCCCGCGCAAGACCGCGTCCTGATGGCCGAATTGCACGATGAGGCAACGTATGTGCGGCATCATAAGAAAAAGATCGCTTTCCTGTTTTCCGCGATGCGGCACTTTGCCGACGAGTTGCGTGCGGCAGGCTGGACGGTGGATTATGTAACCCTTGACAGCGCGGACAATCAGGGCAGCTTTACTGGCCAAGTTGCCCACGCCATCGCTGCGCACAATCCCGAAGGCATCATTGTAACGGACGCGGGGGAGTGGCGCGTTTCGGAGATGCTCAAGGAATGGGAGGCCAAATTTGGTCCTCCTGTGACGATTTTGCCCGACACCCGCTTCATCGCCTCCATCCCCGAATTTTTGGGCTGGGCAGAGGGCCGCAAGCAACTGCGCATGGAGTATTTCTACCGCGATATGCGCCGCAAAACCGGGTTGCTGATGGCCAAGGACGCAAAAGGTAGTGACCAACCAGAGGGCGGCAAATGGAATTATGATGCCGACAACCGCAAGGCTGCTGCTGCCGACCTGTTCATGCCCACCCCGATGCAGACCGCGCCGGACGCGATAACGCAGGATGTGCTCGCCCTTGTCGCGGCCCGCTTTGACAATCATTTCGGCGATCTGGAGCCATTCTGGTACGCCGTCACCCGCGAAGGCGCACAGGCCGCGTTCACTGCCTTTGTCAAAACCGCTTTGCCCCATTTTGGCGATTATCAGGATGCGATGTTGGTCGGCGAGCCGTTCCTGTATCACAGCCTGATCGGGCAATATCTGAATTGCGGACTGCTCGATCCGCTCGCGATTTGCCAAGAGGTCGAGGTGGCATATCGTGCGGGCAAAGTCCCGCTCAACGCCGCAGAGGGCTATATCCGCCAAGTGATCGGTTGGCGCGAATATGTGCGCGGTATCTATTGGCTGAAAATGCCGGGCTATGAACACAGCAATTTCTTTGACCACAAACGCCCTCTGCCCGGTTTCTACTGGACGGCAGAAACTGACATGGCCTGTATCCGCGCCGCTGTGACGCAGACCAAGGAACAGGCCTATGCCCACCATATCCAGCGGCTGATGGTGACCGGCAATTTCGCGATGCTCGCCGGGGTCGACCCGCATGAACTGCATGAATGGTATCTCAGTGTTTACGCCGATGCGTATGAATGGGTGGAGCTGCCCAATACCGTTGGCATGAGCCAGTTTGCCGATGGCGGCGTGCTCGCGTCCAAACCCTATGCGGCAAGCGGCGCGTATATCAACCGGATGTCGAATTACTGCGGCGGCTGCGCTTATGACGTCAAGCAACGCACCGGCCCCAAAGCGTGCCCGTTCAACGCGCTCTATTGGGATTTCCTATCACGCCACCGCGACAAACTCAGCAGCAACCCGCGCATCGGCCAAATGATCCGCACCTATGACAAGTTCGCCGATGACGAACGCGCCCGCATCAAGGCAAGCGCGGCGGCGTTTTTGGACAGTCTATGACCGAGAAGAAATACACCAAATCCAACCTGCCCGAAAAAATCTGCGAAGCATGCGCCCGGCCCTTTGCATGGCGCAAGAAATGGGCGCGCGATTGGGATAATGTGAAAACCTGTTCCGAACGCTGCAAGGGCGATTTGCGGCGCAGGAACGCCGGGAAATAGGCGCGCGGAGCAATTGGCAATGCCGCGGGACTTGTGCCGGATGCGATTCGGTGGCACGTCCCCGGTCATGCATGCATCCGCAAATCTTCGCGTAAATATTCGCTGGCGGCACGTGCCCGCAGACAGCATATCGTCCACATGAAGCGCGCCGATTTATCTGCCGCCGATCTGAGCGAGATTATTGAAATGGCGCTGAGTGATCATGTGAGCTTTGACCACATCACGCAGCAACACGGCGTGTCGGCAGACGAGATCAAGGCCATCATGCGCAGCAACTTAAAGCCGGGCAGCTACCGCGTTTGGCGCAAACGGGTCAGAGAATTTGGCGACCGCCGCGCTGTCTACAAATGATCTGGAAGTTGCGGTGAGCTGGGATCGTGTTGTGGATGGTGGCAGTGTATAGACTATGAGATATCGATTGACTGGCGGCGTGAATTGGACGACTTTTCTGGATCAGATTTGAGTGGAAGGTGGTTAAATGCACTGTCACCGTAATTTCGCCGCTGTTAAGCCGCCTGCAGGTAAAATTCAACTTGAATTGCTGCGCTCCAAAATCCAACTCAATGTTGGTCAAATCACATTGTTAATGATGAATGCGCCCCGTTATCGCAATCAAACACTCGCCGATTTATCGCATCTGGTTTTAGAGCCATTGCTTCACGATAGAATATCGATTGCGACCGCGAGACCGAAAGATAGCAGCGAAGGCGGCGCATCTGAAACCTTGGCTGGCATCGCCATTTGGGCAAGCGTTAGCGATGCCGTTGATGAAAAAATCAGGGAACAGATACACGGCGGCGCTTTTCCGATCCGACTGGGCAAGGATGACTGGACATCGGGCGAGACACTTTGGTTGCTTGATATTGTGGCCTCAGACCGGAAGTTGGCGACAGCTGTATTAGCGAACTTTAGCCAAGTGGCGGGCAATCGCCCTGTTAACATTCACCCCTTTGTCAGCAGGTCGGTCGAACCGGCGCTGTTGGAAAAGTTAAGGGTCAATCAAGGAGCCGACCAATGAAGATGTTTACCATAGAAATTTTGTTTTCGGTGGCGATCGCATGATAAGACGGCGCGGGTTTACCGGCGTATTCCTGGGCGGCTGTGTTCTGTTTTCTTTGTCGGCGTGCGGGCCATCTGCTCAGGATCGCGGTGCGATACGGTACCGTTTGACTGTTGAACTTGAGACGCCAGCGGGGCCGCGCACGGGGTCGAGTGTGATTGAGGTCAAGGGTGCCCGTAATCCCGATTGGGTCAACCCCGAAGGCCGAGGCACCCGGGGGCAATATCGCGGTGAGGCAGTCGCCGTGGACTTGCCCGACGGCCAGACATTGTTTGCGTTGCTACAAGCCGAAGGCGGTAGCGCCGATGCTGCCGAATGGCCGGTAATGGCATATGCGGATATTCTGAATCCCAAGGCAGATTTTGTCGATAATCTGAAGCAGCTAAACCAAATTTCACGTGCGGACGTGATCAAAACCCTGCCAAAGACGGTCCATATCATTCCGAACGGCGGATCTGAGGTTTCTGCATTGCCAATGCTGGTGACATTTACGGACATTAACGATCCGAAAAGCGTGCAGCGTGTTGATCCCAATGACCTCGCTTCCAGCTTTGGCGAAGGCATAAAGCTGAAGGCGATTACTATTGAGATCACCGATGCGCCCGTGACGACGGGGATTGAGCGGCGATTGGGGTGGCTGGGTAATTACTACGATAAAATGCTTGATGGCGACACGCTGAACCGTTCTCAAGAATTAGCAAATAACCTTAGCCAAAATAGTTTTCAGCAAGGAATTTCAAGATGAACCGCGATCTCTTTTTGGCCATTTTATCAATGGATTCTTACAACCGAGGCTACGGTCGAGGTATTAGGAATTACGGTGACAGTGCACTAAACTATTGCACGTCCTCGCCCTCGTGCTAATAATCGATCCATGGCTAGGCTCGCACGCATCGTAATCCCCGGATTGGACGGTGTCAAGCTGAAGCGCAACACTTGTCGCCATCAGCTTGAGCCTGTGCGACCAGTCTAGCAAAGACCTCGTTGGGCGTTTCAAAGCCGAGTA
>JAYUPJ010000213.1:0-37760 GCA_043760195.1 Sphingomonadales bacterium | reverse complement strand
TCGCGCATCACAATCGCCGGTACCATGCCGAGGATGCGCCTGAAATTTCCGATGCGGAATATGATGCGTTGGTGCGGCGGAATAATGATTTGGAGGCTGCGTTTCCGCATCTGGTCCGCGCCGATAGTCCGAACGCGCACGTTGGAGCGGCGGTGACCGGATCGCCGCTGTCAAAGGTGTCCCATGCCAAGCGGATGATGAGCCTCGACAACGCGTTTGATGCAGAGGACGTCGCCGATTTTGCTGCACGCGTTCGGCGGTTTTTGAACTTGGCTGATGACGCGGAATTCGCGATGACAGCCGAAGACAAGATCGACGGGTTGTCGCTTTCGCTGCGGTATGAGCACGGCAAGCTGGTGCAAGCGGCGACGCGCGGTGATGGCGCAGTGGGCGAGGATGTGACTGCGAATGCGGCGTTTGTTGCGGGGATTCCAAGTGAGCTAAAGCCCTCTACCCTTCAGGGGAGAGGGTTGGGAGAGGGGGCTGTCGCAACTATCGCGCCACATCCCAATGGCCCCCTCTCCCCGGCCCTCTCCCCTGAAGGGGAGAGGGAGAAGATGCCCGACATCTTCGAAATTCGCGGCGAGGTTTACATGGCCAAATCCGATTTTTCTGCGTTAAATGTTGCGCAGCAAAATGCCGGTGGAAAACTGTTTGCCAACCCGCGCAATGCGGCGGCGGGATCGCTGCGGCAAAAGGACGCGGGCATCACCGCAAAGCGTCCGCTGAAATTTCTGGCGCATGGCTGGGGCGAGGTTAGCGCGCTGCCCGCGGCCACGCAAATGGGCGTGATGCAAGCCATTGCCGACTGGGGAATTCCGGTCTCGCCGATGCTGATGCGGTTTGACGACACGGAAAGCTTGCTGGCGCATTATGCGGAAATACAGCGGTCGCGGGCCGATTTGCCCTATGATATTGACGGCGTGGTGTACAAGGTGGACCGGCTTGATTGGCAGGAACGGCTGGGCTTTGTTACAAAATCGCCGCGCTGGGCCATCGCGCATAAATTCCCCGCGGAACAGGCTGAAACCACCTTGCTGGCCATCGACATTCAAGTCGGGCGGACGGGTAAGTTGACCCCGGTCGGACGGCTCAAACCGGTGACGGTGGGCGGCGTGGTGGTCAGCAATGTGACACTGCACAACCGCGATGAAATTGCCCGGCTGGGCGTGCGTCCCGGTGACCGCGTTCTGGTGCAAAGGGCCGGCGACGTCATTCCGCAAATTGCCGAAAATCTGACGCGCGAAGCGGATCGCGCGGCTTATGCGTTTCCTGCGGCCTGCCCCGAATGTGGCAGCGAGGCTGTGGCTGAGGAAGGCGAGGTTGACGTGCGCTGCACTGGCGGCTTGGTCTGCCCGGCGCAACGGGTGCAGCGTTTGATCCATTTTGTCAGCCGCGCCGCGCTCGATATTGAGGGGCTTGGCGAAAAAACAGTGCAGGAATTTTTCGATGCTGGTTGGCTGGAAAGCCCCGCCGATATTTTCCGGCTGCACACACGGCGCAAAGAGATTCTGATGCGGGAGGGCTGGCAGGAAAAATCGGTCGACAATCTGTTAAAATCTATCGAGGCGAAACGCACACCTGATGGTGCAAAACTATTCTTTGGCCTTGGCGTCAGGCATATTGGCGCAACGACAGCCAAGGAATTGGTGAAGGAGGCAAGTAACTTCGCGCGGCTGGAACAGATTGCACTGGCAATTGCAAAAGCTCGGGAAGAAATTCAGCCGTTGGTCAATGAAAAGCCAAGCACGTTTCAAAAACGGTTGATGGAATCCCTAAAACAAATTTTGCCGATCGATGGCGTTGGGCAAACTGCAGCCTTTGCTTTGGCAGACTTTTTCCACGAACCGCATAACCGCGATGCATGGGCTGATCTGTTAAGCGAGGTATCGCCGCCGGATTATGTCTCCAATATCCGTGCATCCGATTGGACCGGAAAAACCATTGTCTTCACCGGCAAGCTGGAAACAATGAGCCGCGACGAGGCAAAGGCGCAGGCTGAGGCATTGGGGGCGAAGGCGGCAGGATCGGTCAGTGCCCAAACCGATTTAGTGGTCGCAGGGCCGGGAGCGGGATCGAAGCTGAAACAAGCGGCGGCGTTGGGCGTTCAGGTGATTGACGAACAAGCCTGGACAGATATCGTGGCCGCTTCATAACTAGAGCGCCGTGCCGTTAATCTGGATCATTCGTCATTGCGAGCGAAGCGAAGCAATCGAGGGTTGTTTTGCGCGACTCTGGATTGCTTCGTCGCCTCGCTTCTCGCAATGACGATTCATAATTCATGCGTCTCGTATGCAAGAAAGGTGGCGCGCCGGTCAACTATTGTGACCGACGCGCCGTCTAGACTACGGTTCCCCCTCCGAATACCGCGCCCAAAGCTCATTTCCGGATCAATCCCGCACATCAAAGTGGCAGTATTGTTGCGACTCCAAGGAACTTGCTTGGCTTTCGCGATTAGTCAGTTTATTAACAAATGAATGTCAACTATTGTACAATCTACAGGCAAATTTGAACGCACCGGCAGAACGATCCGGGTGCAGAGCATATTTGGCGCGTTGCCGAAAGCGGCTCAATTAGAACTAAGGGCGGCGGGGAAAAGGATAAAATATTCTAACGGCCAAATTGTGCAGCATCGCGGTGACACCCCAAAGAATTTTTTCGTGATTGAAGAAGGTCAAGTCAAGCTGGGTCAATATGACGAGCTTGGTGACATGAAGGCGCTCTTCATGCTGGGGACAGGCGATAGTTTTGGTGAAATGGCGTGCCTCGGTAACTTTCCCCGTATTGCTGATGCCGAGGCGGTTGGGGAAACCGAATTATTGTCAATCAGTGAAAAGAAGTTTTCTGCCGTATTGCTCGCATCGCCGGCCATTAGCCGGGAAGTGATTTGGGTTCTGTCGCGGCAATTGCAAGAGGCGATGGACCATCTGATCGTGTACAGAAAGCTGCCTGCGCCTTTGCGTTTGGTTCGTTCACTATTGCTGCTTTGCGATACCCGAGCGGCCCCGGTCATCTTGTCTGTCCGGCATCAGGAATTGGCGGAATTGGTAGGCGTGTCGCGGATGTCGATTGCCAAAACGTTGGAACTGCTCGAACAGCTAAAGTTCATTGAGCGCGGTTACCGGCAAATTGTGGTCACAGATACCGGTGGCCTGCGGGCCTGGATGAAGGCGCAGCAGCGTTATTAGGGGGCAACGGCGCTTGATCGCGTTGACATTCAGAATAAAAATATATCAAAACATACGCTTCGTCATTCCCGCGAAGGAGTGGTCGGTTGGACATACCCCATATGTCCAAGCATCGTTCGGGGAACGATGCTACGTGCCACTAATCCATCACCGGGCATAACAAAATTAAGCCACCTTGCTTAAAATTCGAGCGCAGGTGATGGATTCCCGCCTTCGCGGGAATGACGATATCTTTTTCTCAAAAAACGAATTTTTGAATATCACCACTATCTAGCAAACTGCGCCTTAGAACCAGCGCATCACGCCGTCAGCCAATGGCGTCCAGATGCCGACACGAATTCCGGCTTTGCGTAATATCCGGCCCGTCCAGCTGTTGCATGTATTGACCGCATCGTAATGACCATAGGAATCGTAAAACAGATTGTCGGGTCCATAGGCGGGATATGCGGACGTTCGCCCTTGGCCATCGGTTCGAAACGTTGCCCTGATTTGGCTAACGATAGAGCGAAGTTCACCGGGGCGGACAATGAATGACTTGCGAAACGAAGCGGCGCGCGGGTTGGTAAGATGATAGACATGCAGGGTGGTTTCGTCCGATCCTGCCACTGCGCTAACCAAATCGCCGCTGCGCACATCTGTCCATGTTTTCGCGTTGCGATAGACCGCCGCATGCCCCCACCCGATCATCACATGCGTTCCAAAAATAGCTGGGTCTTGCAAATGTTCGGTGCGAATAAGATCGCTTAAATCCGTTTCAGCCGATGATATGGGCAGTATCAAACTTACATGGACGCCGTTCGTTTCGACAAAAATCTCGGTGCCGTCCTTGGGCTCGGTCCAGTCGTTGTTGGCCGGGATAGCGCCGCCAACAAACGCGCTGACCATGAACAAACAGACGATCAGCGCAGGCCAGCCGATGGCCGCACGTAATGCCGAGGCAAAATTGTAGATGCGGAAAAGTTTCAAATGTAACCAATTTCCAATATGTTTCGATTGTGCTACTCAAAATTTCATGGCTGACGTGCTGCATGTTTATGATGAACCACCGCCGGGTGCAAATGCCGATTGGACGATCGCGCAAAACTGGCCGGATTATTCCGCCGATGATCATAGGATGTGGGACCATTTGTTTGCGCGGCAATCCGAAATGTTACCCGGCCGCGCGGCCGATGCATTTTTGCGCGGGCTGGATGTGTTGAAGCTCTCGAAACCGGGGATCCCTGATTATGCGGAGCTGAATGCCCGGTTGATGGCGGCGACAGGGTGGCGCGTTGTTGCCGTGCCGGGCCTGGTCCCCGACGCGGTCTTCTTCGATCATTTGGCGAACCGCCGCTTTCCGGCCGGGAATTTTATCCGGCGGCCCGGCCAGATTGATTATTTGCAAGAACCAGATGTTTTCCACGATGTTTTCGGCCATGTGCCGATGTTGGCGGATCCGGTCTTCGCCGATTATATGGCGGCCTATGGGCGGGGCGGTGGGCGCAGTCTTGGTTTTAACGCCATTGATCACCTGGCGCGGCTATATTGGTACACGGTCGAATTTGGACTGATCCAGCAAAAAGATGGCTTGCGAATCTATGGGGCCGGGATCGTTTCCAGCTTCGGCGAAAGCATTTTCGCGCTTGACGATGAAAGCCCGAACCGGGTCAGATTTGATCTGATGCGGGTGATGCGCACGCCGTACCGGATTGATGATTATCAGCAGAATTATTTTGTCATCGATAGCTTGGACGAACTGCTTCAGTCCACGGCGGAAACAGACTTTGCGCCATTATATCGGCAGCTTGATGGCTTACCTGATTTTGCGATTGGGGATATATTGGAGTCCGATGCCGTGATCCACCGCGGTAGCCAATCGCGATTACTTTGATGTTACCTACTACGAGGCCGGTTTGAGGGAAGGGGGATACAAACCGGCCCCGCAGCGCTGTGCCAGTTTTATGGCAACAGTACGGTATCAATCACATGGACAACGCCATTTGATTGCATGACATCGGCGGTGGTGACGGCGGATTGACCGCCCTTGGCATCGGTGATGACTACGCTGTTACCCGACAAACGTGCCGATAATTTTGCTCCGGACACAGTGGTCAACTCGGCATTGCCGCCGCCCATTTGGATTGCTTTTACGATGTCTTTCGCAGTCAATTTGCCGGCGACGACATGATAGGTAAGAATAGTGGTCAATGTGCCCTTATTCTCTGGCATTACCAAAGTTCCAACCGTGCCTTCGGGTAATTTGTCGAACGCCGTATTTGTGGGCGCGAACACTGTGAACGGGCCTTTGCTGCTCAACGTATCAACAAGACCGGCGGCCTTTACGGCGGCAACCAATGTCGACAAATTCGGCGCGGCAGAAGCGTTTTCAACGATCGTTTTTTGCGGAGCCATTGCGGCGCCGCCGACAGCCGGGTTGGCGGCTGACTTATGATGTTTCTTTGCGGCGATGGCAGGCGACAGGCTGATTGATGCAATAAAGATCGCGGCGATTGCGCGGGTTTTGAAATTCGGGGTCATGGTGAACTTTCCTATCCGTTTGCATTCGGGGGTGAATGCTACGGATAGTTACGGGAGCAATGCGTCCATGGATGCACCGCCTGCAAATTAAATTATTGAAATTTTTCCGCTGGCTATAACCGGACCTGTTGCTTTTCCTCCGGGTGCACCGCCCGCAGGTTCCGGAGTGATCGCTATGGTCGCGCCGCTCGCCAGATACTGCCGCATTTTGGGATCAACATTATGCCGTGAAGCGCCCTTGCGGGCAACCACGCCCAATGAATGCGCCGTGCCGCCCGCCGGAATAACCCAAATCTCGGGATGCAGATCGCCGGTATCCATCGAAACTGGCGTGATCAGCAATTCGCCGCTTACCGGGTTATAGCTTGCGGTGGCCACCGACGGCCCTGTTTCGCTTTGCAGCGCGGCGACCATCTTTTGTTCATTGACCGGCGTGTTGTCCGCAATCACTGGAGCATTTGCGGGTTCAGACGCAGGCTGCATAAACAACATCACCGCCAAGGCCGCTGCAACTGCGCCGGAAACAGCAGTTAAGCCCTTCCAAAGCCTTAGCGCGTCATTGTCATTTGCCGGTGCCGCGGCGATGTTCGTGCCGCCTATTGCAGCGTTGATTTTGTTCCAAGCATCGGCGGGCGGCTCATCGGAAACATTGCCGAGCATCGGCAACAGGCGTTCGTGCCATGCCGCCACTTCGGCGGCAAAATTGCGGTCCACGGCGCAGCGCGCCTGTGCTTGCGCTGCTTCGGCGTTATCCAGCAAGCCAAGCGCCAGTTCACCGGCGAGCGCGAAATCTTCTTCGGTCAAGTTGCTCATAATTCCCCCCCCAGGCAATTGCGCAGCTTTAGTAAGGCACGGCGAATGCGGATCTTTACGGTTCCCAGCGGCAACGCCTCCTGGTCCGCCAGTTCGGCATAGGTCATGCCGTTTAAAAATGCCGCACGAATGAAAATCGCGTCTCTGCTTTCCAGCGTTTCTATGCAAGCTTGCAGCGCGTTATCATCATCCTGTGATTGCAGCATAGCATCGGCAAGCGGCGCATTGTCAGCGATAAGGCTGGCGGCTTCAATTGGTGCGGCGCGCATCTTGCCGCCGGAACGCAGCCGGTCAATCGCGCGGTTGCGCGTTACGGCTACCAACCAGCTTATTGGACTAAAGCGGCCCGGTTCATAACGGCCAGCTCGGTTCCAGATATTGATATAGGCGTCTTGCAAGGCTTCCTCGGCTTCGGCTCGTTCGGGGAAGATACGAAGGCACACGCCAAATAGCTTCGCGCTTGTTTTGCGGTACACGAATTCAAACGCCGCTCTATCACCGCCGCCGGTTTTAACCAGCGCATCGGACAGCAAGCCGCGGTCTCGGTCAGCAGGATTTTCCGCTAAGTTTACGATATTTCGCGTTCGCACGTCATCCATATAGGAATATATATGCAAGCATCATCAAAGTAACGCAATAGGATAGGTCGAGCGATTTCCAATCAGATGAACTCATTTGATGATTAAGAAATCGCGTAAAATCAACCAATCTACGCCTTCGCCTGCGTCAAAATCGGCAGGTTGCGCACCCGTTTTCCCGTCGCCATAAACAATGCGTTGGCAAGCGCAGGCGCAGCGGGGGGGACGCCCGGTTCGCCTATACCGCCGATCTTTGCATCGCTTTCGATGAAGTGCACATCGATTACGGGCGGCGTGTCGGCCATCAGCATCACCGGATAATCGGTAAAGTTGCTTTGCTGGACAATGCCGCCGTCCAACGTGATGGCTTCACCGATGGCCGACGATAGCCCCATGATGATGCCGCCTTGAATTTGCGCTTCGGCGTTTAACGGATTTACCGTCGTGCCGCAGTCGACGACCGCGAAGGCTTTCAAAACCTTGGGCGCACCATCTTCTTTGGTGGTGGCTTCGATCACTTCTGCCACGATTGTTCCGAACGATTCCACTATTGCGATCCCCCTGCCAACGCCCGCAGGCAGCGGCGTTCCCCATCCGGCGCGTTTGGCCACAGTGTCTAGAACCGCCAAATGCCGCGATCCTGCCGCAAGATGCTTGCGCCGGAATTGATAAGGATCTTCGCCTGCCAGATGGGCAAGTTCGTCAACAAAGCTCTCATTAAAAAACCCGTGCTGGCTGGCATTTACCGAGCGCCAATAGGCATTCACTTGGTTTGAAATATACGCATGATGGCGCGGTTCAAATTCGGGAATGTTATACGGCACCGTTGCCTCGCCCCCGGCATCGTCGTTTTGCGCATAGTCCGAAACCCATGACGCGATTTTGCCATCGCTTGCCAAGGCGGCTTGCAGTCGCGCGGCGACTTGGGGACGGTATGCGCCGTGCTTGACATCCTCTTCCCTGCTCCAGATCAGCTTGACCGGATAGGGAACCGATTTGGCAGCCTTGGCAACTTGCCACAGAATTTCGCTATAGGGCGGAAAGCGGCGGCCAAATCCTCCGCCCATTAAGGTCACATGCAAAGTCACATCGTCAAACGCAATATCTGCCGCCTCGGCCAATATTTTCTTGGCGGAAAGCGGATCTTGCGTCCCGCCCCAAGCCTCCAGCTTGCCGTCTTTAAAGTGCGCCACCATGGCAAACGGCTCCATCATCGCTTGATGCAAAAATGGCGTTTGAAATTCTGAAACAAGCAACTTCGCGCCGGACGCGGCTGCTATTTTTGCCCCTTGCGCGTTCAACTTGGTTTGTTCGGCCAAGATCGATGCGGAAGAGAATTTGCCGCCATCGCCCGCGCCAAATTTCGGTGCAAGCGCCTGAATGCCCTTGCTTGCTTGCCAATATCCCTTGGCGATCACGATCACGGCATCGTCCAGTTGCACTATTTTCTCGACGCCGCTGACCGCCATTGCCGGAGCTGGATCAACCGATTGCAGCTTTCCGCCGCGCACCGGTGCCATCATCACTGCCGCAACCCGCATATCGGGTATCTTGATGTCGATACCGTATTCGGCGGTTCCGTTTACTTTTGCCGGGATGTCAAAGCGCGGGACAGATTTGCCGATATGCTTATAATCTTTACGCTCTTTCAGCCTTGGTTCGCTGTCTAATGACCGCTGCGCTGCGCCAGCCGCAAGTTCGCCATAACGCAATGATTTACCTGATTTCGCGTGGCTGACCACACTGGCGTTGGTGGTCAATTCAGCGGCGGGAACACCCAATTTTTCTGCGGCTTCCTCGATCAATGCTAACCGCGTGGCCGCACCGATCACACGGAAACCATATTGCCCCGTTGCACGTATAGCCGATGAGCCGCCGGTAACTTGCAACGGCATTGATCGTGCCAGAAACGAAATAAGCGATGTTGGCAGCGCGCCAATAATTCCGTCGCCGGCCATCTCTCCCAAAAATGATTTGCCCAAAGCGACATTGGCAAAACCCATATGTGCTGGGGCTTGCTCCACAACAATGCTCAGCCAATCGGCATCCAATTCTTCGGCCAGCATTTGCGCCAAAGCCGTTTGCGAACCTTGGCCAAAATCAATGTGCGGTGAATACAAAGTGACCAAGCCAGTATCGGCAATTTTGATCCAACCCAAGAATGAGTTTTCATTCTTGCCAGTCGTAAGCGCCATCGCGCCTTTGCGTGCGGAACGGTCACCCAATGCCAGCGCAAATAACCCGCCGCCAACCAATGCCGCGCCGCCAAAAAGGAACAACCGCCGCTTTACGCCTTTGCGCTTTGCTGGCTTAACTTCTTCGATTTCCAACATCGGATTGTCAGCCATTATGCCTCTCCCTTCGCAGCAGCTTGACCGGTCGCGGCCAGTATCGCCGACCGGATGCGCGGGTACGTTCCGCATCTGCAAATGTTGGTCATCGCTTCGTCAATTTGCGCATTATTCGGACGCCCGGTTTTCTTGATAAGCGTCACGGCAGCCATGATCTGGCCAGACTGGCAATATCCGCATTGGGGAACCTGCGCATCAATCCACGCTTGTTGCACGGCATGCAGCGTTCCGTCTGATCCGCTTATGCCCTCAATTGTAGTGACCGATTTTCCGGCAACATCGCCGACCGGCACACTGCACGAACGGGTGATTTCACCGTTCACATGCACGCTGCACGCGCCGCACGCAGAAATGCCGCAACCGAATTTTGTACCCGTCAGGCCCAACTCTTCGCGCAATGCCCACAACAGCGGGGTGTCGGGCTCAGCGTCGATAGTGACGGCTTTGCCATTGACGGTTGCTTGAATGGGCATATTGCGTTCTCCACAGAGTTGCTTTCGGCTACGTTGTCTTTAGCAACTTATATCAATTTTGATCAATACCAATTGGTTTCTGTAACTTGACGAAATTTGGCCGAACCAAATTCGATCAAGTGCGCGAACTCGTCATTGCGAGCGAAGCGCGGCAATCCAGGGTTGCGCCGCGCAGCATCCTTTTACCCTTTTTACCTTTTACCCTTTTATAAAAAAATATCTCGGCGCTGCCGTTAAGAGCACCACCCAAACGGTCCATCCAACTTGGCAGCCGCATTGCCGCTGTAAAAGCGTTGGAATGGCATGGCGGGCTGGATTGATTTTGAGTGCAGGATTTTTTCATAAAAGGGTAAAAGGAAAAAGAGGTAAAAGAGATGGCGTAACCTTTTAACTGTCGGAATTTCGTACAAAAAATTGTTTTAGACAGTTATGACATGAGGTTGAAACTTAACCGTAGCCCTGAGCCTGTCGAAGGGCGCTTCACGGCGAGACGTACTTCGACAGGCTCAGTACTACGGTTCAATTGCATGTTTCGCGCTTTAAATATTGATGTTGCTGCTAAACCCCAAATTCGCCGCTCTACGGTTGATGCAGGTGCGCCATCGGTTGAGCATGACGGCGTCGTAAATCCCCGCTGCGCATTGGGACTTGCAATGTAGGATTTGTTCTGGGAACGAAGGGCGTGGCCGCTTTTATAGGGCAGGCTCTTTGACATTGTTTGCGGTCAGATTTCACCCCTCCTTCGCGCCGCAAATCGGCGAAGGAAAAATCCTACAAAAAACCACGCTGTTGGATATAATATTACGCCGCTCTTTCGCGAAATGTCAAAATAGGTGTCAACCTTGTCAACTAGGTGTCAACTTGATGCCAATTTGGGCGTTTTTGGCCCCGACGATGTAGGCGAATTTGATTGGGCTTACCAAGTACCAAAATCACCCGGCGGCTGGCTGGTCCCCTTGCCATCGCGCACCGGGCGCGACCAGCCGTATGTTTTTCGTTTCTTCAACAAGAGGCAAGGCCAATCGCCATTGTCGGCGCGCTTGACCAGCATAAACCCTTGTGCGCGGTAGGCCCGCGTTACCGCATCAATCTGCGTATTCAAAAGTCCGGCAAGAATTAACCTGCCGCCATCGCTGATGATATTATCAAAACTTGCCGCCAGTTCAATCAGCGGCCCCGCCAATATGTTGGCGATCACCAGATCATAAGGCGCGCGGCGCTGGATCATTTCATGGTCCGTTCCGCAGGCAACACACAATGCAATATGTCCTTGCCGCTGCCCAAGCGCAACGTTGTTAATCGCCGCGTTATCGGCGGTTACCTCTATACTGATCGGGTCAATGTCGGACGCTGTAAGATATGCTTTTGGCCATAAATGCTGCGCAGCAAATGCCAAAAGGCCGGTGCCCGTTCCGATGTCGGCAACATGGTGAAAGTTTGCCCCGCTGCGCTTTAGCCAGTCGAGCATCGTCAGGCACCCCGACGTGGTTTCATGGCCGCCGGTTCCAAAAGCTTGGCTGGCTTCTATTTGAAACGGAATTGCGCCCGGCGGACAATCGCTGCGATTGGTTCCTGTGTGTACATAAAAACGGCCCGCGTGAACCGGCTTTATGCCCTGCTGGCTTTCCAATAACCAATCGGTCTCCGGCAGTTGTTCTACCTGCGGCTCGGCGGCAATTGCACTCGGGATCAGTACGCGAATTTGTTCGATGATCTCGCTGGAGGGTGCCGCTGGAAAGTACGCTAACAGTTCCCATTTAAGATCGTTAAACGCCTCGGTTTCTTGCGTAACAATCGGCGGCACCGGATCAAACAACGTACCCAGATCATCGCGTTCACTGATCGCTTCTGCTTCTTGCCGGGTGCAGGGCAAAGTGAGTTTCCAACTGGTTGCCATCAATTGCTGCAACTAACGTACAGAGCTCTAACGAACATAGCTCTAACGGACATAGCTCTAACGGACATAGCTCTAACGAACATTGCTCTAACGCACATAACTCGCTCCATTCGCGTCCAGCACAGCGCCAGTCATTGAAGGCGGCGCGTCGAGCGCACAGAATGCCGCCATTTTTGCGATTTCATCCGGCATCGCCACTTTACCCAAAGGAATGTCGGCCAGCAATTTGTCACCGCCGCGGCTGGACAGATATTCCTCTGCCATGCCGGTCATGGTGAATCCGGGGCAAATGGCGAATGCGTAAATTCCCTGATTTGCATAAGCGCGCGCTATCGTTTTGGTCATCGCAACCATGCCTGCTTTTGACGCCGCATAGTGCCAATGGTCTGGCGAATCCCCGCGATGCGCCGCTCTGCTTGCGATGTTGATGATCCTGCCGCTCGACTGCGCTTGCTGCCAATGCAGCACCGCATGCCTGCATAATATGGCCGAGGCGGTCAGGTTGATCTGCATCGTGGCGTCCCAGTTCTGCACCCAATCCGTGCCATCACCCGCTACCGGATTTGCGGCAAAAATACCGGCGTTATTGATCACAACATCGACGCGGCCTTCCAGCCTCTCCAAAGCTTGATGCCACAGGCTGTCGGCGCCAGCATCGGCGGAAAGGTCTGCGCCAATCAGATTTGCGCTGGCAAGTGTTGCATGTCCCACGACGTTGCAGCTGCGATCAGACAGCGCATCGAAAATGGCTTTCCCAATCCCGCGGCTTGCGCCCGTGACTAGGATATTGGTTTTTGCGTTGTCCTCTGCGTGTTCCATAGATCGGCCTTAGCCAGCAAAGTCGCCGCTGGAAAGGGCCGAATTCAGTGTTGATCGCCAAGCAAAATTATCGGCGCAATTGTCCGACAAACCTGTTGGCATTTTCCCGTAACATGCTGATATTTTCGGTCACTTGACTGAACCCTGATTCCAGCGCGTTGATTTCCGACACGACGTTTTCTGTATCGGCGCGGATCGCCGAAATCGTGCTGGACATCAGATCCGCCGCCAGCGCGGTTTCATCGACCGATGCCGTAATCATGGTCACAGTTTGCGCCTGGTCTTCCATCGCTTGGCGAATGCGCTGTGCGGAAATTTGAACTTCGCTAACGGTTTGCCGGATCGACGCATTGGATTCCACAGATGCCTTGGTTGCGCCCTGAATAGCAGCAATTTTCTTAGCGATGTCGTCGGTCGCCTGCGCGGTTTGATTGGCCAGGCTTTTTACTTCCTGCGCGACGACGGCAAATCCGCGACCAGCATCCCCGGCCCTTGCGGCCTCGATTGTGGCATTAAGGGCAAGCAGGTTTGTCTGGCCAGCGATTTGGCGGATCAAGCCCAATATGGACTCGATGGATTTTGAATGTTCCGACAGCGTGTCCGTCGCAGACACACTTGCATCGGCTTGTTCAGCGGCGCGATTTGCCACATTGGACGCGGTTTCAACTTCATAACGCGCATCTTCAATCGCACGGATCAAGCCAGCCGCAGTATGGGCCGCTTCACGCATGGCGATGGCGGACTGTTCCGAGGCGACGGCCACTTCGGATGCTTTGCTCAGCATGCCGTGCGCCATTTCCGATGTCTGGCTTGCCTGATGGTTGAGCGACGCCGAATATGACAGCGTCTTGTCCGCCGTCGCACCGATCTGGTCGTTGAATTCAGTTGTATATGTCAATCGGCTTTGACGGTTTTCTTCGCGCACCAAATCGGCATAGCGCGCACACATGACCTCTTGCTCCATGGATTGCAGCGTGGCCAACGTCGCCAAATATTTGGGGAATTCGTCGCTGTTCCGGTCACTACGGCGGCAAACGGAATCAATTGCAACGCGGTAGCTTTTTGTGCTGGCGGCAATAACCTCGGTGAGCGGTATGCCATTCTGCCTGGCATCGTCTGCCGATCGGATCGAAGAATCTATCCAGCTTTGATCGGCAATATTGGTCATTTGCATTTGCATGAAACGTACACTCAGCCTGCAAGATTCTTCATAATCATGGACTGACCAAATCTTGTTGTCGGGCGATTGTTCTTTCCAAAATTGCCAAAAGGCCGCGCCAATCTCTAAAGCGTCGTCTTTGATGATATCCCAAACCGCCGCAGCGCGGATTGCCAATGTTCCGCTGCGGTCAAAATGTCTCAACCGGTCCGCGATAAGAATTCGTGTTGCCGCCGAAACTTTATTCTCGTTTTCAATCATTATGATTCCCAAGTACGTGCAAAATTTCGAAATGGCGCAAGCGAATGAATGTAGTGAATAAATTGCCGGTCTTGACGCTCATATTTGCATTCGCGTCGGTATGACCGTGAATTTTTCATTGATCCAATTTTTCAGTTCTTTGGTTTCGCAGAAATTGGTTAACGCATGGTTATCCATGATTGCGCGAAAAACAACTGAGCAGGCCTTGCACAGCGCGTTCAAACCACTAAAGAACGACGCAGCATTAGATTTGTATAAATAGACTTCGGCCGGGAAATGGGGTGGAATTTCAATGACACAAAATCAAACGAGACCGATTTCGCCGCACTTGATGCAATATCGCTGGGGCGTGCATATGATGGCTTCGATCATGCACCGGGCAACCGGATTTATTTTGGCAACGGCTGGCATGCTAACTCTGGTATGGTGGCTGGCCGCGATATCGGGCGGCGCAGAGAGTTATGCAACGTTTCAGAAATACGCAATCGCGGCGGGTGAAGGCGCAACTGGCTGGCAAGTGGCGAGCAATTGGTTTTTCCGCTTGGCCGGGTTTGCGATTGTCTATGCCTTTTTTCAGCATTTTTATTCCGGGCTGCGGCATTTGGTTATGGATATGGGGGCGGGCTTTGAATTGGCCACGAACCGCATGTGGTCGCAGCTTGTTTTCGTCGCTGCACTTTTGTCAGCTATCGCGGCGGCGTTATTGATCGCCATGCGTTTTACAGGAGTATGATTGATGGGTAGCGGAACTGAAATTGGCAAAGTACGCGGTCTTGGATCATCCAAACATGGCGGCAAGCATTGGATAGATCAACGTATTACGGCGGTCGGCAATGTTTTGCTGACGATATGGTTCGCAATATCGTTGGTCCTGCTGCCGAATTTTGCCTACGAAACGTTGGCTGCGTGGCTTTCCCAGCCAATCGTCGCCGTTCCATTGATGTTGATGCTGGTGTGTATTTTGTCCCACGTCCGCCTTGGTCTGCAAGTGTTGATTGAGGATTATGTCCACGACGAAGGATTGAAGTTCGGCGCAATGATTGCACTGAATTTCTATGTCGTCGGCACCGCAGCATTCGGCATCTTTGCCATCGCCAAAATCGCCTTTACCGGAGCGCCCGTCTGATGTCCGAAGCTTATAAGATTATTGACCATAGTTACGACGTTGTTGTCGTCGGCGCTGGTGGATCGGGATTGCGCGCTACCATGGGCGCTGCCGAGGCTGGCCTGAAAACCGCATGCATCACCAAAGTATTTCCCACGCGCAGCCATACCGTCGCCGCACAAGGCGGCATTGCGGCCAGCTTGGGAAATAACTCGCCCGACCATTGGACGTGGCACATGTACGATACGGTCAAGGGTTCCGACTGGCTGGGCGATCAGGATGCCATCGAGTATTTGGTCCGCGAAGCACCGCAGGCGGTTTACGAGCTGGAGCATGCTGGCGTACCATTTTCGCGCAACGAAGACGGCACTATTTATCAGCGCCCGTTCGGCGGTCACATGCAGAATATGGGCGAAGGCCCGCCGGTACAACGCACCTGCGCCGCCGCCGACCGCACAGGTCACGCAATGCTGCACGCGCTGTACCAACAAAGCCTGAAATATGATGCGGATTTTTACGTTGAATATTTTGCCATCGATTTGATTATGGAAAACGGTGAATGCCGCGGCGTAATCGCCATCTGTATGGAGGATGGCAGCATCCACCGTTTCCGCAGCCACTCGGTCGTCCTCGCCACGGGCGGTTATGGCCGCTGCTATTTCAGCGCAACATCGGCGCATACTTGCACCGGCGATGGCGGCGGCATGGTGCTGCGCGCTGGATTGCCATTGCAGGATATGGAATTTGTCCAGTTTCACCCGACCGGAATTTACGGCGCAGGCGTGCTGATTACCGAGGGTGCGCGCGGTGAAGGCGGTTATCTGACCAATTCCGAAGGCGAGCGGTTTATGGAGCGTTACGCGCCGTCGGCCAAAGATCTGGCCAGCCGCGATGTTGTATCACGCTGCATGGCGCTCGAAATCCGTGAAGGCCGCGGCGTTGGTCCGAACAAGGATCACATCTATCTGCACTTGGATCATATCGACCCCGCCATTCTGGCCGAGCGTTTGCCGGGCATTACTGAAACAGGTAAGGTTTTCGCAGGCGTGGATTTAACGCGCCAGCCTTTACCCGTGACGCCAACGGTGCACTATAATATGGGCGGTATTCCGTGCAATTATCATGGCGAAGTCGTCAATCCTGCGAACGGCGATCCCGACGCGATTGTCCCCGGATTGTTTTCGGTGGGTGAGGCGGCTTGTGTTTCCGTGCATGGTGCGAACCGTTTGGGATCGAACAGCTTGATCGACTTGGTGGTGTTTGGCCGCGCCACCGGATTGCGTTTGAAAGAGACGCTGAAACCGGGAACGCCGCACCGGCCATTGCCAGCGGATTCGGCTGATCTTGCGCTGTCTCGGCTTGATCATTTCCGTAATGCCAAAGGCGCAACGCCTACTTCGAAAATCCGTCTGGAAATGCAGCAAACGATGCAGAAACACGCCGCCGTGTTCCGCGATAACGAACTGCTATCCGAAGGCGTAGCGCAAATGGACAAGGTCTATGCGAAGCTGGCCGATGTCAGCGTTACAGACAAAAGCCTGATCTGGAACACCGACCTGATCGAGACACTGGAACTCGACAATTTGCTCGCGCAGGCCATGGTCACAATGCACAGCGCCGAAGCCCGCAAAGAAAGCCGCGGCGCACACATGCACGAAGATTACGCCGACCGCGACGATGTGAACTGGATGAAGCATTCGACTTCGACGTTCGAGGGCTGGGGCGGCAAAGGCGGTGCGGTGGCGCTGTCATCAAGGCCAGTGCACGAGTTCACGTTGACCGATGAGGTCGAGTATATTGCGCCGAAGAAGCGGGTTTATTGAACATGACGATTGAAGAAGAAACACTAGATCTCAGAAGTTTTGTCAAAACAGCGCTTTCGGATGTATTGTTAGGCATCCTTGACGCTCAATCTAACGAGGAGGTTGGTAGATTCATAGCACCAGTTGGACTAGGAAATGTTAGTTTTCCGATAGATGGTGGCGTAGTGCATGATCAACGACTGCTTGTAACAACAATGAAATTTGACATTGCGGTTACAGTCAGTGGCGAAAATTCGACTAAAAGCGGTGGAAAACTTGGAATCCACGTCTTAAGCGCTAATTTATCGGGCGAGAATGCCACTAAATCTGAAAATGTCAGCAGAATTCAGTTCGCAGTGCCACTTAAGTTTCCAAGGTATGAATCAAAAGATAAAGATTAAAAAAATGTCGACCCAGATATGGATAAGACAACAAGAATAACTCAGTGAAGCTGGATTGACGGATCGAATATAAGTTCACGTCAATTGATTAGGTGAAGTTTATCACTCCTAAGAAGCGGTTTTATTGATTTTTAAGCATTTGGATTTAATTGCAGAGTTGCTGCATAATTTATTTTGCTGTTTTAGGTTAAATTATTATGATTTATCGACTTTCTAGTGTTTGGTATGCCTTAATTTTGGTCATAACGCCATCTTCTGTATGGGCTTCTGAATGGGATTTTGTGTTAACTACAACTTCTGAAAGCTCAGTTTTTGTAGATATTAGCTCCGTTAAAGACCTGAAAGCAGTTCCTTACCAGCGTCCATTCGAGGTCCGTCAAGCTTGGGTGAAATATGATCACACAAATGATAAAACTGAAAAATCACGGTTTTCAATAAGAATGCGGCGCTATAATTGCGATGCTGAAACCAGTAATTTGATACAATTGACATCATATAGTGCGGACGGAAGTGTTATGTTTAGTCATACGTTCAAAGACTATGAAACGGATTATTCGCCCGAAGTGCCTGATAGTGTCGGCTATGCGATTTTCGAAATAGTTTGTGGCCGCACATCTTCGCCACAGGAATAAGCAACAGAACTCGAATTCAAATACAACGCCGCCCCAGCAAATGTTGACGGCCATAATCGAGTTCCGGGCACGCAATACTATATTTCTTCAAAGCCGCTGTTTAAAATCCATTGCTTCGTGCAACACGCGCACAATCTCTATCGCGTCATCAGTAACAAGATAGAATACTATGTGCCGCCCGCAACCCATTTGCCGCAAGCCTACATATTTGCCGCCAAATTCAGGAAAGCGTAGCGGGTATTCTGGAATGGATTTGATCTGGTCGCGCAGCATACCGGCGTAGGCAGCGGTTTGGGCTTCACCCCATTTCGTTCGTGTGTGGCGCGCAATTTCGCGCATGTCCGCCGACGCTAATGCGCGAAATTTTATTCGGCGCACTTAGGGCCGAATTCTTCATCATACCATGTGTCGAGATCGAAGCTTTCATCAACCGCACTTGCAAGCCCAGCATCCAAGGCCTCGATCAACCTCGATTTGAAAACCGCACGTTCTTCATGTAGGCGAAGGGCATCGCGGATCACTTCGCTGGTTGAGCCATATTCGCCAGACTGCACCTTTTTCCGGGCGTAATCGGCAAAATGATCGCCCAACGCAATTGATGTGCTTTTTGCTACCATAACGCAATGTTACCAATATTTGGTAACATGTCAACCAAGCTGCGCCAAAACTCCCGCCGCGATCTCCAAACTGCGCCGCCGTTTCGCATGGTCAAACACCGAACCCGTGACGATAATCTCGTCCACTTGCGTGCGTGCCAGAAACGCCGCGACGCCGTCTGCGACCTTTTTCGGCCCGCCAATTGCGCTGCATTCTAGCGCGCCGTCCAATATTGCGGCATGCCCGGGCGGCAGGGTGGCTTTATATCCTGCAATCGGCGGCGGCATTTGGCCGGGGTTGCCAGTGCGCAGGCGGACGAAGCTTTGCTGCATCGAACTGGCGAGATATTCCGCCTCTTCATCGGTATCGGCGGCGATGATGTTGAACGCGGCCATTGCATGCGGCCGGTCCAATGCTGCGCTGGGGCGAAAGTTATCGCGGTACACTTGCAACGCCTGATCCAGCAATTGCGGCGCAAAATGACTAGCGAAGGCATAAGGCAGCCCCAACGCGGCGGCCATTTGCGCGCCGTACAGGCTGCTGCCCAAGATGTATAATTGTACAGCCGCACCCGCGCCCGGCGTGGCAACAATCCCCGTTCGGCCATCATCCGCAAAATAGCTTTGCAACTCCATCACATCGCGCGAAAATTCATTGGCGTCGCTGTTTAGGTTGCGCCGCAATGCCATCGCCACCCGCTGATCGCTGCCCGGCGCACGGCCCAATCCCAAGTCGATCCGGCCCGGATAGAGCGCGTCAAGCGTGCCGAACTGTTCGGCAATCACTAAAGGCGCATGATTGGGCAGCATGATCCCGCCCGAACCAACGCGGATGGTTTTGGTCGCCGCTGCGATATGGCCGAGTACAACCGACGTCGCTGCGCCCGCAATGCCCGCCATGCCGTGATGTTCGGCCACCCAATACCGCGTGAAGCCCAAAGCCTCTGCATGGGCGGCGATGTCGGCGGCATTGGCAATTGCGCCGCCGATGCTTCCGCCCTCGATAACAGGGACAAGATCGAGTAATGAGAATTTAATCATCGGGCATACATGGCGAAACGCGGCCGCTAAGCCAAGCGCAATTTCCAGTTGTTCACCTGCGGTTCATCTGATCGTTCATAGACGAACCGTGCTATTTCATAGATGAACCGTTAAATGGTGGAAGGAAAGCATATCATGACATCCGAAAGATCGCCCGGTTTCAAGTTGTTCTTGGCCGGAATTATAGGCATAGTACTCGTGATACCATTGATGATGGTATATGCGCTGGTCTGGGACCGGCAAGGGCAATCGGAAACTGCGCAGGCGTCAATTGCAGCAGGTTGGGGCGGTCCGCAGACGATAGTTGGGCCAGTGCTGGTCATCCCCTATACCGCCAACAGCATTGAGACGGTGGACGTGAACGGCGAACAAACGAGGCGCACGGTTCTGGTCAACAAAGAGCTATTCCTTTCGCCCGAAACCAACGCGATCAAAACTAATTTGAAACCTGACCGGAAAAAGAAATCAATTTACGAGAGCGTCTTGTTCGTCGCCGAAAACAGCGGCACCGCGCGCTTTGCATTGCCTGCGGATTTTGCCCGCTATGGCATCAGCCGCGATGCGCTGAATTTGCAAGGCGCAGAGCTGCGGTTCGGGGTATCCGATGCGCGCGGGTTGCAGGCTGACAGCAAAGTGACGGTCAACGGCACGACGCTTGAACTGCAACCGGGCAAAGGCTTGGCAGCCTCAGGCGGTTCCGGGTTTTTCACATTTATCGATTGGGATGCTGCGGATCCGATAGAAGTTAGCTATAACTTTGCCATTCGCGGCAACAAATCGCTGACCATGGTGCCGCGCGGAGGCGAGACCAAATGGGATGTGCAATCAAGCTGGCCTTCACCAAGTTTTGCTGGTGATTTTCTGCCTGAAACCGACAAAACTAAGGTCACCAGCAAAGGCTTCACGTCCCGCCACGCGATAGCCAACTTGGCGTTGGGGCAGGCGCTCGTTCTGACCGAAGATCCAGCCGTGCCGATACAATCAATCGGCCGCGACGATGTTAGCATGTATGCACCCAAAGCCTCGGGTGAACCAACGCACAGCCAGGCCGCCACCATCGGCCTTGTCGAACCCGTTGACCTTTACAGCCAGGTTGACCGGTCGGTAAAATACGGATTTTTGTTCATCGGCTTTACCTTCCTCGCGTTTTTGATGTTTGATGTAATTGCGGGGGCAAAGGTTGCGGCTGCGGAATATCTGATGACTGGTGCGGGACTGGTGTTATTCTTCGTGCTATTGTTGGCTTTTGCAGAAGTCTTGGGTTTCATGTGGGCTTATATGATCGCAGCAGGCGCAATCACCGGGCTGTTGACCGCCTATTCAGCCGCCGTTTTGAAAAGCTGGCAGCGGGCTAAGGTGATTGGCGGGTTGCTGACCGGACTTTACGCGACGCTATATGTGCTGCTGAATTTGGAAGCCTATTCGCTGATCATCGGCTCGCTGCTGTTGTTTGTTGCACTGGCGGTCGTGATGTGGACAACCCGCGCCATTGACTGGGGTGCAAAGCGGGTAACCACCGATGAAGCGTTCGATGGCCGCCCTACCGCCAGCGCAACATCGAACGATTGAGTTCCCCGACAGATCGGACGCCCATGAGTTTCATGTCGCGTTCGATCTCGTCATACAGCTTGCCAACAATGCGCCGGACGCCCGGTTCGCCTGCTGCGGCCAGTGCGTATAAGTACAACCTGCCGCCGGAGCATGCCGTTGCTCCGGCGGCGATTGCTTTCAGGACGTGACTGCCGCGCCGAATGCCGCCGTCGCAAATGATGTCAATCTTGCCGCCCACTGCATCGACAATTTCGGAAATCTGGTCAAACGGCGATCGTGATCCGTCGAGTTGCCGTCCGCCATGGTTCGACACCATGATTGCGGTCGCGCCGATATCGACGGCCCGCTTGGCATCCTCGACCGACATGATGCCTTTCAGGCAAAACTCGCCGCCCCAATCGCTGCGGACTTTCTCGGCCATTTTCCAATCCATCGCCTGGTCGAGCATGGTGTTGAAGTAATCCGCCACCGATACCGCGACATTGGTTCCGGCGTCGACATGTGTTTCCAGATTGGGCAGCGCAAATTTTTCGCGAAACATATAGTTCAGCGCCCAGCTCGGGTGGATGGCATAGCTTAATACCGATGCCGGGGTAAATCGCGGCGGTGAAGTAAACCCGCTGCGCAGGCATCTTTCGCGGTTGCCCGACACAATAGTGTCAACGGTCAGCGCGATGGCATCAAATTTGGCCGCCTTACAGCGTTCAATCATCGACGTGTTCAGGCCTTTGTCCTTATGGATATAAAGCTGAAACATTTTTGGCGAGGTGATCGTTTCGCCAACTTCTTCGATGCTGATCGTGGCGAGTGATGATATCCCGAACCATGTCCCGAAATCCTGCGCGGTGCGTGCGACAGCGCGTTCTCCTTGCCAATGGAACAGGCGCTGCAATGCGGTTGGCGATAACATCAACGGCATCGCGATCCGCTTGCCCATCACGGTCACGCCCATGTCGATTTCCGACACTCCGGCAAGTACATTGGGAATAAGGGCGCAATCATCAAAGGCCGATGTGTTGCGGTCCTTTGTCCGTTCATCATCCGCCGCGCCGTCGATGTAGTTAAAGATCGGCGAAGGCAGGCGTGACTTGGCCAACCGGCGAAAGTCTTCGACATTGTGGCAATCTGTTAAACGCAATTACTGTTCCATTCGTGCTGGACTTGTCGGCGTGCATACATGCGGGAGCTTTCTGACTTCGGCAAGTTCAGCGCGAACAGTTAGGAAGCTAAAGCACGCCCTGAAAATAGTTGCACGCATTGGGCTGACCCGATTGCAAGCCGCGTTTCAGCGCCTCCATACGTTGTTCCGATGTCCCGTGCGTAAACATGCTTTCAACAGGGTTCTGGCCGGATTGGCGCATCAATGTATCGTCGCCAATTGCATTCGCGGCAGTCATGCCTTCTTGCAGATCTCCGGGCTCCATGCGTTCAGCATTGCGCGCCGCCCAGACACCGGCAAAGCAATCTGCCTGCAATTCCATCCGCACTTGCAGCGCATTGCCTTGGTCTTGGCTAGCCCGCGATTGCGCTTGACGAACGCGGTCGGCAACACCGGTGATGTTCTGGACATGATGGCCGACCTCATGTGCGATCACATAAGCCTGGGCAAAATCACCGCCAGCCTTCATCTGCTGCTGCATTTGCTGAAAGAATGTCGTGTCGAGATAAACGCCTTTATCTGTGGGGCAATAAAATGGCCCCATCGCCGATTGAGCCGCGCCGCAGCCCGATTGGCCAAATCGTGAGAAGAAATTCAACGTCGTTGGTACATATTGCTGACCGCCTGCGCGGAACAATTCGGTCCAAGTATTCTCGGTTGATTTGAGCACGCGGCAGGCGAACAATTCATCTTGCGTGTCACACGCAGCTTGCCCGCTTGCTGTTGCTTGGCTCTCTTGACCCGCTGGCATGCCCGCACCGCCAAAGTTGAGAATGCCGCTGGAAAGAACGAAATATCCGACGACGGCGATGATCGCGAGTGTTCCGCAGCCAAGTTTGCGGCCCAACAGCAACGGCAATAGTCCGATTAGCAGCGAACCAATGCCACCGCCTCCGCCAAAGCCGCCACCAAAACCGCCGCCGCTTCCGGTCCCTAAATCTCGAACATTGTCACTTGGATCAAGATCGTCGAGGCGCATGCATATTCTCCCAAAAAACCAGTGGAATCAGCATTGCGGTTTTGATGGAAAAGCGCAAGGAATAACAAAAGCAGTTTGCGTCCCAGAAAGGTAATCGTTGAAAATGTTTTTATCCGGAAAGACGGCATTGGTAACAGGGTCCACGTCGGGCATTGGGCTTGGCTATGCCCGCGCGTTGGCCTCAGAAGGCGCATCGGTTATGCTGAACGGCTTTGGCGATGCAGCGGAAATTGCCAAATATGTTGATGAGTTAAAGGTGCTCAGCGGGGAAGGGGCAAGTTACTCGCCCGCCGATATGACCAAGCCTGACGAAATTCGCGCGATGGTGGCGGATTGCACTGCGGAATTTGGCGGGCCCGACATATTAATCAACAACGCCGGTATCCAGCATGTTGCTGCGGTTGATGAATTTCCGGCGGACAAATGGGATGCGATTATTTCGATAATTTTGTCTAGTGCGTTTCATGCCACTGCGGCGGCGTTGCCGGGCATGAAGGCAAAGGGTTGGGGCCGGATAATCTGCACCGGATCGATGCACAGTAAAGTCGCCAGCCCCTATAAAAGCGCCTATAACGCGGCGAAACACGGGATCGCTGGATTTACCAAGACCGTGGCGTTGGAGGTGGCGCAACAAGGCATTACCGCCAATATCATCAGCCCGGGCTATGTTTGGACGCCGCTGGTTGAGGGGCAGATACCCGGTACGATGAAGGCGCGCGGATTGACGCGGGAACAGGTGATGAACGATGTTCTGCTTGCCAACCAACCACAAAAGAAGTTTGTCACAATCGAACAAGTCGCCGCACTGGGGCTGTTTCTGTGCCGTGAAGAGGCGAGCGCGATCACCGGTGCAAACCTGTCCGTCGATGGCGGATGGACGGCGCAGTAGATTACGCTAACTTGGCCGGAATGAGAGAATAGACGGGGAACGAGATATGAAATGGACTTTTCTTTGTGCAGCAGCAATGGGGGCAATTGCCCTACCAAATGCCGCCAATGCCGATACGATAAAGCAGGCGATTTCGGCCGACATGCCCTCGTTGATGACCTTGTATCGTGACTTGCATGCCAATCCCGAACTCAGCTTTCAAGAATATAAGACAGCGGCTAAACTTGCTGCTGAGGCGCGCAAATTGGGCTTTGTGGTAACCGAAAAGGTTGGGCAAACCGGCGTCGTTGCGGTGATGAAAAATGGCGCCGGGCCAGTGGTTATGATCCGCGCTGATATGGACGGGTTGCCGGTCGAGGAACAAACCGGACTGCCATTTGCGTCGAAACGGCGCGGTGTGAGTAAATCAGGAACCGAGTCCGGTATCATGCACGCGTGCGGCCACGACACACACATGTCGGCATGGGTCGGCGCGGCGCGGCAACTGGCTGCGAACAAAACGAATTGGTCGGGCACGTTGGTGATGATATTGCAACCTGCCGAAGAAATCGGCAAGGGCGCAAAGGCGATGTTGGACGATGGGCTATATACCCGTTTTCCAAAACCCAAATATGTCATTGGATTTCACGATGCCGCACAGTTTCCGGCAGGTGTTCTTGGCTATACGGTCGGTTTTGCATTGGCCAATGTTGACAGCATCGACATTAAAGTGCGCGGTGTGGGCGGACATGGCGCCTATCCGCAGACCACAAAAGATCCCATCCTGCTCGCCAGCCGGATCGTTGGATCCTTGCAACAATTGGTCAGCAGAGAGGTCGATCCGCAAGATGCGGCAGTGGTTACGGTCGGCAGTTTTCATGCAGGAACCAAGCATAACATCATCTCTGACGAGGCGACATTGCTGCTAACGGTGCGCAGCTATTCCGATGAAACCCGCAAGATGCTGATCGAAGGCATCAAACGGATTGCCAAGGGCGAAGCGATTGCCGCCGGGGTTCCTGAAGACCGCATGCCGATCATCACGATTGCCGAAGATGAGTTTACCCCCGCAACATACAACACTCCAAAGCTGACCAACGCTGTCGCCGACTTGTTCAAGGCGCGATTTGGCTCGGCGCAAGTGATCGCCACTCCGCCAGTGATGGGCGGGGAGGATTTTAGCCAGTTTTACCGGGCCGATAAGGCCAATGTCGAAAGCCTGATTTTTTGGGTTGGCGGTGTTCCGCAAACAGAATTCGATGCGGCCAAGGCAGGGGGCAAGCCATTGCCCTCATTGCACTCTCCCTTTTGGAAACCTGACGCAGAAAAAGTCATCGCAGTTGGCGCAGAGGCGCTGACTGCTGCCGCAATGGATTTAATGAAGAAGTGAGCGACTTGGCTCTTTGATGCTATTGCGCTGCACCAGGCGGAGGTGGTGGCGGCGGCCCTTCTGACGAATTGCTTGATTCTTCAGGTTGTGGTCCATTGTAAGCGGGAGTTCCTTCTTCCTCTTCATCACCGGGCAACTCGACGGAAGGATCCCCGAACGAGTCAAGTTCCTCCTTGGTTACATCCTCATCGTCGACGACTACTTCGTTGTCGGCAGCATTTTCGTCAGCGGGTGCGGGTGGTTGCGGCGTCGCCTTTGGCGCGGCTTCAGCGACCACAGGAGTGGGCTCAAGCGCGTCAGGAGTGTTTAGCGTCGTTGCCAAAAATGTTACCACTCCTGCGAAACCAAGCACGCCCAGTAAAACTTTGAGAGTATTGTCCACGTTGAAACCCATTTCTAATGTTGAATTCACGCTTCTGATACGCGCGGGCTGTTAATATTTGATAAATCATAAGCGCGATTGGTAGCTCAAAAGTGCGGTAGGCATCAAAAGAGCCGCTGACATTGCTGCCAGCGGCTCAGTTGTTTTTCCTCCCCAGGAAAACTCTAATCAAAATTCATCTGCGCGGTTATTTGCCGCCTGCGCTGCCCAAGCGGTGATACAGGCGGCCGAATTTGATCGATTCCGGCGTGTCCTGAATAGCTTGCATATAATGGGCGACGGCTTTGCGAAGTAACGTCAAATCTTCTGTTGATAGAACTGCGCGTGCGCGTGCTGGTTCACTCATGTCAAAACTCCTGTTGGGCGCAGTGTCAAAACTGGTTCATGGTGTTGTGCGCGCCGCCCGCTTTCAGGGCCGCTTCGCCAGCAAAATATTCCTTATGATCGTCACCAATGTCGCTGCCCGACATATTCTGGTGCTTTACGCAGGCAATGCCTTGGCGGATTTCCTGACGTTGCACGCCCAAAACATATCCCAACATTCCAGCGTCCCCGAAATACTCTTTCGCCAAGTTATCGGTCGATAATGCCGCGGTGTGGTAAGTGGGCAGAGTAATCAAGTGATGGAAAATTCCTGCCCGTTTGGCCCCGTCCCGCTGAAACGTGCGGATGCTTTCATCGGCAAGATCGCCCAATTCGGTGCCATCATAAACCACACTCATCAAATTGGCGCGATCATAGGCCGACACATCTTTGCCATCTGCGGCCAATTTGTCATAAACTTGTTGACGGAAATTAAGTGTCCAGTTGAACGATGGTGAATTGTTATACACCAGCTTCGCATTGGGTACGACTTCACGTATCCGGTCCATCATTCCCGCAATCTGTTCAACATGGGGCTTTTCAGTTTCAATCCAAAGCAAGTCCGCGCCGTTTTGCAACGATGTGATGCTATCCAGCACACAACGATCTTCGCCTGTGCCTTCACGGAATTGGAACAGGTTGGAGGGCAAGCGCTTTGGCCGCATCATTTTGCCGTCGCGGTTCAAAATGACATCGCCGTTGCGCGCAGTTGCCGGATCGATTTCTTCACAATCCAGAAAGCTGTTATATTGGTCACCCAAATCGCCGGGCGCGTTGCTTACGGCGATCTGTTTGGTCAGCCCGGCACCCAGCGAATCTGTGCGCGTTACGATAATTCCGTCTTCTACGCCGAGTTCCAAAAATGCGTAGCGGCATGCCCGGATTTTGGCCAAGAAATCTTCATGCGGGACGGTGACTTTGCCATCCTGATGTCCGCATTGCTTTTCATCCGAAACCTGGTTTTCGATTTGCAGGGCGCAAGCGCCCGCTTCGATCATTTTCTTGGCGAGCAGATATGTTGCCTCTGCATTGCCAAAACCCGCATCAATATCGGCAATTATCGGAACAACATGGGTTTGGAAATTATCGGCGGCACTTTGCAGCTCTTTTTCTTTCACGGTGTCCCCGGCGTCACGGGCAGCGTCGATTTGACGGAACAACATACCCAATTCGCGGGCATCCGCCTGACGCAAAAACGTATATAATTCTTCAATCAGGGCCGGAACGCTTGTTTTTTCGTGCATCGATTGATCGGGCAGGGGACCAAAGTCTGACCGCAATGCAGCGACCATCCAACCCGAAAGATACAGGTAACGACGATCAGTGCTTCCGAAATGTTTCTTGATAGAAATCATTTTTTGTTGGGCAATGAACCCATGCCAGCAACCCAAGGACTGCGTATATAGGGAGGCGTCGGCGTCATACGCCGCCATATCCTTGCGCATGATTGCCGCCGTGTAACGCGCAATATCAAGGCCGGTTAAAAAACGGTTTTGCAAACGCATACGCGCAACTGACTCGGCACTGATTCCAGCCCAAGTTCCTTTATATACCTGGATCAGGTTTTCGGTGCTGGATACATGATCTTGATAGTTCATCTGCTGGTTCATGTTGGAGATCTTTTCCTGATACGTCATTTATAAGTCTTTCAGTTACGCGGTATCGAACGCAGAAAGTGTCAATTTATTTTCACAATCGGTGTCTGCATTGCACAATAATGCGCAAACTAGGGCGTTCATGCGAGTCAAAATTGTCAATTTTAATGTCAGTTGGTGCGCTATTAGTCAAATATTCTTGTAAATCTGTGAGGTTTGTGACAATCATGACTTATGGTAGATCAAAAACTTTTCGCGGGCCACGCCGTGCGTCGAATTCGCCGTGCCAACGCGCTAACGCAGGCATTGATGGCCGAAGCCTTGGAAATATCGCCGTCTTACTTAAACCTGATTGAACGCAATCAACGCCCGATGACTGCGCCGATCATGCTGCGGATGGCCGACCGGTTTGATTTTGATGCGCGTACATTAACTGGCGCAACCCCCGGCGGCGGGGCGGAGGCGATAAGGCGGCGGCTGGCCGATCCTTTGTTCGCGGATCTGAATGTTGATCGCATGCAAATTGATGACTGGCTCGCAGCAGCGCCCGACGCCGCCGAAGCATTTGCCCGGGCGTTTGACCGCATTGCAACGGGAGGCGGAAAATTTGGCCGAGAAGCTGACGCGATTTCGGCGGTTCGCACCGAAATTGAACGATGGCGCAACCATTTTGCCGACTTGGATGCGCAAGCAGAGAATTTGGCTGATGAACTGCGATTAACGTCTGCCGATCTTTATGGTGCGATCAACGAACGGCTGCGCGTCAAACACCAAATCTCAATTAGGGTGTTGCCCGCCGATATCATGCCAGAGCGGCTGCGCCGCCTCGATCTGCATGCCCGGCAATTGCAACTTTCTGAATTGCTTGATCCTTCGAGCCGCACTTTTGCAGTAGCGTTTCAATTGGCGCAATTGGAAGCCAAGGCGGAAATTGATGCGCTGGTAAAGGGTGCCGATTTCGCCGACCGCGCCAGTGAACGGCTATATCACCGCCACTTGATGAGCTATTTTGCAGCCGCTGTGATGATGCCTTACGCCCGCTTTCTGCGCGCATGTGAAAGCACCGGCTATGACTTGGCATTGTTGCAACGCCGGTTCGGTGCAGGATTTGAACAAGTGGCCCACCGGCTAACCACTTTGCAGCGTGTTGGCGCGCGCGGCTTGCCGTTCTTCATGATCCGTATCGACCGCGCCGGGCAAAGCAGCAAACGCTATGCCGGTGCCAGCGCGTCGTCGTTGGTTGAAACCGATTTGCGCTGTCCATTATGGGCATTGCATCAAGCATTTGGCCAAGGTCAGCGCATAATCCGGCAATTGATCCAACTGGAAGACGGCAGCCGTTGGTTCACACTGTCGCGCGCGGTACATCCGCAAGGGGGCATCGGTTCCAACGCCGGTAATGCTCAGAATACTGACACAGAGTTTGTCGTCGGTCTGGGGCTCGATGCGAGTTTGGCCTCGCCGATTGCCGCCGCGCGCGGAGTGGATTTGAAGGTCGGGGAAGCGGTTCCGATCGGGCTAGGCTGCCAAAATTGCGCCCGCGCCGGATGTCCGCAAAGAAGCGCGCCGCCAATAGGAAGGACGCTGACATTCAATGAAAACGAACGCGGGCCAACGCCGTTTTCGTTTGTGACGGAATGAGCGGGAAAAATTTCCACCGCAAAATAACTCCCGCTCGTCCTGTATCCGGTGCTTGTGACTGGTGGGGAAAGCCTTCAGTCCGGCTTGCCTTCTGCCTTCAGTGCCTCAACAATCTTTTTCACATCCTGGCTTTTGCCGCGGGGCACGATCAATACATCATTGCCGCTGGCGACGACAATCATGTCGTCAACGCCCACCATGTGAATTCGGATACCGTCGCTGCGGATCAGGTTTCTGCTGCCTTCAACCTCGACATGGTCCGCCGGGTCCCGGGCTGCGCCAAGATCATACAGTGCATCCCAGCTGCCGACATCGGACCAGCCCATCTGGACCGGAATAACCGCAACGCGGCCGTCTTTTTCCATCACCGCATAATCAATGCTGTCCGATGGTGATGATGCAAAATGATCGGCGTCTGGATGAATTAAATCTCCTTCGGTCCGCGCATTCTCCATCGCGGCCTTTGCTGCGGCCAGCATAACCGGCGCATGAATGGACAAAGCCTCCAGATAACGATCGGCCCGAAACAGGAATATCCCGCCATTCCAGACATGATCGCCCGCATCAATCATTTCCTTGGCTCGCGTGGCATCCGGCTTTTCGATAAAGCGGGCGACACGCTGCACGTCCGGTGCAATCTCCTCCGCCATCTTGATATAGCCGTATCCGGTTTCGGGGCCCGTCGGCGCGATGCCAAAGGTCGCCAGCCAGCCATCCTCGACAATTGGAAGTGCCGCCGCGATGGCATTTTGAAACGCAGCCGCATCGTTTATTACATGGTCGCTGGGCATGACCAGCAACGGAGTTTTCGGATCTGTGACGGCCAATGCTGCCAACGCAATCGCAGGCGCGGTGTTGCGGGCTGTGGGTTCAAGCAAAACCTTGGCGTTAGCAATACCGATCCCAGCCAACTGTTGCTGGACAGTTTGACCGTGCGCTGCACCCGCAACAATGATCGGCGCGGAAAAAAGCGATGGATCCCGCGTTCGCTCCAATGTCATTTGAAACATGGTCAACGTACCAGTCAACGCAAGAAACTGCTTTGGACATTCTGGCCGTGACATCGGCCAAAGCCGCGTACCGCCGCCGCCGGACAAAATAACAGGTGTTATGTGCATGTTAGCGAGTCGCTCTCAATCGGAATAGAATTACTTTGTTAGCCGAACGTGTACTGTCGGCAAGCTTTGCATACGGTAATTTAATCCTGCTGCGGTAACAAAATGAAAAATCAGTGAATTTGCTATCCAGTGTAAATTTAACCGACACTTTACCTTTGGCGTGTAAACAGGACGCATACTACAATTTCAAGGCGAAACCCCTGTGGTCAGGCTGTTCAAACATTATATTCCTTACGCAGTATTATTCCTGGCAGTCGTCGACTTGTTTTTGCTGATCGCTGCTGCTGAAACGGCTTGGGTCATTCGCGCCAATCAAATTGGCATGGCCGTAGACTATATTGGCAACCGATTTTGGCCACTCGCAACCTTTGCTGCGTCGCTGCAAGTCGCCGCGATGGCTGTTGGCGTATATAGCCCCGAAGCCCTGCAGTCTTTGCGATTTTCAATGGCGCGCTTGATGGTCGCGGTGTCATTGGGCGTCATTTTTCAATCTGTAATGGCGTTTGTCTTTCCCGGAATTACACTCTGGAGATCAAACTCCTTGTATGCAATGGGGCTGGCATTTGTATTTTTGGCATTCAGCCGCGCATTGCTGGGTAGCTTGATTGGCGGCGCCGCGTTTAAACGCCGCTTGCTTATCCTGGGGGCTGGTAAACGAGCACAACGGATCAAAGATCTGGAGGCAAAATCTGGTTCGGGTTTTGTCGTCGTCGGCTATATCGCGATGAACGAGAATAAACGCGTCATCCCCGAAGCGATTGACCGCGATGCCATATACAACCTGTCAGATTTTGTCGTAAAAATGGGTGCGAGCGAAGTTGTGTTGGCGTTGGAAGAACGGCGCAATGCCATACCGCTGTCCGATCTATTGCGGATCAAGACAACCGGTGTTCACGTCAATGACATTTCAACATTCCTTGAACGCGAAACTGGCCGAATTGATTTGGACAGCGTCAATCCGAGCTGGCTAATCTTCTCCGATGGTTTTTCATCCGGACGCCGCGCGTCGACCATCTTGAAGCGGTTGTTTGATATCGCGGCCAGTTCCTTGTTATTGGCATTGTCCGGGCCGGTAATCTTGCTCTTTGCGATTTTGGTCAAGTTGGAGAGTAAGGGCCCTGCTTTTTATCGGCAACAGCGCGTCGGGCTTTTTGGGCAGACCTATTTTGTTAACAAGCTGCGTTCGATGCGCAGCGATGCGGAAATTGACGGCAAAGCAGTTTGGGCATCCGAACATGACCCGCGCATCACAAAGATCGGCAAGTTCATCCGCAAAGTCAGGATCGACGAACTGCCCCAGACGTGGAATGTCTTAAAAGGCGAAATGAGCTTCGTTGGTCCGCGCCCTGAACGCCCGGAATTTGTCGCCGATCTGGAGAATCAACTGTCATATTATGCCGAGCGCCACATGGTGAAACCGGGAATTACCGGTTGGGCACAGATCAATTATCCTTATGGCGCATCAATCGAAGATAGCCGCCAAAAGCTTGAATATGATCTTTATTACGCAAAAAATTACACGCCGTTTCTTGACGTGTTGATTTTGCTTCAGACTTTGCGCGTTGTTTTGTGGCCGGAAGGCGCGCGATAAATGATGGAGCTGCTCTCCATATTAAATTTCTGGGGGCACGCAGCGGTCGGATTCGGCTATGCAACGCTCGCGATCTGGGCCTTCCATACTTATGGCACTCGCAATCGGCAGCAGATTGTTTTGATATGTGCGCTCGGATTGACCTCAGTTTGGGGCATCGCCGTCATTGCATGGGGGCCATTGAGCTTCGCAGCACATTTGGCTGAATCCATGCGTAACATGGCATGGTTGAGTTTCATGTTCGTTTTACTACGCAGTGGTGATGGCAGCCAACAACCGAAGACGATAAATGTAATTTATGCAGTGTTGGCGCTACTGTTGCTGTGCCAATCAGCCGTTGATCTGGTGAATGTGAAATTGATCTTTGATCAAACTCCTTCTGGCATTGTTATTCAAACTGCGTTGCTGTTGCGAATGCTATTTGCCGTCGGTGCATTGGTGTTGGTCCATAATCTGTATACCATAACAGCGCCTCAATCGCGGTGGAGCGTTAGCCTTCCTGCGGCTGCACTGGCGGCGATGTGGATGTTTGATCTCAATCAATACACGATCGCGTTCATCACACGCGAGATTCCGGCGGAGCTCATTTCCACTCGCGGTTTGGCAATGTTCATGCTGGCACCAGTGTTTGCGATTGCTTCAAAACGTAACAAGAATTGGCGGTTGCAATTGTCACGCACAGTTGCGTTTCAGTCGTTCTCGCTATCAGTGATCGGTGCATATTTGATCGGGATGGTGTTGTTGGCGACGTTGCTCGATTTTGTGGGCGGCACCTATGTCAGGCTTGCCCAAATTACAGTCGTTTTCGGGATGTCCCTTTTCGCACTATTGGTGTTGCCGTCGGGGCGTTTTCGCGCTTGGTTGAATGTTGTCATAGCGAAGAACTTCTTTCAGCACCGCTATGATTACCGCGCTGAATGGATGCGTTTTGCCGATACCATTGGTTTTCCCAGCAAAGACACGGCGCCATTTCAAGAGCGTGTGATAAAGTCGCTCGCTGATATTTTTGATTGCCCGTCCGGATTGCTGTTTACGCCGGATGACCAGAAACAACTCACGCTGCAATGCCGCTGGAATTGGGCCACTGCCAATGTTCCTGCCAATTGTGCAACTTCGCATACACTGCCGTTTTTCGAATCCTCCAGCCATATATTGTCGATGGAAGAAGTGCGTGCAGGAACAGATGATCGCTGCGATCCCCGGGCCGTTCCGCAATGGCTGTTTGACGAAGAAAAGGCATGGGTGGTGGTGCCACTTGTACATTTTGGAACGTTGGCTGGCATTGCGGTGCTCGCGCAACCTTTGATAAGGCGAAAGCTTGATTGGGAAGATCTGGACATGTTGCGCGTCGTTTCGCGTCAGGTCGCCAGTTATCTTGCCGAGGCCACCAGCCATGATGCGTTGGCTGAGGCGCGGCAGTTCGACCAGTTCAACCGGCGGTTCGCATTCGTAATGCACGACATAAAAAACTTGGTCAGTCAATTGAGCATCTTGACCCGCAATGCAGAAAAGCATGCCAACAATCCCGATTTCCAAGCAGATATGCTCGATACACTGCGATCATCGGTCTGCAAAATGAACGACCTGTTGGCAAGGTTATCGCAACATAACAAAGCCAAGCATAACATACCCAAGGCTCTCGACATGGGCGAGGCAATCCTGAATGCTGTGCATGAAAAGCGCCTTATTCATCCGATCGAATCCGACGTTCCAACAGGTATCATGGCGGTCGCGGATTTCGCCCGCATAGAAACAATCATCGGTCATCTTGTCCAAAATGCAATTGAAGCAAGTGAAGACGGCGCGCCGGTCAAAATCCGCTGCAAATTACAAGATGATTTTGTCGTAATAAGTGTTCAAGATTCAGGCGTAGGCATGACCGAAAAATTCGTTGCCGAAGAACTGTTTAAACCGTTTGTTTCAACCAAAGAGGGTGGGTTCGGCATTGGAGCCTACGAAGCGCGCACCTTGGCCATTTCGATGAATGGGACGTTGCGCGTCGAAAGCCGCATCGGCAAAGGCACAACTTTCACATTGTCGTTACCCACCGAATCAACACTTGAATACGCCCATATAGAAGAGGCTGCATAGCATGGCTGAAGTCAAACCAAAGTTGCTGATTGTCGAAGATGATCTTGGTCTGCAAAAACAGCTCAAATGGTCTTATGAGGATTTTGAGGTTCTGTGTGCATCCAATCGTGAAGAGGCGATGGCGATGTTGCGTTCCGAAGAACCCGATGTTGTAACCCTTGACCTTGGTTTGCCGCCTGATCCCGACGGCGTGACAGAGGGCTTCAGGGCGCTCGACGAAATTCTGAAAATTAAACCGGACACCAAAGTCATTGTCGCATCGGGCCACAGCGCAAGAGAAAGCGCGTTGCGGGCGATATCCGCCGGTGCATGGGATTTTTACCAAAAGCCGGTTGATATCGATGAACTGAACTTGATTGTTCGCCGGGCGTTTCATGTCCGTGCGTTGGAATTGCAGAATGCAAAACTGAATGCGACGGATGCGTCGGGCGAGATGCTGCTGGGATCAATAATTACCGGTTCGCCAGAAATGTTGAAGGTGGCGCGGACCATTGAACGCGTTGCCCACGCCAATGTTTCGGTGATGCTACTGGGTGCAAGCGGTACTGGAAAGGAATTGCTGGCGCGCGGTTTGCACAAGGCAAGCAACCGCCATGACAAGCCATTTGTTGCGATAAATTGCGGTGCAATTCCTGAAAACCTGTTGGAATCCGAACTATTTGGTCATGAAAAAGGCGCGTTTACCGGCGCAGTCAAGATGACGGAGGGCAAGATCGAGCTGGCCCATGGCGGCACGCTGTTTCTGGATGAAGTCGGCGATATTCCTTTGCCGTTACAGGTCAAATTGCTGCGGTTTTTGCAAGAACGAGTGATTGAGCGGGTTGGCGGCCGGACGGGCATCAATGTCGACGTCCGCGTCGTTTGCGCTACACATCAAAATTTGGGCAAGATGATCGCTGCTCAGACTTTCCGTGACGATCTCTATTACCGGCTGGCAGAAATCACGATCAACATTCCTTCGTTGAGCGAGCGCACTGGCGATTCCGTATTGCTGGCGAAGCATTTTCTGAAGAAATTTTCCAAGGAAATGAATCCTTCGATCAAAGGATTTTCGACGTCAGCTCTTACCGCCATCGACCAGTCGGTTTGGCCGGGCAACGTTCGCGAATTGGAAAACCGTGTCAAGCGCGCGGTGATCATGACGGAGGGCAAATTCGTGAGCGCCGACGATTTGGAATTCGGCGAGGACGGAGACGCCCTGATGCTTAATCTCAAAGCTGCGCGTGAACAAGCGGATCGCAAAGCAATCAACCGCGCAATATCGCAAACCGAGGGCAATATTTCGAGTGCAGCCAAGCTGTTGGGGATAAGCCGACCGACACTTTACGACCTGATCAAGCAATATGAACTTCAGATTTAGTGACAACAAAAGCGATGCCGCCAATCAAGCAGATCAAACTTCGTAGCGCACTTCAACTGGTCGCAGTTGCCGTGCTTTTACTGTTTGGCGGACGTTTGATTTTGAAGTTTAATGACCGGGCAAATGCGGCTGAATCATTCGCCAAGGCGCAAGAATTTCGCGCCCAAAACAATCTGAGTGCGGCGCGGATTGAACTGATGAATGCGGTGAAAAATGACCCCCGCTTAGTTGATGCCCTCGTCTTGCAAGCCGAAGTCGCCTTGGAGATGTTCGACGGCGCCACTGCCCGCAATGCGCTTGAAAAGGCTGTGGCGCGGGGAATTGATCAGTTGCAAATCCAGCATTTGCTCGGCCATGCCCATTTTCTCGAAGGAGATTTGGAACGGGCTGAAGTTTTGCTGGATAGCGACGACATACCCCGCAAATTCAAAGGTTACGCTTACCGGATATTGGGCAAGGTCATGCTGGCCAAAGGACATATTGACGAATCGCGCAATGCATTTGACCAGTCGATAAAATTCGACCGGAAAAACAGTTTGCTTTGGACCGATATCGGCGCGTTCCGGCTGGCACTCGCAGATCAAAAAGGCGCGATAGAGGCCGCAGATTACGCTGTTCAGTTGGACAATAAGAACATCCGGGCACTGGAGTTACGGGCGCGATTGGTGCGCTCTCAATATGGCCTGATTGCAGCGTTACCATGGTTTGAAGGCAGCTTGGCAATTAACCCAAATGATATTCCATTATTGGAAGAATATGCCGCAACTCTGGGCGAGCTCGGCCGTGCCCGCGATATGCTCAAAGTCGTCCGGCAGATCATATCGCTCAATGGCAAGAACGGCCGGGCTTTTTATATGCAGGCGGTAATTGCCGCGCGTGCCGGCGACTATGGGTTGGCGCAAAGGATACTGGCGCTGGCCGGGTCACAGGTAAATGAAGTGCCGGGCGCGTTGTTGGTGTCGGGCATTTCGGAATATCAATTGGGCAATCACCACCGCGCTGCGGATATATTCGACCGTCTTGTCGTGTCGCAGCCCAACAATTTGGAAGCGCGCAAATTGCTGGCAAGGGCCAAACAAAGTGCGGGCGAGAATTTCGATGCCTTGGATGCGATCAAGCCGTTGGTGGACCGCGGCCAAGCAGATAGTTACAGCGCGATGATTGCTGCCCGGGCTTTTGAAGCGACCGGAGAACGTGAAAAAGCCGTAGGCGGTTTGGCCGAATCTTCACAGGCTACGGTTCGCAAGGCTGCTTCGATAGCGCCGGCACTTTCCCTGCGTATGGCCGAGAAAGGTGCGTTAAAAAATCCGGACAATGCTGCCTTTGCTATACCGTACATTCGCGCACTGATGTTGGAAGGCATACCGGATCAAGCATTGGCAGAGGCGAAAAAATTGCAAGCCGCCAATCCCGGCGTTCCTGAGTCGCATATCCTGTCCGGCGACATACAGGTTGCACGCGGCCAATACACAGCGGCAATTGCCGACTATAAAAATGCCAAACAAATCAATTTTTCGGAAGGCGTAATGTTGCGGCTTGTCGACAGTTACCGGCGTTTGAATCAAGGCGGCAATGCCCGCAATATTTTGTCCGAATTCACAACGTTTAACCCAAACAATCTGTCGGCTCAGCGACTGTCAGCTTACATTATGCTTGATGAAGGAAGATGGGCAGATGCCGTGCCGCCGCTGGAAAAGCTTCGGGCCCGCGTAGGCTATAACGACAGCATATTGAATGCCAACATTGCCCGCGCATATTCCGGATCGGGCAAGCATGATGATGCGATTTTCAATGCCGAAACGGCTTACCGGATTGATCCGGCCAATCCCATGGTGACACTGGTTTTTGCCCAAGTGCTATTGAAATCGGGACAGCGGCCCAAGGCAGCATTGGAGTTGTTTGAAAAAGCCACCACATTGCTGCCGGGGAATAAGGACGCGATCAACGGATTGAAATTGGCGCGCGCCGTGACGAAAAAACAAACCCGCAAAGGCAGCAAAGCTTAGACGAGTTCTTTCAATTGAATGCCCGCGCGTTGC
>JAYUPJ010000212.1:0-14561 GCA_043760195.1 Sphingomonadales bacterium | reverse complement strand
CTGTGGCAATCCTCGCACACATTGTTGGTGGCAATGTGCGTCGCATTTTTGCCCGGGGCCGTGGTTCCGTTGTGACAGGTCGAGCATGCCGCCGTGATTCCGGTATGATTGAAGGTGGCAGGTGTCCAGCCGGTGGTCCGGTGGCAGTTTTCGCAAGTGTTGTTGGTCGCCAAATGCGTTGCGGTCTTACCGGTCGCTTGCGTGCCATTGTGACAGGATGAGCAATTCGCGGTGATCCCGGTATGGCTGAAGGTGGCGGGCGTCCAGCCAGTTGTTCTGTGACAGGTCTCGCAATTGTTGTTGCTTGCAATGTGGGTCGCATTTTTGCCCGGAGCAGTCGTGCCGTTGTGACAGGTCGAGCATGCCGCCGTGATGCCCGTATGACTGAATGTCGCAGGCGTCCAACCAGTTGTCTTATGGCAATTCTCGCAGGTATTATTCGTCGCCAAATGGGTGGCATTTTTGCCCGTCGCCTGCGTCCCGTTATGGCAAGTTGAACAGGCCGCAGTGATCCCGGTGTGGCTGAATGTTGCTGGAGTCCAACCCGAAGTCTTATGACAGGTCTCGCACGTGTTGTTGCTCGCGATGTGGTTAGGGTCCTTGCCCGTCGCTTTCGTGCCATTGTGGCAGGTCGAGCAATTGGCGGTGATGCCGGTATGGCTAAACGTCGCAGGAGTCCATCCTGCGGTTTTGTGACAGTCTTCGCATACATTGCTTGTGGCCAGATGGGTTGCTGATTTGCCGGTTGCCTTGGTTCCATTATGGCATGAAACACAGTTGGTGGTTATTCCGTCATGCTTGAACGTGGCGGGTGTCCAGGCGGCGGTTTTGTGGCAGTCCTCACAAACATTACTTGCCTGAAGATGCGTCGCCGATTTACCGGTTGCTTGCGTCCCGTTGTGACATGAAGAGCAATTGGTGGTTACTCCGGCATGGTCAAAGGTCGCGCCGCTCCACGTTTTCGTTGATGTATGGCAATCCTCGCATGTATTGGTTGACGCAATATGGCCGGGCGACTTTCCGGACGCTTTGGTGCCATTGTGACAGCTGGCACAGTTGCCCGACACGCCCGCGTGATCGAAGCTTGCGTCGCTGAAATTTTTGGTATTGTGGCAATTCTCGCATTGATTGTTCGATTGCGGATGATTGCCGGTTTTGCCAACGGCCTTGACCCCATCATGGCAGGATGAACATGTTTCGGTCACGCCGCTGTGATCAAAATTTGATATCGTCCACTCGCGGGTTGTATGACAGCTTTCGCACTGCGCCTGGGTGCTGACATGGTTGGCAGACTTTCCCGCTGCCGTGACATTGTTGTGACAACCCGCGCAGCTTTTTGCAGCGCCCTCAAAAACGCCGCCTTTGTGACAGGCATCGCAAGTAACTTTTGTATGCGCACCAGTCAGCGGAAATCCGGTGGCGAAATGATCGAACTTTTCTTTGGGCTTGGCCATCGCAGGCATGGACAAGGGGCCGACAAGCAGTGCCGCAGCTAACATCACCAAAAGTGTGAGCAATAGCTTTCGCAGCAATCGAGGCCCTCCCTAAGCTTTCCCGACTATGATTGACTTCTTTAACGTCAAACCAATTGCTCTAACGTCAAACTAACAGCCTTCACAAACCAAGTCCTAGTGAACGAAATCACCATGCGTCTAAGGTGAGTGTACGCTATATCAATTTACAAAATGTTACAGTAAAAATGCCCAATTGATAAGTGCCATCCGTCGCGGGAAGGAAGCAGCTCATCGCACTTTGTTACAATTTTGCAATAAAACGACAGAATGCCTTCTACGTCACGGTAACCCCAACCGAGCGGGCCGGAGAGTTTATTCTACATGATTATTTCTTTGAAATTTTCGGTCGTGTGGCATTTGTCACATTTGGGCCCGAAATTTCCTTCGTGAATGTCATCGCGCTGATGGCATGTCCCGCATTCGGATGGGGCATCCTTTGGTTCGGCGCCCTTTTTGTGACATGCGGCACATATCAAACCTTTGTGCCGCCCAGTTAAAGTGAATGCCGTTTCGACATCATGGTCAAATGACCAGTTTTTCCATCCGTTGACATTATGGCATTTGGCGCAGGCCGGCGCTGCGCCGAGCGATCCTGCATGATGATCATCGGCGTGGCAGGATTGGCAAGTGATGCCCTTGGACGTGAATGATTTATCCACATGGCATTGTTCGCATGTCACCGCGGCATGCTTTCCGGCGAGCGGAAAACGCGTCAACTCATGATCGAACAGTACCTTGTCTTTCCAGCTATCCACATTGTGACAATTGCCGCAGTCAGTCCCCATTCGCGCGGAGTGAGCATCATCATCAATATGACATCCGGCGCATTCTGTCGGAGGCAGCTTCACATGAGTGGGTTCCTTGTGACAAGCCTCACACAAGACGGGTTTGTGCGCGCCCTTTAAGGCAAATTGAGTCATCGTGTCATGGTTGAACTGGGTGATTTTCCAGTCCTTATTATTATGGCATTTCGCGCAATCGGGACCATTGCGGCCTTTATGCGAATCGTCTTCTTGATGGCAGCCTACACAAGTCATCGGCGGCTTTTTGATGTTATTGTTGGCGCCGTGGCATCCGGCGCAACTGGTGGCGGCATGCGCGCCGATCAATGCAAATCTTGTGTCCTTGTTATGATTGAAGTCAACCGATTTCCACGACGAGGACGAGTGACATTCGGCGCAATTGGTACCGCGCGAACCTTTGTGAGAATCGTCACTCGCATGACAGGCGTAGCAGGTGCGTTGCGGCTTGCGGATCGTGTTGTTGGCACCGTGACACCCTGCGCACGTGGCCGCCGCGTGCTTGCCTGACAGCGGGAAACTGGTGTCGCGGTTGTGGCTGAACGTCGCCGATTTCCAGCTGGAGGGTGAATGGCAACTGGCGCAATTGGTTCCGCGCGAACCACGGTGGACATCATTTTTTGCATGGCAGCTGGCGCATTGTTGCGGCAATCCATTCCAGCGTTGCCCGGCATGACAGGACATGCATGATGCCGTCCGGTGTTCACCAACCAATGCAAAGCCGGTTTTGGCGTGGTTGAACGGCAGCGGTTTCTTCCAGTCAAAAACGCTGTGGCAACCTTGGCAATTCCGTCCCAACCGGCCCAGATGTGGATCTTTTTTGGCATGGCATGTCGCGCACGTTGTCGTCGTCCCGCGATATTGATTGCCGTTGCCATGGCATCCCGCACACGTCGCCTTTACGTGGCCGCCGACCAGCGGGTAATCGGTCAGATTATGGTTGAATGTGTTCCGCTTAAAAGAAATCAATGCAAATTTGCGGCCAAGATGTTCGCTATGGCATGTTTTGCAAGACTGCGATCGCGCCGTTGATTTTCCGTGAAAACCGGCAAATTTCTGCACATCGGATGCTATGCCTTTGTGACAAGCAAGGCACTTTCCATTTTGGGCTTCGCGCGCAAACGAAACATGACATGACTGACAATTGGATTCGAGTTTGACGTGCGCCGCGCTCAATGGCCCGGGCGTAATTAACTTTTCCATCGTGCTTTGGGCGTTCACATATTGGGCCGCAAAAACCAACGCGATCAGCGATAGGAGGCGGCTCCAATGTCGCATCAATACATGTGCACCGCAACAATGTGGAGGATTGTGGTGGCCACAAGGATGAAAAATAACGGCAAATGCAAGATGTGCCAAAGCCGCAACATCCGGTCGTAAAATGCATATTCGCCCGCTCGGCGAACGGCCGCAAAATATGCTCCGGTTCCCATCAAAAGCCCGCGTTTAACTTGGCGCGCCTGGGTGCCAGTGATGCCCAATTCAGACAGTTCGGCCTTGGCTTCTTGTCTGATCTTAAACTGGCTAATTCGCGTACTCGCGCCCAGTGATATCACCGCTGATGCACTGTTCCAGAAACTGGACCCTGCCACAACTGCGGCATTTTCAAACGGCTGAAGGTGGATCTTTGTTCTTGCGCCCAATTGCCCATATTGGTCCATCCCCTCGATGACATCGTGCATTTCAGTGAGCAAAGAGCGCACTTCCAACTTGCGGCCCGAAAAGCCCCTGTGGACGCGCGTGTAGAGAAACCGGCCGATCAGCCCGCTACCGGCAACGATTAGCATTGCGTTTAACGCCACCGCACTGTTCAAAGCGCCCCATGTAAACCGGGAATGAAATAATATCGCTACCGGCCCCAACAAGCCCAAAAGCATGTGAAAACGAAACCAAAAACCAACCGAACCGGTAAGGCGCAAAAACTTGATCCGTTTGCGCAGCGGATAAAACAACAGCAACAACATCATGCAGCCCCCAATTATACCCAGCGCATATCCAATGCCCGTTTCAGGATTGATCGCCTGACTGTTGCGATTTGTCCAACCATATATCAATAAGCCGGTCACCCATATCCCGGTGAATATCGATGCCAGCCCTTCCAATCTTGCCAATGTAAACAATGCGCGAAAATTGGATTTGGGAAGATCTAGAGTTACAGTTGTCATTTGGTGTAACCTACATTAAAATATTAACGTGGCCAACCCGGCCCAAAAGAAAATGCGCAAAGACACATAGCAAGGTATCGTCAAATGGAATTAACACCACACAGTGCAAACATGCACCCTCGCTTCGTCGCATTAATTCATCGGTGCGACGCCAAAACCAGTGAATTTGCAGCTAATGGACAGCAACAATGGTGGCGAAACGCTTTTTGTCATGCATAGCGAAATCGCTAAATTACAAACTTCGAGAACGGAATAATATGGTTGCACTTATTTTGACGGGCATTGCGGGTATCGCAATTGGGGTAGTGATAATGCGACTTTTGAACGGCTCTGGGCCAACGCAGATTGGCGAAAGTCCTGAAAATTCTAACATCGAAAACTCAGGCTCTAAAATCTCGGGTTCTGATAATGCTGCCGAAATACCACCTGCTGCCTCGGCCCAAAGCAACGGATTATTCTCTCGATTTGACCGAACACAATTGCTGCTTGGCAGCGCGGGCGTCATTCTCGCAATTGCCATTGCGTTGATTGCCTTTCGGTCTGGCAACCCCGATACGAGCGTTGTCGCAGCTCCTACCGCCGCGCCCAGCGCAGCCCAAGCGGGCGAGCTGGATGACGTTGGCACGATGATTTCCAAACTAGCCGAGCGGCTAAAAACCGACACAAGCGACGGCGAAGGCTTTCGCATGTTGGGCTGGTCGTATGTCAATACCGGCCGTCCTGACGAAGCGGTTATCGCTTACTCCACAGCAGTGAAATTGCTTCCCGGTCGGGCCGACGTCCACGCTGGCTATGGCGAGGCCATGGTCGCAGTCGCCAAAGACGCCGTTACGCTTGAAGCGAAAACCCAATTTGATGCAGCGATCAAGATTGATCCCAAGGAACCGCGCGCACGGTTCTTCCTTGCATTGCACAAGGCGCAAAACGGACAGGAAAGCGAGGCTCTCGCTGAATGGATCGCATTGTCGAACGAGTCGCCTGCTGACGTTCCATGGCAGTCCGACCTGCAGCAACGCGCCGCTAAACTGGCGGCAAAAATTGGCATGAACATCGATGGGAAATTTAAGAAAACAGCAGTGGCAGCGCCCGCTGCACCAAAGGCGACCGAATCATTTATTCCCAACGGCCCGGATGCCGCGACCCTAGCTGCTGCGGAAAAAATGCCGGCGGCTGCGCGTCAATCAATGATCGACGGCATGGTTGAAGGGCTTGCGGCAAAGTTGAAATCCAATCCCGACGACATTGATGGCTGGGTAAAACTTATCCGTTCACGCATCGTACTAAAGGACAATGCCAAAGCCAAAGATGATCTTAACCTAGCGCGCAAAGCGTTCGCATCGAAGCCGGATAAACTTGCTCAATTAAACTCGCTGGCCGCGGAGCTAGGGCTATAGGTAGCATGACGTTTGAACCATTATTGCTCACCTATGCGATCCCGCTCGTTCTGATTTGGTTATTCTTGCACTGGAATGGGCGCCGCAAGGCAAAGCGAGCCCTTCGAGTCATGCAAGAGGCGCAAGAAGCAGGTTTGACAGAGCCCGCTTCGTTGCATCCGGTGATTGACCCGTCGATGTGCCTTGGCTGTGCAGCCTGCATAACCGCTTGTCCCGAAAAATCGATTCTTGGCATTATTGATGGTAAGGCGAAATTGATTGAGCCAACCCATTGCGTTGGCCATGGCGCATGCGCAGCGGCATGCCCCACCGATGCCATCTCGTTGGTATTCGGAACCAGCACGCGCGGTGTTGATATCCCCTACGTCTCGCCAAAATTTGAAACCAACGTACCCGGCATTTTCATTGCCGGAGAATTGGGCGGCATGGGCTTAATCAAAAATGCGGTCGAACAGGGCCGTCAGGCAATTGGGTTCGCCATCACCAAAGCCAAGTCAATTTCCGCACCGCGTGATACGTTGGATGTCTTCATTGTTGGTATTGGTCCAGCGGGCATATCGGCCAGTCTTGGCGCGCTGGACAAAAAAATAAGCTTTCGCACTGTCGATCAAGACACGCTTGGCGGAACAGTTGCGCATTTCCCGCGCGGCAAGGTTGTTATGACGGCGCCTGCCGAACTGCCCATTTTTGGCAAAGTCAAATTTGGTGAAGTCAGCAAGGAGGAACTGCTGAGTTTCTGGCAAGGCGTTGTGAAAGACACGGGCCTGGAACTGCACACTGAGGAACGGGTTGAGGAAATCGCTCAGGATCAAGGCGTTTTCAGCGTCAAGACAACCCGCGGTGAATATCGCGCCAAAACCATATTGCTGGCAATTGGCCGCCGCGGCACACCGCGAACGCTCGATGTTCCAGGCGAAGAAATGTCAAAGGTGGTTTATCGGCTCATCGATCCCGAACAATATCGCGGCCAGCATGTATTGGTTGTTGGCGGCGGGGACAGTGCATTGGAAGCGGCGGGTTCGATCGCCGAAGAAGAAGGTACAACCGTGACCTTGTCATACCGCGCCGAAGCCTTCAGCCGTGCCCGTGCAAAAAATCGTGACCGCGTAGACGCTGCTGCCGCAAATGGGCGCCTTGAAATCATCCTCAACTCGACCGTTGAACGGATTGACGCCGACGAAGTAATTTTGACGACGAAAGAAGGCCCCCGCGCCATCCGCAACGAAGCGGTCATTATCTGCGCTGGCGGTGTCCTGCCGACCAAGTTTTTAAAGGATATCGGGATTGAGATTGAAACCAAGTTTGGGACAGCCTGACCTTAGCTGATTTGGTGAAAATCAATGTCTTTTCATTTTTCCCGTCTTGCCCTCCACAGTGATTGGGTGAGAGGTTCTATGAGGGATGAAAGTGCGGATCGCTCTCTGAGGGGCATCATAATCTCTGCGGGCAGCCCGGCGCGAAAACCTGATCCGCAATCATATCGAACGCGATTTGCCCCTGCTTGCTCTGCGGCTCCCCGCCGCAACCATCAGGCTGTTCTGGACGGTGCTGGTCTATGTCCATGGGCAACTCACCCAATAACGGACAGCTGGTGAGCAGCTTGACAGTGACGGCGCCAACCGTCAGCCATTATGTTGATGTGCTTTGCGACATGGGACCAGCGCAACCTGCAGATGCGCCTGTATTGACCAGCGACCTTTAGGTTTTTTACGAGCGTCACAATAAGCTGATTTATATGTATTTTTTTGGTTGCGGGAGTAGGATTTGAACCTACGATCTTCAGGTTATGAGACAGGCCGCCGTATATTTATCCTATTGATATTTATTAATAATATGTTCGCATGGTGACACGTGTGTTAAATATTGTGATAGCTCATCGCCTGATTTTGCAATTTTTGGCGTATTTCGTATTAGTGGGCTAACACAAAATTGAGGTGACGCTCGTAAATAGCATCTTTTCGACTGAAGCTCGGCAAGGTGATTAACCGCCTCGACCCCGACACATCGCCAATCACGCTGCAAGGTCAGGCTTCATGAGTGACGCAGGCAACCAAAGTCGAACCTCGGTCCCGGCATTTGGGGTACTATCGCAACCAAGCGTTCCGTGAAGCGCCTTCGCGCGCGTGGCCATGTTTGCGATGCCTTTGCCCGCTGTAGGTGCGGCAGGATCGAACCCCCGTCCTTCATCGCGCAAGCTGATCGCAACTCCTGCGCGCCCATCCTGCTGCAAAGGTTCGCATTCGACGATAATCTTATCCGCGCCTGAATGGGATAATATGTTGCTGATCGCCTCTTGCAGTATTCGCAGTACGTGGAGCGCGCCAACCGCGTCGAGCCAAGGCAAATCGGGAGCGTCCTGCACACGCCAATCGAAATAAAGTCCGGCGTGATTGAGTTCAGGTTCAAGCCGGTGCCGCAAATTTGCAAGGAGCGATACAACGCTGCCTTCAATTGGTTCAAGCGAGTCCACCGCGATTTTCAGGTCCGTAATCGACCGGCGTAAAACAGCGATGGTTTCGGGCGACGCTTGTCGCCTTTCCGCCGATGATAAGGCCGTTATCAAATTGGAGCCGATACCATCATGGATTTCCATCATCAGCCGCTCACGTTCTTGGCTAACGGCTTGAGAGACTTCAAGATCTCGGCGAGCGGCTTCGCTTGTTGCGAGTTTTGCGGACGCATAGGCAACACGATCTTCAAGAACGACATTCATGTTTTCCACAACGTCCAGCGCCAACAAAACGCGGCGGCCAAGCGCGAAGGCGAAGGCTGAATAGACAAATATGCTGCCATATGGCTGTAAATAGACTGTCGCACCGCGCCACCACTGCATCATCAGCCCTAAATCGTGAATCGAAAAACCAATCGACATCGTTAGCGCAGCAAACATCAGCAGATTTTCAACCAAAGGTTGAACTAAAATTTGTTTGAAAAATATCCAGAGTACAAGAAAAGCAAGCGGCAAGCCGAGGAGATAGCTCAACAAATCTGTGATGTTTTGCTGTACTTCGAACACACGCAATAATGCAATGACCGCGCCAGCACCGATAAATCCAAATATGGTACGGCTCCGGTTGGGAATGTTTAAAAAGGTCGCAGTGAAGCCGTAAACCGCGATCATCAGACCAAACAAGCTATGAACCGTTAACTCCCAAAAAAGTTGGGGGTCAAACGGCGGCACTGCGACGTAGTAATGCAGATTTCGGAACATCCAAAAAATTCCGACCAGCGCGAGCCAGCCAAATTCGTGTTCCTTACGCCGGACCAACCAAAAGAGGATCACCCCGATGGTAAGGACAAATAATATGCCGTTTACCGTTTGCGGCCCCTGAATGCGGAGCAAATACCGCCAGTCGTAAGCCGACTGCTGCACGGCAAAAGGAGCAATTCGCGCGGCACCGAGCCGAAGTGTATAGTTGACACCGGTATCTACCCGGATCAGAATTTCATTAATCCCGGGCCGCATTAACCGTTCTGGCAGGTTCGCTATACGCGGACGATTCCAATTGAACTGGCGGTCATCATCGTCGACAAACGTCCGGTAAATGTCGACACCGTTGAGGTAAAGCACAAAACGGTCACTGGTATGATCTGTGCCGAAAACTTGGGGACCGCTGCCGAGCGCTTCTCGCGGAAAGCGGAACCGGGCCCAGAAGACAAGCTTATTCCCTGGAACTCTGCGATAGGCTTCCTGGATCATAGGCACTTCTGCGATGGATCGGCGCTCCCAACCGCTTGTGGGCGGCGTTTTGCTTGCAGAAAATGCAACGTCGCCATCTCTGAAGTCCAGCATCGGGCCCTCAGGGTATTGCCACACCTGGTAACCGGTTTGATCTGCGGCAGATACCTGGCCTGCTGCGATAACCAAAAACAGGGATGCGACGAGCGCGAGCGAACCCTTAATGAACATCGATTATCCCACGATTGGTTGCCTCGAACACCGCCTCTGAGCGCGAATTGACCTCAAGCTTTTTATAGATGCGTTTGACATAAGTGCCAACCGATGATCCTTTGAGCGCCAATAGCCCTGCAATCTCTGCGTAACTGAACCCGCGCGCTAATAGGTTCAGCACCTCGTCCTCACGGCCTGATAATGCTTCTTTTAATGGCCGAGTAACTTGTTCGGGAACCATCCGCCGTAACAATTGCCGCGCGATGATCGGGCTGATCGGGGAGCCACCACGCCGTATTTCACGGATCGCTTCTGCGCAGTTTTCAAAGCTATCATCCTTCAACAAATACCCCTTGGCTCCGGCCTTGATGCTGTCGATGACCCGTGACTGGTTGGCAAAAATGGTGATGACAATGATATCGCTTTCTAGATGCATTTTGGTCGATGCGCGGATGAGATCGGTCCCACTGCCATCGGGCAGACCTAGGTCGCAGAGCAGCACGTCATAGCCGCCCGCAGCGATCAATGCATGGCCCGTTTCGACACTTTGCGCTGTGCCGATAATCTCGATATCGATTGCTGTATCCAGCGCCGTCCTCAACCGGTCGATGATAGCTAAGTCATCTTCAATGATGGCAGTGCGGATCATGTTAAAACCCCCAATAAGCATAATGTCGCGGTATTTCACTGCAAGCATGGCCCAATAGTTATCGAATGCAAGGCGCTATTTTGAAGCGCGGGACAACGCTTGTCCCTAATTCATGGGACAGACAGTTGTTTTTGCACGTGTTAAATGGCCAGTTGTAATACCGGAATTGGGGGTCAACCTCAGTCCGGAACGGGCGCCCCAATAATTATTGAAATTGCAAGCGTGGACAGATGTGTCGCGCTTTGCGGGTTTGACTGAATTTTTGAAATGGGAGATAACATCGTGAAGGTTTCAAAAGCTACCTTGGCAATATTGGCAGCTGCACTGTCCGTCACTGTCCACGCCGCAACAGACGGCACGCCGGGGCCAACCTCCGCTGGTACATTTACCGCCGCCGTCACCGCCAGCGCCCCGGTGGGTAATTTGGTTGAGGTTGCCGGTTTGGAAGATTTGATTTTTGCGCCTGTTTTAATCAGCGCCGCTGGTAATTCCGGCGCTCAAACGGCAAGCACCGATTTCTGCCTTGCCCGAAGCAACCAAGGCGATGTGCAGGTTACGGTGTTTCAAGCCGGGGTCGCAGATGGCAACGCAATGAACCTGAATACAATCACGGGCGGTCCATCCCCTGAAATACGCACCATCCCGCTGACAGCGTTCAATGTCCGTGACGGCTTTGGCGATCCCGCCGCTACCGTCACAACCAGCGGCCAAACGTTTGTAACCCGGCCAAGGTTGGACGCTTGCTCGGTCGGGCAACCGGTCAATATCGATCACCGGATATCGATCACCATCCCAACAACCGTCAGCGCCGTTACCGCAGGTTCGGGCGGCAATTTTTCTGGCCAGTTCACACTCATCGTCGCGCCGCTTTGATCCGGCAAAAATCTAAAGGAGATATATAATGAAGTTTTTGAAAACAGCCGCACTGGCAATCGCACTTATCGCACCCGCCACTGCTAACGCCGCAACTGATGGTACGCTTGGAACGACTTCTTCGGGCAGCTTCAATGCCTCGCTCCAAGTCAACGCACCTGCCGGAACGCAGGTTCAGGTTTTCGGCCTCGATGATTTTACTTTTCCGGCGGTGACTGGTGGCATCACGACCAACACACCCGTGCCGACGCTGGAGAACACCTTCTGCCTCAACCGCAGCACGGCAGGCAATGTTCTGGTGACGGTCAGCCAGCCGGGCAATGCCGGATCGTATAATCTTAACGACGGCTTGGGGCATAATCTTGGCCTTGGTATCACCGTCTTTACGCCTGCTCTGACGTCTAGCGTCGGCACCAGCAACGGCAGCCAGTTCACCACGGCACAGAGCGGCGCAGGCTGCACAGCGGCGTCGAACAACACGTTGGCGCACACGATGCGGCTCTCACCGGGAACAATCGTCTCGCAAAACGCCGGCCAATTCTACGGCAATTTCTCCGGCACATTCAACGTGCTGGTATCGGCGCAATAATTTCACAGGTTGCAGCAGGGCGGACGCGACCCCCGCCCTGCCGCACGATTTTGGGTCATCGATGAAAGGCATTGCGATGAGCGCACTAAAACGGATAGCAATGGCGTTGGCTTTGGCCGCACCCGGCACCGCGATGGCCGCAACCGATGGGGATCTGGGGCCAACGTCAATAGGGGCATTCAACGCCTCACTGCAAGTCAACGCACCTGTTGGCACGCAGGTGCAGATACTGGGCCTTGATGATGCCAGTTTTGGTGGGGTGACTGGCGCGACTACTTTCGCCACGGCAATTTTACCGATTGAAGACACATTCTGCCTCAATCGAACCACGCCGGGAAATGTCTTGCTGACGATCTCTCAAACTGGAAACAGTGACAGTGCATTCAATCTGAATGACGGTGCCGGGCAAAATGTTCCCTTTCGCATCTTCCTCTATCCGCCTGACGTTGTGAATAACTCAGGATTGTTTGAAGTCGGCAACGGCGCTCCCCGTCCCACAATGCAAAGCGTCGCAGGCTGCACGGCGGCATCGAGCAACACCATTGCTCATAGGCTAGGCTTGATCCCTCCCATTGTCCGCTCGCAAAACGACGGACAAACCTATGGCCTGTTCAGCGGTACATTTACGGTCACTGTTTCCCCTCTTTAGAGAGGTTGAAGCAGGGCGGACGCGACCCCCGCCCTGCTGCACGATTTTGGGTTGATGATGGAAGGATGATGTGATGAAAAATTTGAGGATGGCAGCACTGGCCCTCGCGCTTGGTGCATCAGGAACGGCGATGGCGGCGACCGATGGGGCGTTGGGGGATACGAGTACGGGGACGTTTAGTGCCTCGATTACAATTACTCCGGACACAAGTAATTACGTCCAGATTGTGGGTCTGAGTGATCATATCATTGCGCCTATATCAATTCAGAAAACGTCCGATACGCAATCTATAGACCCTTTTTGCATGTTAAGAAATACGGCTGGATCGCTCACAATTACAGTTTCGCAAGACGGCAATACTGGTATTTTTAACATGGTTGATCAAAGTAATAGCAATGTTATTTTACCACAACTGGCATTGTTTAACCAAGGCACTGGTGGAGAGTTATTGAATGGAGTGCCGAAGGTGACATTTAATAGCGCGGCTGACTGTTTGACTACGAATGAAACAACCCAGCACACATCGCTCTTTTTCACTATACCAGCCCCCAACGGCGACCCGACAAAAGTTGGTAATTTCAGCGGCACATTCAGCGTTTTGCTTGCCTCACAATAGTCGAAATATCTCACACCGCATTGTGGGGAGGCAATACGAGTTCGGATAGCTAAAACTGATAAAGGAGGTGGTTTATGGCATTATTGTTACCTGTGCTGATGGGTTTTGTGGGGGGCATTTCGCTTCCGCAAGATCCGATTCCGGTTCGTGTTGGCAAGTCGGTAAATCCGGACGCCGATCCAACAGGTGGTCCGCCGAAATTCATCCCGCCTTGGCCCTATTGTCAGGTTTGTCGGGGCGTGAACGGTGCGGTCGTTGCGGTTGCCGTGCTTGAACTGGCTGGCCCCGCACTGGCGCTAACGGGTTTTTTTGAACATGCCGCAATGGCCATCGCCGCGGGGGTAGTGGGCAGCAGCGTGATTGGCAGCATCTGGACATTATTTCGTAAAAAAGGATGAAGGAGAAAGACAATGAAAATATTAAAAACAGCAGCACTTGCGCTGGCATTGGTCGCGCCGGGAATGGCGATGGCAGCAGATGGACCATTGGGGCCAACATCGTCGGCGCAAATGAATGTCTCACTTACTGTTGCGCCCAATACAGATGATTATGTGCAGATAGTAGGGCTTGAAGATGTGGTTTTTACGGGTTTCACCTTCGGTGCTTCTAACTCTCAGCAGGCTGACCAGTTTTTTTGCCTCAACAAGAATACCCCTGGAACTGTCTCTCTTAATATCACCAGCGCAAGTCCGGGAAATGCTATCGGCGGGAACTTATATATAAATAGCCTCGTTAACGGATCACACACAGCGGATCTTTTTGTGGCGTTAGCTACTCCTGCTGGCCAAAACACGCCGGCAAATAGTGCAGGTTTTTCCAACATCGTGGCCAATGACCCTAATACATGCACGGCTACCAGCGGGCTAGGTGTGGCGCACAAGCTTTCTATGCAGGTAGAAGCATTAACATTCGCGGCAGGGACCTACTCCAACACCTTTACGCTAACCCTGTCGCCGAATTGACTCACGGGCGCGGTGACAGGTGCGGTAGTCGCCAATAGCGCCCGTCCATTTCGGCAGCAGGGCGGTTCGCGACTGCCGTCCTGCTGCGATTTCAGCCATGCCCCCCATCGGTAAAGACCGCTTCATAGGAAACCAGTTTGAGGGCAATTTCACTATCCCTGTTGCTCTCCACACCTTCTGCGGCTTGGGCGCAGGCCCCTGCTCCCATCCCCGCGTCTATCCCAGCACCTACCGCCGAACCCGCCAAGCCGGTGATTTTCGAAACCGAAGAGCCGGAGGGTTTTGACGATCTGAAGGCGGCGCGCGATGTGTCGCTCAACCTTTATGTCGATGGCCAGTCGCTTGGGCCGATTGACGTTGAAAGCGCGCCGGGCACGGTCCGCTTCGTCAATCCCGGCGCGCTGATCGCCCGCCTGCCGCCGTTGCGTGATCCCGCCGCGGTCAATACCGCGCTTAAG
>JAYUPJ010000211.1:0-14810 GCA_043760195.1 Sphingomonadales bacterium | reverse complement strand
ATTCCGCAGCGTATCGGGTATCATCGTCGGACGTAGGGGCGGACGTTTTCTCACCTTCGGCGGCAGCGAGCATGTGCTAGTCGAAGCACCAACCCGCTCGGGCAAAGGCACTGGCATCGTCATTCCCAATTTGCTGACATGGCAGGGATCGGTGGTGGTTCTCGACGTCAAACGCGAGAATTACGATGCGAGCGCTGGCTTTAGGGCCAAATACGGGCAAGATGTTTTCCTGTTCAACCCGACCGACCGCGAAGGCCGAACGGCGCGATACAATCCGCTGGCCTATATCGACCGTGGCGATCCCAATGACGTGATCATTGAACTACAAAAGATCGCGACGATGCTGTTCCTTACGCCCGAACGCGGCGAAGCCTTTTGGGCAAATGGCGCGCGCACCGGCTTTGCCGGTGTCGGTGCCTGGCTTGCGGAAAGCAGCGACGAACCGCTGACGATGGGGGCGATCTATCGCCATTTGTCTGAAGGCGATGCGCGCAGTTTCTTCAAAAGGGAGTTGGCCAATCCCGAACTTAACCTCTCTACGGGATGCCGAACGGCACTGAGCGATTTTGCCGGTGGTTCGGACAACAGCTTTGCCGACATCAAGAAAACCATCACCAACGTCCTTGGTCTTTGGCTCAACCCGCTGGTCGATGCCGCAACGTCTGCAAGCGATTTTGATCTGCGCGATCTGCGCAAACGCCATATCTCTATCTACCTCGGCGTGTCGCCCGATGAACTCGACCGCATCGCTCCGCTTTACAACCTTCTGTTCCAGCAACTGATTGATCTGAATGTGCGGGAATTGCCGAGCGATGCGACGCCGGTTCCCGTGCTGGTCATTCTTGATGAATTTGCCCGGCTTGGCCGGGCCTCAGTAATCGCCAGCGCCTTTTCCTATGTCGCGGGCTACGGCATCCGCTTGCTACCCGTGATCCAGTCGCGCTCGCAATTGCGAGGCGTTTACGGCGAGCATGTTGCCGATGAAATCGTCGCCAACTGCGGGGTTGAAGTCGCCTTCACCCCCAAAGAGCTGCGGGTTGCCAACGAGCTTTCGGAGAGACTGGGCTATGTTGGTCAAGCCAGCGTCACCAAATCGCTGACGATCAATGGCTGGCTTGCTAACCGGTCAAAATCTATATCAGAACAACGCCGCGCGTTGATGCTGCCGCAAGAGCTAATGCAGTTTCCGCCCGACAAGCTGATCCTTCTGCGCGGCGGCATCCCGCCGATTGTCGGCAGCAAGATTTTCTATTTCAAAAGCCGCTTCTTCAAAAGTCGGACATTTTCAGCGCCTGTGGTGTTGTCGCTAGAAAAGCAAATCCTCGTGGCACCTGCTCCTGCACCGTTCCGCGACATGACCCCGGAAGAACTCGAAGGAAATCCTGCCCATCCGATAAGGCCGGAAGACATCCGCACTGAAGATTATCCGAGCTTCAATCCCGATCTGGTGACTCTGGATCGCAACGGCAATCCAAGTTTAATCATAGAGGAAGGCAATGAAAATGGCGGATGAACTTGAAGGAGACGCGCCTTCGGGCCGCAACAGAGCAATACCTCCAAAGCAGGTTAAGCCCAAGCCGGTCACGGCGAAGGCTGCCCCGACAAAAACAAAGCGCAAGTCCGAGCCGCCCACCATCACCGACGACCTTACCGGCAAATTTCTGCGCGTCGGTAACAAGCTCTATCGCACCTCCGACGACAAGACCCCGATTGTGCGGATTGCGGGCGACCGGCTTAAAACCAGTAACATCGACGCCCTTCCCGACATTATGCGGATTGCCAAGGCGAACGGGTGGACGTCGATCAAGGTAGGCGGCGGCGACAAGTTCAAAAAGGCAGCATATCTCGCCGCCGCCGCGCAAGGGTTGGCGGTCGAAAACTACACGCCTTCCAAGATCGTCAAAGCCGAAGCTGACCGTCTCCGCGAAAGACTAGCCGAACGAGAAAAACGACGCGAGGGGAAGAAGGCTGGTACAAGGCCACCGCAGACCGAAGGTGAACTGAACAAGCTCAAAGCCCTCTCGGATCGGTTCCTGCGCCAATCACATGCCGAGAATGCTCGTGATCCAGACCTGCGCCGGGCGCAAAGTCTAGTTGCCCAAACCATTTCGATTGCCCACGCGAAATACCCGGACGATTCGGCCAAGGCGACAAAGGAGGTCGAAGCCAGACGCCAGGAGGTTGCGCTTCGCATTGCCAAGGGCGACAAGATCGCTGTCATTCAGGTGCGGAACCAACAGGCTCAGCGTGTGCGCGACGTCACGCAAAAGCAAGTTTTGCAACGCGATGGACGATACCGGTAGCGTTACCATCTACTTTCTGATGTCCAAAAGCTCTTGCTGCGAAATGGCAATGGCCATGCTTGGCCGTGTGCCTAATGGCAGGTTCCGAATTGCTCGGATGAGATTGCTGCCTATCGTTGGCACTCGCCGCGTATGGCAAATGTGGCGAACATGCACGAACCCGCTTCACCGAACGGTCGCGTGTTGTGATGTGGGGCGTTAAATTTGAGCTTTGGGCGGGGCTAGGTCGCGTTTCGATCATGGCGTTCCTTCAACCAAGAGGAACTTGCCACGGATGTGATTAAAACAGCCGCTGAGTTGCACCCACTGCAACGGTGGATGCAGCACGTTTTGATGATGCGTGGTGCAACTCAAATGCGCCGCACGACTGTACTTTCTGACGTTCAGCTTCATTTGCGCTGGTCATAAACGATAGTATACCAATCATTAACATTGACGGTTGTGAAATGGCTTGATAGCCACATGTAATAACGAGGAAATTTGCTGTTATCATTAACGATGCGAGCGGCGCATCATGGGGGATATTTATGCCATTATATGCACGTTTGAGAAAGGCGTCAGTTGCCGCCGGAGCAATAGCTATATCTATGATAACCGCCGCACATGTCGATGCAGCAGAGACGGTTACCTACCAATATGACGCGCTGGGGCGGCTCACCAAGAAATCGTCCACAGGAACGGTAAACACCAACAAGAGTGTCACTGTCTGTTACGACGCAGCAGGCAACCGCAAGATTTACAAAGTCGCTGCCAACGGGGCGACCGTGGCTTGTCCCAATCCACCTCCAACGCCTTAAAACACAGATCTTGACGTGATTGCATTGTGTGCCCGACACCTTTTTTTCAGTTTAGAATAAACGCCAATGAAATAGTTGCGGAGTGAATTGAAATATGAATTTCCGTTTTAAATTAATTGCTATCTGCTTCGTGTTTTTCTCAACAATAGCGCACAATCGCATATTATTTGCGCAAGAGATTGGCTCTAAAGCGGCCACAATAACACCAAGTGCAGTGGTGATAGGAGGTGGAAGTGGGTCAGGCCCATCGGATCCCGAGACTACCGCACCTGAAGATTTTGCAATTAGTCCGGGCGGTGTCGATATGCGAACTGGGCAATATATATACACGCATCGGGATTTGAATATAGGCGATGAAAATGGGATGAATCTAACCAGAACCCCATTGATTGGAGGTCTCTCATTTAAATCCACCGACTGGTTTGGTGGGTTGAGTCATAATTGGGACATTAGCATTCAGCAGAAACGTATCCCAGTTCCCGAAGCACTTTTTCCCAGTCAATATGATTATCAAGTTGGGGTAATTTCTAATTCTACAACTCTCACTTTTCGCGCCCAATATTCCCCAAGTCCCGCCGATGTGGCTTCAGGAAGTCCGAGCGACTTCACGGAGTTATCCCATCACGGTCTTGCGACGTTAGACTTCGAATATTCGACAGCCAGTGGTTATGTCGTGCCCACAAAATATACATACATTTCAGGCGATGGAGCTAGAATAAAATTTCAGACAACGGGCAGCGCTATAACTACAAAATCCGCTTTTGCTGAGGAAGTTGCGGAACCAAACGGAACAATTTATAAATTGGAATATGATAAGCCAGGCTCTGACGGAAGGCCGAGACGCCTGCGAAGTGTAAATAGCAATCGCGGCTACGCTTTGCTGTTCGAATATGATCCCAATTCCGGACTCGTTACAAAAATATGTGCATTGAACTTAACCGTTGTCCCAATGCCTGCCATATCGGCAGAACAGATTTGCCCGCCTGGAGTCCGTGTGAGTACTTATAATTATACCGCGAGTAGGCTTTCAAGTTTCGTTGATCAGGGTGGAGAAACAACCAATATTGGGCCGGGTTTGTCTGCAATCTATAGTGCCGGGTCAAACGTCCCGTTCGTTACAAACGTGATACAGAGTAATGCATACGAAAAGATTGTAACCTCTCAGCAGTTTTCTGACGGCCGAACATTTAATTATACATGGAATCGTGATGGAAATTATTTAGTTTCAAGTGTGATGGGCGGCTCGTACATCGACAATTTGGGACAAAACGTGTCTGTGATATATGGAAAATATAGATCGCTCAATATATTTGGGGCGACAAATTATGTCACTCCTGGTCCAGAAAGTACAACTGATCAATTGGGGAATACGAACACATATCGTTACTGCAACATAGTTACGGAATATAACGAGTGTGATATATTCCCAATGCAGGAAAAAACGGATTCTGAATTCAACAGAGAGAAATATGTTTATGATGGCCGCCAAAATATAATTGAAATTAGAAAAATTGCAAAGGCGGGTTCGAATTTGCCCGATCGTGTACTTAGTAAAACATTTAATTGCTTGCCGAATCCTTGCGCTGGCAAACCTACATCGATTACGGACGCGAATGGAGCGACGACGACGTACACGTATGATCCTGTTCACGGCGGTATGTTGAACGAGACGGGCCCTGCTGTTGGCGGTGTGTCGCCGCAGACACGGTATGAATATGCGCAGCGATTTGCGTGGACCAAAAACGCAGCAAATACCGGATATGTCCAAGCAGCAAGCCCGATATGGGTGAAGACGAAAGAAAGATCATGCAAAACGGCAGCGGCTTCGGGCGCGAGTTGCGCAGGCGGGGCTGCAGACGAGGTGGTGAGCGAGTTTGATTATGGCCCGAACGCTGGTCCGAACAATCTATGGCTGCGCGGTGTTGCGGTGACCGCAACGAACTCGGCAGGCGCTCTGGAGACACAGCGAACTTGCTATGGTTATGACAATAATGGCCACAAGATCAGCGAAACTTCGCCGCTGGCCAATCTAGCGGTGTGCCCATGATCGGTGTGGTTAAAATGCACCGGACGCTATCTACATTTTGGTGGTGGGCTGCTTTGGCTGGCGCATCGATTCAGGTAGCTTCAGGTTCAGCCCACGCTCAGTCGGCTCCTTCGCCTTACACGTCGGCGACACGTTATGATGCGATGGGGCGCGTGACAGGGACGATTGCACCAGACCCTGATGGCGCAGGCCCGCTCAAATTTGCTGCAACACGCACGACATATGATGCGGCGGGACGTCCTGTTAAACAAGAAACCGGCGAGCTTGCGGCATGGCAAGCGACAACTGTTGCTCCGTCGGCGTGGACCGGCTTTACAGTGCTGTCGTCGGCAGAAACCAGCTACGATGTAATGAGCCGCAAGGTGAAAGAGCTGTCAAAAGGATCGGGTGGCGGGATTACCGGCGTGATGCAATATAGCTATGACGCGGTGGGCCGCCTAGAATGCACCGCTGTTCGGATGAATGCGGCGATCTATGCAAGCCTTCCGGCCAGCGCCTGTACGCTTGGCACGGAGGGTACAAACGGTCCCGACCGGATTACGCGGAACGTCTATGATGCTGCGGGGCAGGTGTTGAGAGTGCAAAAGGCGGTGGGTACGCCGCTGCAACAGGATTACGCGACATACACCTATAGCCCTAATGGCAAGCAGCTGTCGGTTAAGGACGCGAATGGCAATCTGGCGAGCATGACCTATGATGGCCATGACCGTCAGACACGTTGGAACTTCCCATCGAAGACTAATGTAAACACGGTCAGCACGACCGATTACGAAGAATATGCCTATGATGCGAACGGCAACCGCACGTCTTTGCGCAAACGCGATGGCAGTGTCATCACCTATCAATATGACGCGCTGAACCGCAACACAGTTAAGGTGGTTCCCGAACGTGCGGGGCTGCCCCCCACGCACACCAAAGATGTCTATTACGGCTACGATCTTCGCGGCCTGCAAACCTATGCGCGTTTCGACAGCGCGAGCGGCCAAGGTATCACCAACGCCTATGACGGCTTTGGCCGTTTGGCATCGATGGTCAATAATCTCGACGCGGCGGTGCGCACGCTCAGCTATCTTTATGACAAGAACAGCAACCGTACCCAGATCAAACATCCCGATAACCAGCTGTTCAATTATCAATATGATGGCCTGAACCGGATGACGGCCTATCTGCAGGCCGCCACATCGCTGGGCAGCATGACGTATAACAACCGCGGACTGATGGCATCGATGGCGGTCGGTGTGCCAACGACTTATACCTATGATCCCGTCGGCCGACTGAGCAATCTTGCGCATAATCTGGGCGGAGCGGCGACGACGCATGATGTGACCTATGGGATGACGTATAACCCCGCATCGCAAATCGCCACGCGCAGCACCAGCAACGATGCGTATGCTTACACCGCCGAACTCGATGTCGACCGCAGTTACACCGTCAACGGCCTGAACCAATATAGTAATGTCAGCACCAACACCGGCGGGGCGTTTGGCTATGACCTCAATGGCAACCTGACCTTTGATGGTGCATCAAGCTACACCTACGATATTGAAAACCGCCTCATCCAATCCTCCGGCCCCAAAAGCGCGACGCTGCGGTATGATCCGCTGGGCCGCCTATATGAAACCAGTGCCGGAACTGCCGCCACCACCACGCGGATGCTGTATGACGGCGACGAGCTGGTTGCCGAGTATAGCGCGCCTGCCACAGGATCGCCTGTACTGCTGCGCCGTTATGTCCACGGCGCGGGCAGCGACGATCCGCTGATCTGGTATGAAGGCGCGGGCGTTGCATCCACCGCACTGCGCCGTCTGCGCTCCAATCATCAGGGCAGCATCGTTGCGGTCACCGACACCGCCGGAACCGCAATCGCGATCAACGCCTACGACGAATGGGGCACACCTGCCGCCACCAATCAAGGCCGGTTCCAATATACCGGCCAAGCATGGATCCCCGAACTGGGCCTCTATTACTACAAAGCGCGGATATACTCACCCACGCTGGGGCGGTTTATGCAAACCGATCCGATCGGGTATGAGGATCAGGTCAATCTGTATGCTTATGTCGGCAATGATCCGGTCAATGGGCGCGATCCGACGGGGTTAAAGTGCGAAACCAGCGGAGATCGCACAAACTGCACACCAGAAGATACCAGTGTTAAGCCTGTGTCGTTTCCTGCCGAAAAAGGGTGGGAGGATTTTGATAAAGGCGACTCAAGTTTCCACGCCTACGATTACACCGACTCAGTTGGCAGTGGCGATGCCAAATACGGGGCGGCTCTCGAACAGGAGCTAATCAACCACCCTACTCCTGGCAATGGAGCTGCATCTGCCGGAGGGACCACTATCGACGTAGATATACCAGGGCCATTTGGCCAAGATAATGTGTCGTCTTACATTGTGCCATCCGCAGATGGATCGCGGTACGTAATCAATGTGACCCAAGACGATCATACGCTGGGTTCTGGGTTCGTGGTCCGGCAAGTCCTTAATGACGGCAATGGGAATTACAGCATCAGAACCTATGGCGAAGGCAATTCCTGGAAACAAACAGGGGCAGCAGGAGCAATCGGAGGGGCTGATGCTGCAGCGCGATCCGTTTGGTCGACGAGCGCTCGAACCATTCAGGATCACGCAAGGCGCAGGAGGTAGCGATGAACATGAAGCGAACCTGGTCAGCGCTGATCCTTTATGCCGTGTCCCTCGCGGTATTTATCTTCCAGTTCATCATTCCAGGATACAGCGAAGTGCTGTACTATGTGCATATGGCTGTTCATGCCACTCTTTGGTTTATCGCATACTATTTGGCGAGGCATGCTGCGGGATCACGGGCGCCGAGTGTCGTGTCGTCGGTAGTAGCCGCATCGCTGTTTTCTCTTGCGCCAGTCGATATCATCGTGCCGAGTTTGTTCGACCAGTCTGCGGGGCAAGATTGGCTTACTTTCGTTCTCCGTTTTGTTATCCATCTGACCTGCTTGGTTGTTATGGTTCTCGTTGTCCAAAGGGCTGAAAGCTCAAGCTGATCTGGGGAGGCAGGCACTCAGGGCTGGAGGCCGTGGGCCTCGTTTGGAACGCTCATTCCGATGCTGGCTTGCCTGCCCTGAGTGGTTGATGGTGCCGGTGTGTGATGGTGGTGGGGGTAGCACACCCTACGCGGAAGTTCCGCATGTAAATTATGGACTTTCAGTGAGTTAAGGTCGCGGGAAATAGCCTGCAAATGTTTAACAGTTTTGGAACCCACGTAGTTGCGCTGTATGTGTGTTTAATCCTGTTAAACATCGGCGGTGCGGCTGTGGCTGTGTAGAGAGCTGCTAAAAAGCGGTGCCAAGGGCAAGCGGCGTATGCCGTTCCCCGGAAGACTCTCTGCGCTGTTCCCGCCTTCTACCGGGCGGCTGAGGGGAAAGCGGTTGGCGTTCCCCCGTTATCCTATCCCCTATCCTGTGGCGTGTTGGGCAATCATGGCATCAAGCACCTGCACCACGGCGCGCTGGCTTGCCTTGGGAAGTTGGGCGATGCGTTCAAGCTGTTGGGCGACATGCGAAGGCGGCCCGCGCTTGCCGGGACGGTAGGGTGCGACCTGCCCGACCAAAATCTCATCGAATGACAGATCGAGAATCTCGGCAAGCATGGGGAGCATCGGCGCACCGACGCCGACGCGCCCGACTTCGTAATGGGCGAGGGTCTGCTGTGAGACGCCTAGCCGTTCGGCAAGCTGCACCTGTGTCATCCCGCGCGCTTTGCGGGCGGTGGCGATGCGGCTTCCCATCTCTTTGAAGAAGGGTTCGTGTCGGATGCTCATGGTGGCAAAATCTCGCGTGGATACTGCCATGTCCCTTACCTCATGTTTTTGCGGTTGAGCTTGACTCTACTCGAAATCCGAATAATAGAAAAGCGAGTTATTTAACAAGAAACCCACTTGACAGGTTTTTGGAGAGGTTGCGTTTTATGGCACGAATCGCAGATGATGAGATCGAGCGGCTAAGGGTTGAAGTGAGCCTGGCGCGGTTGGTCGAGTCGTCTGGCGTTGCCCTTGAAAAGCGCGGTCGTGATCTTGTCGGGTGCTGCCCGTTCCATGCCGACGAGGTGCCGAGCCTCGTCATCACCCCGGAGAAGAACCTGTTCAACTGCTTTGGCTGCCAGAGCGGCGGCGGGGTGATCGACTGGGTGATGAAGGTTGAGGGTGTGAGCTTCCGCCATGCGGTTGAGTTGCTTCGCGCCGATTACGCGCCCGACCATGCAGGCACAACGCGCAGCGCCCCGGTGGTGTCGCGTTCAACGGTGGTGAAGCTCCCCACATTGTCAGCGGCTGAGGATGGCAAGCTGCTGGGCGAGGTGGTGGATTATTACACCCGCGCCTTGAAGGCGAACCCGGAAGCCTTGGCCTATCTGGCGAAGCGCGGCCTTACCCACTCCGAGCTGATCGACACGTTCCGGCTCGGCTTTGCGGATCGCACCTTGGGCTACCGGATGCCAGCGGCGAACCGCAAGGCGGGGGCGGACGTGCGGGGGCAGTTGCAGCGCTTGGGGGTGCTGCGGGACAGCGGCCACGAGCATCTGCGCGGCTCGCTGGTGGTGCCGCTGTTGGGTGCCAGCGGCCATGTCGTTGGTCTTTATGGCCGCAAGATACGCGATGATCTGCGTAAAGGGACGCCTGACCATCTGTATCTGCCGGGGCCGCACCGGGGCGTGTTCAACCTCGCCGCGTTCGCTGCCAGCGACGAAATCATCCTCACCGAAGCGCTGATCGACGCGATGACGTTCTGGTGTGCCGGGTATCGCAATGTGACATCAGCTTACGGCGCGGGTGGCCTCACCGACGAAATCGTGGACGCATTGGTGACGCACAACATCAAGCGTGTGCTGATCGCCTATGACCGCGACGCTAGCGGCGACAAGGGCGCAGCGGCGGTAGCTGAACGGCTCGCCCCGCTGGGGCTGGGCGTGTATCAGGTGAACTTCCCCAAGGCGATGGATGCCAATGGCTATGCGCTCGCTGTCGGCCCACCGGCAAAGAGCTTGGGCGCGCTCTTACGGGCAGCGCAGTGGATGGCTGGCACCGAAACCCGACCCCGCATCCATATCCCCGACGCCCCGGTTGCCGACACCGGCACGGCCAGCCCACTTCCTTCCTTAGCTGCTTCTCCCGCCGTCCCACCCTGCACAGCGGCTAAGGAAGACACACCCGATACCGAAATCTCCGAACCGAGCCATGCAGGCCCAATCCCGCCCGCACCGCCACCCCCGGTGGAAGCGCAGATCGGCGAGCGCGATATTACGCTGGCCTTTGGCGAGCGCCAGTGGCGCGCGCGTGGGCTGGCAAGGAATACCGCGCCCGATGCGATGAAGATCAACCTGATGGTGCGCTGTGGCGATGCCTTCCATGTGGACGGGCTTGATCTGCTATCGGCCAAAAGCCGGGGTGCGTTCGTGGCGCAGGCGGCACTTGAACTGGGGCTGACCCCCGATGTGATCAAACGCGACATCGGGCAAGTGCTGCTCAGCCTTGAAGCCGCGCAGGAAGACATGCTGAGCGCGGTGGCGGCACCCCAAGGGGTGACCATCAGCGCCGCCGATGAAGCCGCTGCCCTTGCATGGCTCAAAGCCCCCGACCTTATGGGCGCAATCGCGGCCGACATTGCCGCGAGCGGCGTGGTGGGCGAAGCCGAGAATGCGCTGACCGTCTATCTGGCTTGCCTTAGCCGCAAGCTCGACCGGCCCTTGGCGGTGTTGATCCAGTCGACCAGTGCGGCGGGCAAATCGGCACTCATGGACGCGGTGCTGGACATGGTGCCGCCCGAAGAACGGGTGACCTACTCGGCGATGACCGGGCAGAGCCTGTTCTACCTTGGCGGCGCGGATCTCAAACACAAGATCCTCGCCATCGCCGAAGAGGAAGGCGCGCGCCATGCGGCCTATGCCTTGAAGCTGTTGCAGAGTCAGGGGGCGCTCACCATTGCGTCCACCGGCAAAGACCCAGCAACAGGCCGCTTGGTGACGCAGGATTATGCGGTTGAAGGCCCGGTGGCGTTGATGCTCACGACCACCGCGATCGACCTCGACGAAGAGCTGGCCAATCGCTGCCTTGTGCTGACCATCGACGAGAGTCGGGACCAGACCCGCGCGATCCATAGCCGCCAGCGCTATGAAGAAACGCTGGCAGGGCTGTCCGCCCGAGAAACCCAGTCCGCCTTGCGCACCCTCCACCACAATGCCCAGCGGCTGCTCAAACCCGTCAAGGTGGTCAACCCTTACGCCGAGCATCTGACGTTCATGGACGACAAGACGCGGACAAGGCGCGATCACCGCAAATATCTGGGACTGATCCGCGCCATCACCTTGCTGCACCAATATCAGCGACCCATGCGCACACTCACCCGTCCCGGTATCGAGCCGGTCACTTACATCGAGGCGACGCTCGATGACATCGCCGCTGCCAATGCCCTTGCCCACGCCGTGCTTGGCACCACGCTTGACGAGTTGCCGCCGCAGACACGGGCGCTGCTACGGTTGGTTCGCGCCTATGTCGAAACCCGTGCCGCCACCGAATCCACCCAACCCCGCGATGTCCGCTTTACCCGGCGCGACGTGCGCACCGAAACCGCATGGGGCGATACCCAGTTGAAGCTCCACCTCCACCGGCTTGAGGAACTCGAATATCTCTTGGTGCGCCGCGAGGGTGCGCGGTTCGTTTATGAACTGGTATGGGCCGGTGAAGGTGATGGCGACAGTGCAGCCGGCGCGCCGTTCGTGATGGGGCTGATCGATGTTGCGGCGCTGCGCGGTCAAAGCCTGCACACACATGGTTATGACGATGACCGGTCGGGGGTAAACCCCGACCGGTCGCCCCTTGGTCGGGGCGCTGTCGGGCCACTGTCGCCCCCCGGTCGGAACCCGGAATCGGACGAAACCCCCAGCGCCCTGCGGCTTGCCGCGATCACACCCGCGCCGCCGCCAAAAGCCGCGTCACAGGGGCCACCTGATCCTGCCCGATTATACGCACATGCTGCACAGGGCTGACCGCCCATGTCGCGCCGCGCATTGCCAGAGCTTCCCGGCAAACATGATCCTGATAGCCTTGCCGCCCACATGGCCCGGTTCCTCGATCACCTTGCCGTCCACAACTATGCCGCTGCCACGATCAAGGACCGGCGGCAGTCTCTGACCAGCTTCATCCTGTGGAGCGCCGAGCGTGGAATCGCCGCCCCCTATGAGGTGACCAAGCCGATCTTGGAGCGCTACCAGCGCCATCTCTATTATCACCGCAAGGGCAATGGCGAGCCGTTGACGTTCAGGACGCAGGCGGCGCGCATGGTGCCGGTGCGGGCGTGGTTCAAATGGCTGACCCGCGCCAATCACATCCTCTCCAATCCGGCGTCCGAGCTGGAACTTCCGCGCGCCGAAAAGCGCCTGCCGGGGGCCGTGCTGACCGCTGAGGAAGCGGAAGCCGTGCTGGCCGTGCCTGATACCGGCACCCCGCTTGGGCTTCGTGACCGTGCGATGATGGAGATACTCTATGCCACCGCGATCCGCAGAGGCGAACTCATTGGCTTGCAGCTTTACGATGTGGATTACGGGCGCACCACGCTGATGATCCGTCAGGGCAAGGGCAACAAGGACCGGGTGGTGCCACTTGGTGAGCGCGCGAAAAGCTGGCTTGCCGCTTACCGCGATCAGGTGCGCCCCGGCCTTGTCGCGGGCCGCGATCCCGGCACCTTGTTCCTCAGCCGCGACGGGCGCGCACTGGAAGCCAAGCGCCTGTCGGAGAAGGTGCGCGGCTATGTCGAGCGCGCGGCCATCGCCAAGCCGGGATCATGCCATCTGCTCCGCCACACCGCCGCGACACTCATGCTCGAAGGCGGGGCCGACATCCGTTTTATCCAAGCCCTGCTCGGCCATGAGAGTCTGGAGACCACCCAGATATACACCCGGGTCAGCATCACCAAACTTGCCCAAATCCATGCCGCCACCCATCCCGGCGCAAAGCTGGTGCGCGACCGCGCCATGCTCGATGCAGTGCTTGAAGCCGAAGGGGTGGATGAAGAGATATAGGGGTGTAATCTTGATGTGCAGGATATGCCTTGCGGCGCTACTTGTCTTACAGTGAGGATGAAAGTGGCGGAACAGAGCGTGCTATCCGCACGCTCCGGCAATGGCGGAAAACCGCCAATCTGACTCCACCAACACAAAGCGCACCCCAATAGCACGCTCCAAAAGTGGCAGAAAACCGTCATTCACATGTGCGTAGGGTGTGTATCTGAATTACTGGCTCGATACGAAGTATCGCAGCCCCTTCTTCTCCCTTAGCCGCACTGCATCAATGGTTGCGCTCGCACCCCCGCACGGCCATAAAACATCATGCCTTTTGGAAGCTGCGCAGCAGTCCTCAAAACCGCCTCAAGGGCAAATCCGGCACTGCACCTGCCTTACCGCCCGCGCGCCCGTGTAACCCCGCGCTTTGCCTCAAGAAATGTCCGCCGTTACGACTGGACCGCGTCAAGCGGATCAGTTGTCGGCAATGATCCAGTTAATGGGAGTGATCCTTCGGGGATGCGCAACAAGCCCTGCGATGGTGATTGCCATCGGCGCTTAGCTGAAAGTCGTCGAACGCAATTCAGGAATGAGCGAGCGGCTAGCCGAGCCAAGAACAACGCAAGGAATGCGAGGACTAAGACAGGAGGGGAAATCGTCGGTGCCGTTGGGACAGCAAAGGGTGCCATCGCAAATGCGGCGGCCACGCTTCCGGGAGAAAAAGGTGCCGGGCTTGCCGCTCTCAAAACAATGGCCAAATCGGTCAAGGTGGGCGGTCCAGCGCTAGATGCTAAGTCGCAACTTGATGCCGGAACACCTGCGGACAAAGTGGCTGCCAACGTAGGCGGACAAATTGCATTTTCCGCAGGCGTTGAAGCAATCGCCGCTGCTGCCGCGCCCCAAACTTTAGGAGGATCATTTGTTGTCGGGTTAGTTGTCATCGCCGCCGACGCCGCACTTGGTGGCGCAATAGGCGAGCGTAGCGAGCAGCTGTACGACTTTGTGGACGACAATAGCTCAGAATTGGGCAATCGCTCTCCGGAAGTATTTCCATATTGACTGGTAGACTTATGAAAATAATAGCACATGTTAACCGCAGATCAGTATATCTAATACTTTTAGTGTTAGTTATTCTACTGTTTATTCTGATTTATTCCCATCTTTTATCCGGTACGTTTCGAAATGGTCTTTATTACAACATATTTGGTGAAGCGCTGCCTTATATAGGATATATATTCTTTATCCTTGGAGGGTACTATTTTGCAAGTATGCTGTGGTCCAATCAGGCTTACCTTACGTCGGATGGCATTCATCTGATCGAATATAGAGGTAGCAAGATAAAGTTGTGTGAAATTGTAGATGTTAATATAACTAGAAAAGGACCCGGGGTCAAAAATATTACAATTTCTGGAAAATTTCAGACAATAAATATCAGATCACATATGATACAGGAAGACTCCGCAGTTGTCGTTAAGGCTGTCAAGGAGGAAGCACAAGGCGGTGTCAAGTTGAAGCGCAACACTTGTCGCCATTAGCTTGAGCCTGTGCGACCAGTCTAGCAAAGACCTCGTTTGGCGTTTCAAAGCCGAGTATTTTACGTGGTCTGTTGTTGAGGCGTTCGGCGATGATGTTGAGTTCGTCT